>NZ_JUGR01000001.1:3000000-3300000 GCF_000800015.1 Terriglobus sp. TAA 43
ATGGCGCGCATGCGGGTCAGGTCGCCTTCACGGCGGTCAGGGAAGTGTTGAATCAACAGTTCCGTAACGATGAGGCCAACCACGGCATCGCCCAGAAACTCAAGCTGCTCATTGTCTTCCGTGGTGCGGTTGGGTGTGCCGTCGCCTTTTTCAAAGGCCAGCGAACTATGCGTCAGCGCCAGTCGCAGCAGCTCCGGATTACGAAACTGATAGCGCAGGCGGTCTTCCAGCGATTCCGCCGGTTCCGCTGACTGCACCTGTTCCGCTGCTTTCGAACGCTTCGCCATTACCTGCTATGGTAGCCGCTTCTTCGGGGTTTTCGCGTTTGCAGAGCAGGTGCTTTAAGGCGGGCAAACTTGAAAAAGCCTATGTGTCGATACCCCAGGAAGTAATGACCACGACGGAATACGCAACGGCAGGTCCAGCCACGCCAATCCGATATCGCGCTTCATGTGCCCTGGATTCAGCGCCGGAGCATCGTAAAAGATCGCAAGCTTCTTACCCACCTGCACCACCGACGGCATCCCGATGCACTTCACCGCCCACGGGCAGTTCGTGCGATCCAACACCGTCGCACGGTTCTCCGCATCCCACCTCGTCAGGTCTTTCGACCAGTACACCCAGATGCTGTCCGTATACTCGCCACTTGCATCCAGCCCAATGTGGTTTGCAAACAAGAACCACGTCTTGATCGTAGGTTCGTAATACAGCGCGGAATTCTCAAGCTGCTGCTCCGGCGGCAGAATCGGTTTTGCATCCACCGTCCACGTACCATTCAGATCCTTCGTTCGTGCTATCGCCAGCGTCCGCCTCAGCACCTTCTTCGGCGAAGCGGTCTGATGAAATGCCGCAGCGCTGAAGAACATCAGGTACTCATCCCCCTGCTTCACAATCTGCCCGGGACTGGCCGTATCCGCGTAATACGTGCCGGGCTGCGTGTGAAAAGGAACAACCTCCGTCTGCTTCTCCCACGGCCCGTATGGATGCCTGCTGCGCGCCGTCAGCGTGAAGTACGGTACTGCAGGAATCCTGTTCGGCGGAGGAGTCGTTGTCCGGCAGCCCACGTAATACATGTGCCACCATTGCCCATCGAAGACCGTCCATGGCGATGTCGCCGTGCCGCTGTCATCTGTTCCCGGAGCGCCAAGGTCCAGCACTGGCCCATGCAGTTTCCACTTCTTCAAATCCGTGCTTGTTGCCAGGCACGCCAGCCAACCCTTCGGCCCAGCGCCGTCATAGTGCAGGTAATACGTACCACCGTCGCGGAAACAGATCGCCTCGCGCGCTCCGAGGTAGTCACATTGGTTGGGCCCCAGTCCGTGCTTCAGAATTGGCCCGGCATCCGTGGCGTTCAACCGCAGCAGCGCGACCGGCCGCCCATCCGGATAGGAAGTCACCGGCTTCGCATCCATCTCCGCCTGCCCCAGCAACTGCGTCGTAGCGGAGGCCGCCGCCAATCCAGCCATTCCCTGAACAAATTCCCGCCGAGAAACCAAAGCTATCTCCCGAAAATCCTTACTGTTACATGGCTCCGTAAGTTCCGCCAGCGTCGTGTTGTCCTTCACGGCGACCAGCGCGATTTCACTTTAATCGCCAATATATCCGTCATGGGCGAGGCGGAGGCCCAAATGGCAGACGAGACAGATTCGCAAGCCATCCTTCCGGCCCATTCGCGTTACCATAAAGTGTCAGGCAAAATTTGGAAATTCGCGGCGAACCGGATGGTCCGCGCCGCACAGAAAACACAGGAACGGAAATGGCAATCGCTTTGAACACGAAGTTGGCAGAAGGTGTGCAGAAGGCCGCGGCGGAAGCTGGCCTGGTAGTGGTGAACGGGCAGGAATCCGCCGGATTCAACGGCATTCCCACGGAAAAGTACACGCTGGCATTGGTTTCCGCGCCCGAAGGCCACACCTTCACGCTGGAACTGAGCGCCGGCTTTGACATTACAGCGGCGAACATCGCACCTGTAGTGCATGCCTATCTGGCGGAGTCAGCCAAGCGACTCACCAACCCGCGTCCGGATGTTTTCGTCACGTTGGGTGGCCTACCTGTCTCCCTTACGAACTGGCAGTGGCCCTTCCATCTTTCCACCACCGGCGCGGATACCTACGTGGTGCACGGCGGCGCAACGCTGGAGGACGGCAAGACGGCCGCAGAACAGCATTTGAAGGCCAAGATCAGCGCCAGCATGACCGTGACCTTTGCGGAAGTGGTTGCCGCGCCGGAACAGCCCTTCGCGGAAGGCTTCATCTACAACGCTGTGCGCAAAATTCTGGACCAGGGCCAGATGGAACTGACCAAGAGCGGCGGCAATCGCCAGGTCGTGCCGGTGACCACGCGCTACTACTCGTCCAAGCAGGGCAAGTTCATCTTCAACGACACCACCGCACAGCAGCGCGCAGACTACCTGCTGAGCAAGATCTACTGGCTGAGCGGCGTGCTCGGTGGCGGCGCACCGGTCTGGATCGCCGATCCGCGCGATGCCCAGTACTTGAACACCACCATCGAAGAGCTGAAGAAGACCGCCGAGTCGCTCGCGGGCGAGGGCATCCTGAAGCTGGACCCCAAGTTTGAATACGCCTCCAGCACCGAACCGCTGATGGCGCACCACGCGGAATACGAGCACCACCTGCAGGACGCGCTGGAATTCACACGCCCCACCTTTAACGAAGAGATGCGCTCCGGCCATACCAACATGTAAGGCCACACCGCACGAACGAAATCATGCCGGATGCAGAAAATCACTCTGCATCCGGCATTTTCATGGGTACTCCTCACGTATTCATAAAGGCGTACCCTATATCCAATGCCTTTGAACGCAGTCATTGTGGACGATGAAGCGCTGGCGCGGCGCGAACTCCGTTACCTGCTGGAACGCGCTGGCGAGGTCGATGTGGTGGCTGAAGCCTCCAACGGATTGGAAGCAGTATCCACCGTGCTGGACCACGCGCCGGACGTCCTCTTCATGGATGTGCAGATGCCGGGGCTGGACGGCTTCGGCGTGCTGAAACGGCTCATGGAAGACCGCTCGCTGCGCATGCCTGAGGTGATCTTTGCCACGGCGTTCGATCAGTACGCGGTGCGCGCGTTTGAAGTAAACGCCATTGACTATCTGCTGAAGCCATTTGAAGAAAAGCGCGTTGCGCTTGCAGTCGAAAAGGCGCGATTGCGTCGTACAGGACAATCTTCCGCAGCAGCCGAAACACAACTGGAACCCGTAGCGCAGGCAAGCGCCGAGGAGCGTCTGGAAAGCCTTCTGAAGCTGCTGGAAGTACAGGCGCAGCAAGCAGTAACGGCCCCCAAACAGCGTTCCGGCAAGGTAGTGGTTCGTTCCGCCCAACGCCTGTTGTTGGTGGATCAGCGGGAGATCTGCTTCGCTTCCATTGAAGAAGGCGCCATCTCCGTGGTGACGCCAACGCTGGAAGGCATGAGTAATGTCCGCACGCTGGAAGAGTTGTTGGACCAACTTGATCCTGAAACGTTCTGGCGCGCGCACCGTAGCTTCGTGGTGAATATTCAGCACATCCGCGAAGTGGTGCCATGGTTCAAATCCAGCTACCTGCTGCGCATGGACGACCGCAAGCACACAGAGATTCCCGTGGCTCGCGCGCAGGTAAAACGCCTGCGTGAACTCTTCAACCTTTAAGTCACGCTATTCGCCAGGATGATAGGTGCGTTCCACGTGGCCGCGTAGCTGGTCGGGGTAGTACATGACCTCGCGGAAATCGCCGCTGGCGTAGCGGTCCTGCTGATCGTTGAAGTGCTTTGAGTCGGGATGGCCGCTTTCACCGCCGCACGTGACAGCGCGTGCGTGGACGCGGTCCGGGCCGAATTCAACGACAGCAACAAAGCTGTTACCGCTGGTGCCGTAACGCTTCTTCGTGTTGGGATAGCTGCGCGCCGCGAACGCCGCTAGCGATCCCCATGTGGACGCAGTGAAGGGAATTGCGATGCTGGGCTGCGCGTCGTCAAAGTGCGGCACGATGCTGTCATCCAGCCGCTGATAACGATTCACTTCGCCCCACGGCTTCTGCCATGTACCGAAGTCTTCGGTTAGCTTGTCCGTAGCTTTTTGCAGACCGGCGAGCAGGTCGGCCGGTGACACGTTGGCTACGACGTACTCCTCCCACAACATACCGGCGCGGCGAGATGCCAGAGCTACGGGCATGCCGCTGGCTTCGCCCCAATAAACGGCGAGCGTGGTGGCGACGGAGTCGGCGGCCCACTTGTCATCCCACTTGCGTAGGACTTCGATCTGCGGTGCGAGCTTTGCGCGTTGTGGATTGTCCTGCGGCAGTGCGTCGTATGCCTTGAGCAATTCAGGAATCGTTGTTGCGAAGTAGGGAAGATACGGATCGAATGCGGTGGTCAGCAGCGAGTCCAGCGTGAAGTCTTTGCGATCGTTAAGCACCTTAACCATGTGAATGCCGCGTGCCGTTTCCGTGCCTTGCTCCACGTAGGGCGGGTAGTCCTTCTTCTTCAGTGAGCTTTCGCCGGAGCCGCTCCACGGTGCATTGTTCACGTTCTCAATCCAGCCACTGTGCGGATTGCGAAGCTGCGGAATCTGTTCAAGCCCAGTGAGCCCCTGCCAGTCAGTTGCGGGATTCGTTCCATCGACGGGCTTGGTGTAATCGAAGCGCGTGTCGCGCTCCGGGATGTAGTTGCCGTGCCAGTAGGCGATGTCGCCGTCGGCGCTGGCAAAGATGGTGTTATTCGATGAGTTCGCCATCAACTCCATCGTCTTCTTGTATTCGCCATAGCTGCGTGCCTTGGTGCGGAGGAAGCTTTGCTCCAGCGCTTTGATCGGAATGTTCATCAATCCGACTGAGACCCATTGATCACCTTCTTTGCGCACGATGGGGCCGCGATGATCAGAGATCCCTTCAAAGCTGCGCGACTTCGTGGAGCCATCGGCGGCTTTGTATTTCAGCGTGATGGTGCGGCGTGTGAAGGGCTTTGTCTCTGCGCCGTACTTGTAGCCGATAACGTTATCGCCGATCTTCACGATGGTGTTCTTGAATTCGTCTACGGCGTCCACGTTCGATGAGGTGTGCATCCATCCCACGCGGTCATTGAAGCCCTGATAGATGAAGATCTGTCCCCATGTAACAGCGCCGTACGCGTTCAGGCCCTCTTCGCTTTGCATCTGCAATTCGCTGCGGAAGAAGAATGATGTGTGCGGATTGATGAGCAGGAGCGCGTGATGGTTCGCAGTGTTCGCGGGGGCAATGGCTGCGCCGTTTGATCCGCCAGGCTCCACATCGCGATTCACTTGTGCAAGCTGTGCGACAACAGCATTATGCGTATCGATGCGGCCTTGTTTCGTCGCAGAGGAAGCCCCGTAGAAGTCTTCCAGCGATTTCAGGTTCACACGCTCAATGTCGCCGCCGATAGAGCCTTCGGTGAAGCTGAGGGCCATCCACGGTTCGAAGTGTGTCAGCGCACGTGGCTTTATGTTGGGATGTTTTGCCAAGTAGAAGTTTGCGCCGTCAGCCCACGCTTCCATCAATGCTTTCAGCCAGTCAGGACTTTCGTTGAAGTCGCGCTTGAGAACGGCGGGATCAATGAAGAGTTGCTGACGAAGGTCTTGCCATAACTTCGATTCGCCGTCGGCTTCGCTCACGCGGCCGAGCGAGACGAGATAGTTCGTCTCAACGCGATTGAAGTCGTCTTCACACTGGGTGTAGATCATGCCGAATACGGCATCGGCATCGGTCTTGCCTTTGACGTGTGCAATGCCCCAGGTGTCGCGTGTGATGGTGATCGCGTGTGAGTGCGCGGCCCAGCGCTGCTGTTCCGAGAGGCGGTAGTCTACGGCTCCCTTTTGCGCAAAGGCGAACGATGCGGTGAGGGCAAAGGCGGCAAGAATGAGACGCTTCACGACGGACCTCAAAGGTTATGACTGTGCTTTGACGATAGCACCGTGGAATCCGCTCCTTCAGGAGGTGTACGGACCAAAGCTTGCGGCTACGGTGTCACTTTCGTCCATGTTGGAAACGATGTGCACTGCGAAGGTGTCTCCGCCGGGTTCCACGCGGATCACGATGTGACCGGTCCGCGATTTGAGGTCTTCTGTCTTCTTGTTGGCGATACGGTTTTCCTGTTTGACGACGGTTGCGAAGACGTCTCGATTCTTGGGATAGATGGCCTTGGAGTAGAGCGTGTTCAGCACGTTGACGGTGGGATGTGCGGAGTCCCACGAGGGGATGACAAACACTTGCGGTTGCAGCGCTCGAACATAGCGGTCGCCGTTGGCGTTGAAATAGCCGTGATGATTGGTGACGGCGACACTCACCGGGCCGCACGCCTCTGCCGTAGGAGACTCCGTGTCACGCCATGGATCGCGGCCATAGTTGGTGTCGTTGGTCAGGTCGCCACCCGTGTAGTAACCGAACTTGCCATAACGCAGACGAATGGCGCAGGAGCAGGGATTTTCTGCGGGATAGTCTGCAGGTTTCAGCGTCGATAGTTCGGGGGAGAGCTTTCTTGTCTGATCGGCTTTGCCGGTCCAAACTTCGCCGTTGGCAATGAGATTCCGAATCTCAAATGCGGGATAGTCGGATGCTCTGTGCTGCAAGGTGAACTGGTCACTCACGCCGGAGCGAAAACGCTCGACTTTCTTGCCGGCTTTGCTTTGCGTTTGAAGGAAGGCTCGGTAGTTCTTCTGGAAGTCCGCTTCAGCAGGCACGGGATAGGTGTAGTCAGGCCATGCGCGATCTACGAAACGCTGGATGGGAACGATGGCGGCAACGTCGGAGACACCGGTGAGGCGATAGGTTCCGTCGGGTGAAAGCGGGCCGTCCGGAGGAAGATAACCGACATGGTCGCCGTGCAGATGCGTGAGCAGAAAGGTGTCAATGGTGCTTAGGTCAGCGGCTTGAAGTCGCCGTTTTGCGTAGTGGCCAATCCATTCGCCGGGGCGATGTTGGCTAGAGGGCATTGGATCGCTGAGGTATGGCGTGGAACCGTAAATGGCTCCAGCGTCAATCATCATGGTGGTGCCGTCGGGCAGGATCAACAACGCGCTATTGCCACGATTGGTGGCGATGTGATGAATCTCAAGCATGCCCGGCTTCCATGCGGGCAACGTTTGAAACGCAGGTGTTGCGGCGCGAAGGAGATTTGCGGGGATGCTTTCAAGTATGGCAAAGCCAAGTGAGCTGAGCAGAAACTGGCGGCGTGGAAGCATGGGACTAGCATGACGCCTTTTTCGATTCTTTCCTACGGAAGAATTCCCATATGCTGCTAGATTCCCCGTTGCGACAGGATCTTTGCGGGGTCGAGTTGAACGTTGAAACCGGGGCCAGTGGGTAATGCGATGTGTGCGTTTTCAACCGTCATGGGGTTCTTCTCGAAGTGGTAGTAGTGCTGCATCTTGATGGCGAGGTATTCGCCCAGCGGGAAGGTCATAGGGCTCTGGCTGAAGATAGTGTGTGCTGCGGCGCGCAGGCTGTGGCCGTGCGGGATGCAGGGCACATCGTAGAGCGAGCAGACGGTGCCAATCTTGATGAGTTCGGTGATGCCGCCGCACCATTCGGGGTCAGCCTGCACGACAGAGAGCGCATTCTCCTTGAGATAGCGCTGGACCTCCCAACGACCGTAGAAGTGTTCGCCTGCTGCAATTGGGATGGTGGTGCTGCGATGCATCTCTGCGAAGCTGCCAATCTTTTCCGGGTGCGTGACCTCTTCCATCCAACGCACGCGGTAAGGCTCCACGCGGTGCGCCCATTCGAGCGCGTAGGTCTGGTCCCATCCGCTGTAAGTGTCGAACATAAGCTCGGTGTCTTCACCGAGAGTTTCGCGGAGCGTCTTCACCAGTTCGACATTTTTGCGCATGCCTTCCGGCCCTGAGCCGGGGCCATAGGCAATGAACCACTTCTGATAGCGGAAGCCCTGTTTCTGCAGCTCCAGAGCGCGCGTGCGCACTTTGTCGAGTTCCAGGGAACTACCGAGGGCGCTGACGTACATTTCGAGCTTGTCGCGCGAAGGGCCGCCGAGAAGACGGTAGACGGGCACACCATAGACTTTGCCGCGCAGGTCCCACAGCGTGTTGTCGACGGCGGAGATGGCCATCATGTAATAGCCGTCGCGGCTGTGGCGGTCGCTGCGATAGAGCTGATCCCACATGACTTCGCCTGCGAGCGCGTCCTTGCCGATGAGGAAGGGGCGAAGGCGTTCCTGCACCACCATCGCCGGTTCTTTCTCGATGGGGCCGTAGAGTCCTTCGAGTCCGCCAGTCGCGCGGATGCGAAGGTAGATCGCCTCGTACTTCACGGTGGTTTCGCCGCCGGGGTGGTCAACGTAAACGGGTGGGCGCAGGGTCTCGTAGATGTCTTCGGGGTTTACCTGAGCCTGTTTGTTAATGCCCGCCCGCTGCTGGTACTGGCCGTGGAATTCGAGCACGTCGACAGCTTCAATCTTCAGCGGAGCGATGCCCGTGGGACGGTCCGGCTGCATGGCTGCCGCAGCATTGCTCCACGGGGAAGAAGAAATAGCCGCAGCGGCGGACAGGAAGTTGCGACGGTTTAAGAGGACAGGCATGGATTGCGGCTCCGCGGAAGTTTCGCTGCGACGAGAGGTGGCTCGATGTCGGCGTGCGAAGCATATCATTCGCGATGCGAACTAAATCAAGTGATTGTTCGGAGAAAAGAGAAAGGCCCGCATCTCCGGTTGGAGACGCGGGCCTTGTTTTAGAGTGCCTGGTTTAGCGCAGGACGAAGCTGTACATGGTGTCACCTGCTGCGATTACGACGTATTGCAATCCATCCAGTTCGAAGGTGATGGGGCCGTTGGTGGCGGGGCCGCCGAGACCTGCGTGCCACAGGATGGTTCCGTTTGCGGCGTTGAAGGCGACCAGGTTCGATGTGGTGTCTCCTGCGAAGAGCAGGTTGGTGGCTGTCGTCAGGATGCCGGAGCGCGCGCCGGAAGATGGGAAGAGATGCTCCCACTTCGTTTTGCCGGTGCGATAGTCCAGCGCGCGGAGGTAGTTCTTCTGCATGCCGAAGCGGTCGTTACCGGCCCAGCCCTCAGGCTTATCGCTGGTGTCGAAAAGGTAATAGATGCTGGCAGAGTCCGACGCCAGTACGTAGAAGAGGCCGGTCTTCGGGCTGTAGCTGGGCGGGAACCAGTTGGCCGCGCCACCCTGTGCGGGCATCACGATCACGCCGTTGGGCTGGGCCACTTTTTCCGGATTGACGATGGGCTGGCCGTTTTCCTTCACACCGGAGGTCCAGTTCTGCCAGGACCAGGGCGTGGACTTCAGCACTTTGCCGTTGGTGCGGTCGATTAGGAAGTACCAGCCATTGCGGCTGGCCTGTGCCAGGAGCTTGCGCGGCTTGCCATCGACAATACCGTCGATCAGGATGGGCGTCTGCACCGCGTCCCAGTCGTGCGTATCGTGCGGGTTCGGCTGGAAATACCAGACAAGCTTGCCGGTATCCGGGTTCAGCGCGCAGATGGTGCCGGTGTACAGGTTGTCGCCGGGGCGTTTGTTGCCTGCAATGACGGGCTGCGCGTTGCCTGTGCCGAAGTAGTAGAGGTTCAGTTCCGGGTCGTAGGTTCCGGCAACCCACGTCATGCCGCCGCCGTGTGTCATGGCTTCGTCATTGGGCCAGGTTTTGGCTTCGGGCGTGCCGGGCTCGGGATGGGTATAGAAGCGCCACTGGCGTTCGCCGGTGGTGGCATCGTGCGCTTCAATGTAACCGGGAACGTCAAAATCGTCGCCACTGATGCCCACCATCACGTGGTTGCCCACGATCACTGGCGCGACGGAACCGAAGTTGAACTTATCGGGATCGCCAATCGAGGAGTGCCACTTCTCCTTGCCGGTCTTGATGTCGAGTGCGACGAGATTGCAGTCTTCTGTCTCGAAGTAGAAGGTGTCACCCTTCACGGCGCCACCGCGGTTGCCGATGGTTTCGCCGCCCTTGCTGGGCCAGTCGAATTGCCACAGCTGCTTGCCGGTGCGCGCGTCCACGGCCCATGCGTGGCTGGGCACGGTGAAGTACAGCACGCCGTTGATGGACAGTGGTGTGGCACTGATACGGCGTCCGCCGCCGGTGGTGGTGGTGATACGCATGGTCCACGCAAGCTGCAGGTTCTTCACGTTAAGCGGTGTGAGCTTGGTCAACGGGCTGTAGCGGCGGCCGGTGTAGTCGCCGTTGTAGGTGGTCCATTCGCCGCCGTCGAGTGTGCCAACGGTGCCAGAGGGTACGGCCGTCTTTACAGCAGCGTGCACAGGCTTGGTGGCGGCGGGCGTCTGCGCGTGCAACAGCGACGCGGAGGCAAGGAGCATGCTGGTCAGGCAGAGACGCTTCATTGCAGTGTGTCCAGATAGGTGGTCAGGTTGTGCATGTCCGCGTCAGTCAGGCGGTGGACGAGGGCTTCATGTTCCGCGTAAGGATTTTTCACGCTGACTTTGCTGCCAGCGACGATGTTCACGGATTCCACGCTGCCGTCCTGATGCTTCACGGTGGCGGTGAAGTCGTCCATGCTGACGAGCGTGCCGGAGACGTTCTTGCCTGTGGGCGTCTTCACGGTCACTTCCACAGGCGCCTTCTTACCCAGGCCGCCCTGCGGGAAGACGATCTTCTGCTGCAGCGTGGCGGTGCTGTAGCGCTTGCCCACACCTGCAAGATCGCCTGTGACGGAGTGGCACTTCACGCAGCCGCCCTGGCCGTTGAAGTAGGCCTTGCCCGCTTCCAGGTTGCCAGAGGTCAGGCCCTGCGGCTTGTCGTTGTAGCCACTGCGCAGAATCTTGTTGATCTGCGCGGACAGGAACTGCGAAATGTCGCTGGCTTCCTTGTCGCTGTAGTTGAAATTATGCGGTGCGGAGGTCTTCAGAAACGGCGCGAGTTCTTTGCCGCGGAGGTTCTCACGACGATCATGCAGAATCAGGGCGCTGCGGAACATATCTGGCGCTGCATTGGTGCCTTTGGCATCTGCACCGTGGCAACGAGCACAATCTTTGGCCCAGATCTTCGAGCCGCGATCTACGGCGGTGGGTTCCGTGATCGATCGGGGGAACTGTGCTGCGGCCGTCAGCATCACGCCGAGCGGAAGCAATCCCATGCTCCATTGCAAAGCTTTTCTATATGCGTTTTTCACGCCGGGTAGGACACTCCATTTCGCAGGCAACAGCAAGAAGCCGATATTTCCTGTGCTCTCCTTTATACTTGCTCCCCGTGCAGGGAGGCCAAGTATGAATCGTCGCGAACCAATGAGGGCCGGTAATTTCGCGCCCGGTGCGCCATCGTGGCGTTTTTCTTCCATGCTCTGGAATCTGAACCGCAAGGTTCCCATGGAACAACGGTTGGAGATGCTGGCCGCTGCTGGATACACGGGCGCGGAACTGGTGGATGAGTGGCGTAGCTGGTCGCCGCAGGAGATGCGCAGCATTGTGGCCAAGCGCCATGCTGTTGGTATCGACTTTGACCTGATCTTTCCGGCAAAGGTGAGTCTTACCGAAACCGACAAGCGCGATCTGCTGCGCGCGCAGGTGAAGGAAGCAATTCCAGTGGCGCAGGAACTGGGAACGTCGCATTTTTCGTTCAGCTCCGGACCACATATTCCAGGGGCAACGCGTGAGCAGGAGTGGGCTGCGATTTCCGATGGATTGAAGATTGCTGCGGACGCGTTGGGCGATGCGAAGGTTACGATTCTGCTGGAACCGATTGATGTGTTGGAAAACGCAAAGCTGGCGATCAACTCGGCGTTCGACGGGTTTGCGCTTGTGCGCGCGTTGAATGATCCACGGATCAAAGTGTTGTACGACCTGTACCATGAGCAGCGCGGCACCGGAAACGTGATTGAGACGCTGCGGAAGAACATTGACCTCACAGCGACGGTGCATATTGCCGATGTTCCGGGGCGGCATCGTCCAGGGACTGGGGAGATGAACTACGCCAATATCTACCGTGAGCTTGCGCGTTTGAACTACAGCGGTTACATCTGCATGGAGTTCTATCCGCTGAGCGACACCACGGCTGAACTGAAGGCTGCACGCGAGGAAGCGCTCGCGGCCGCACGAACCGCATAAGCACCACACACGTACCGAATGACGGAGACACGATGAACCGCCGCGATTTTCATAAGCTTTCTTTTGGCGCTGCTGCCGCAACCATGTTGCCTTCTGCCAACCTGTTTGCGGAGCCAGCCAACACCGTTGCCGCCAATGGTGGTCACAAATTCTCCGTAATGCTGTGGACGATGGACAAGACTCTATCGTTTGAACAGAAGCTGCAGCGCGTGGCGGAAGCTGGCTATACCGGCGCGGAAGTGGGTAACGAATACGAGAAGTGGACCCCTGAAGAGTGGAAGACGGCTCTTGCTGCCAAGGAAAAGTACGGCATCACGATTGACTCGGCTGTGCCGGGGCGCAATGCGCTGTCCGATTCCTCGAAGCGTGATGCGTTGACAGAGGACATTAAGAAGGCCATTCCTGGCGCAAAGCAGTTGGGCTGCAACCAGTTCATCTACACGGCATACACGCGCGTGCCATCGCAGACTCCGGAACAGCGCCGCGATGCGATTGTGGACACGTTGAAGTATGCCGCGGATCTATGCGCGAAGGACGATATCGAGATCGTCCTGGAGCCGATCGATCTGCTGGAATACAAGATGGAAGCGGTGCCCAGCGTGGCAGATGCGTTTGAGATCACGCGTCTTGTCGGCAGCCCCAAGGTGAAGGTGTTGTACGACTTCTACCATGAACAGAAACAGGCCGGAAACCTGATTGAGAAGCTGACCAAGAATGTGGATCAGGTGGGTCTGGTTCACATTGCCGATGTGCCGGGACGCCATGAGCCGGGTACTGGCGAAGTCTTCTACACGAACATTTACAAGGAACTGGCGCGGTTGAAGTATGACCGTTACATTTGCATGGAGTTCACGCCGTCCGCTGGCCATGAGTGGGTGCCGACGCTGCGCAAGGCACGCGAAGAGGCGATTGCGGCGATGAAGCAGGCGTGATTCTTTTCCAGTGAAATGAGGGCACAGCTTCTGCTGTGCCCTTTGTATTTTCTGCGAATGCTTAAGCGACGTCTTCGCGAGAAGAATTGGCCGTTCCTGAAGAGGCGCTGGAAGCCTTCGTGATGGGGGTGGGGCGATCGGTCCAGGCCTTCCACGATGTATCGCCCTGCGCTACGCTGCCGCCGTGGAATTTCGCCGGATACGACATCATGGCGATGTAAATGTCTGTGAACTGACGCTTGGCGCAACGGGTGCAACGCACTGGATAGCGAAGCATCAGCACCTCAAACAAATCCACGAAACGCAGGCGCGAACGCCGAAACTGCGAATTGCCGCAGAATGGGCAGGCCACCTCGCCCTGCTTCAGCTCTACGGTCGGGCGGTCGTTGTAGGGCTGCACCAGGTGACGGTAATTGTTGGGTTCAACCGTCGTGACTCCGATATCTTCCTGCTTTTGCGGAATTCCCATGCGTTCCTTCACGGTAAGGGCAGTCAGGCCGATCCGCAATGAAAATACAGAAAAGCTTTCATGTGGGGGAAAGATGTGTAGCCATGTAGCATTTTCCCTATGCTCAATCGACGTCGTTTTCTGCAGGCTGGATCATTGGTTGCTGTCACAGGTGGTGCTTGTGTTTCATTCGCCGCTGCCGCGAAAGTCTCTTCGCCCTTGCAACAAGTGCTGCGCCAACCGGACATGGTTCGCGCGCAAGTCAAAGATGAGAAGACGTTTGTCGATCTGCAAAAGAGCGGGAATCGTTGGACAACAGCGGGCCTTGAGCTTGAGGTAGCGGATCACGCGGAAGCGTTGGACATCACGCTGCATGCGCCGCAGATGCCGGTGCAGCGGATTCATCTGCGTTGGCAGGGAAAGATATCAGAAGAAGTAAAGGTACTGGGCGACGCGTGGGAACGTTCTTACGGCGACCTAGCGTGGCTGCCGCTGCAACCCGAGCGAGTTCTGCCGTGGTATCTGCTGGCTTCACATGCTGGAGTGACGGCCGGTGTAGGTGTGAAGACCGGGTGTTCCGCACTCGCTTTCTGGCAGGTGGACAGCGAAGGTATTTCGCTGTGGCTTGATGTGCGTAATGGCGGTAATGGTGTGGTGTTGGCCGATCGCGTAGTTGCATTGGCGTCTGTGGTTGCCCTTGCACCAACGCAGCAGAGTCCATGGCTTGCAACGAAAAGCTTATGCCGAAAGATGGCCGCAGGGGTCACGATCCCGAACCAGCGAGGCCACTATGCGCTGGATGTTATGTACGGCTCCAACGACTGGTACTACGCCTATGGCAAGAACACTGCAGAGGGAATTCTGCGCGACGCTGACCTGATGCGAGAGATCGCGCCTGTGCATGGAGCCACGCCCTTCTGCATCATTGACGACGGCTATCAGGATGCGGCGCGCTTCCCATCGCTGCAACAGTTGGCAGAGGATATCCATCAACGCGGCGTAGCTCCCGGCATCTGGATTCGCCCGTTGCAGGCGAAGAGTGGCACACGCGAAGAATGGCTGTTGCCCGCGAAGCACTGGCGTCAGTCAACACGCGATCTTGCGTACGACCCAACCGTTCCTGAAGCGCGTGAACAGGTGCTGCATGTGGTGAAGCAGGCACGCGACTGGGGCTTCGACTTCCTGAAACACGACTTCACCACGTATGAGCTGTTGGGTGGATGGGGCAAGGATTTTGGTGCGTCACCAACACGCGAAGGATGGAGCTTCCACGATCGCAGTCGTACGAACGCGGAGATCATTCGCGAACTCTACCAGGACATTCGCAAGACCGCAGACGATGAACGCATCATCCTTGGCTGCAACACCATCGGGCATCTGTCGGTGGGCATCTTTGACGCGTCCCGCACCGGTGATGATACGAGCGGACGCGATTGGGAACGCACGCGTCGCATGGGTGTGAACACGCTCGCGTTCCGTTTGCCACAGGACCGCGTCTTCTATCGAACGGATGCCGATTGCGTGCCGTTTACGCCGGACATCCCATGGCAGCAGACAGAGGCATGGCTACATGCTGTGGCGGCCAGCGGGTCGATTCTTCTGGTGTCGCCTGATCCGCGCAGCATCGACGCGCGCGCAAAAACGGCGATACGCGAGGCCTTCGCACTGGCCGGACAGAGACCACAAGCAGAACCCACGGACTGGACGGATTCGCGCACGCCATTTCATTGGAAGAACAATGGAACGGCAACGATGTATCCCTGGCTGGAGAAGGCAGGAGCATCGCCCTTTCAGGCGTAATGGCTTTGCGGAGATACGCTATTCAGCGTTTGCCTCTGCGGCGCGTCGCTCGCCGGAGAGGCGCGCTTTGGGCGAGTCCTGGAATGGGGTTGCCAAGGCATCGCGGCGCGCCTTCTCCACTAACGCTTCAGGTGACAGTGGCCTGCTGAGATAGAAGCCCTGGAAGAGATCACAACCCAGTTCTCGCAGAATGCGGACGTGGTCCGCATTTTCCACGCCTTCTGCCACAATCTCAAGATTCAGATGGCGTGACATGTGCACGATAGCGCGAACAATGCCGACAGCGGGCGCGTTATCGTGCAGTTTCAACACGAACGAACGATCGATCTTCACTGCGGAGATGGGAAGTTCGCTGAGTCGCGCCAGTGACGAATAGCCAGTGCCGAAGTCGTCGATCGAGAACAGGACGCCTGCTTCCGCCAGTCGCTTCATGCTGTGGATCATGCTGCTGAAGTCGTTCATCAGTGTGGTTTCCGTTAACTCCAGGTGCAGCATCTGGGGCGGCAACTTGTGCCGTTGCAGCGTCTGCAACACCTTCTCTGCAAAGCTCGGCTGCACAAGCTGGCGCGCCGAAACATTGACAGCCAGTTGGAAGGACGGAAGCCCCATGGTTCGCCATTCCGCCATCTGACGGCAGGATTCGTTCAGCACCCAATGGCCCAACGGCAGGATCAGACCACTCTCTTCGGCCACGGGAATGAATACGGCGGGTCCGGTCTTGCGAAGGAACTCGTCTACGCCCCGTATCAGCGCTTCCACACGCGACAGGTGCCCAATGTTGTTGTAGATGGGCTGGTAATAGACCTCGAGCTGATTGGTTGAGAGCGCGTTCCGCAGCGCGACTTCAACCTCCGTGGCGGAGTGGGACTCCACCTCGTTTTGTTCATTTGCCATCACGGCGCATCCGCCGCCCATGCGCTTCGCTTTATAGAGCGCACTGTCAGATCGCTTACGGATGGTGTCCAGTTCCAGGCCATCGTCGGGATACAGTGCGATGCCAATGCTCATGGAGACGGCGATCTCATTGTCGCTGAGCTTCAGTGGCTGCGTGAGCGAACTCAGCAATGCATTTGCGGCTCCCGTAGCACCCCGAGCTGAGGGCAGGCCACCGATCATTACGGTGAATTCTTCGCCGCCGGTACGGGCCAGTGTGTCCGCGTCACGCACGCGTGATTGCAGGCGGCTGGCGATTTCTTTTAGGCATTCATCGCCAACCAGATGGCCATAGGTGTCGTTGATCTGCTTGAAGCGATCGATGTCCAGAGTGAGCAGCGCCACCTTATTGCCGTCGCGTGCGGAACGGGCAATCGCCTGTTGTGCGCGGTCCTCCAGCAACATACGGTTCGCAAGACCTGTGAGCGGATCGTGTTGCGCGCGATACACCAGTTCGCGATTGGTGCGCTCCTGCTCGGTGATGTCCATGGCCATGATGAAGCGTGCTTTGCGCCCCTGGAACACAACATCATGTCCGGAAATGTCCACATCAAAGATGGTTCCGTCCCTGCGCTGGTGACGCCAGTATTGCCGTGCGTCCGGAAGAGGGACGGCCTCCGCGTCGCGAAGGCGGGTACGCTCATCCTCAGGCATGATGTCGTACAGAGTCTTGTCCAGGAATTCTTCCCGCGGATAGCCGTACACCTGCACGGCGGCATCGTTCACAGAAAGGAATTTCGCGCTCTCGGGATCGTAAATCCACATGGGCTGCGGATTGCTCTCATAGAGAAGGCGATACTCTTCGCTGAGGATCCTGATCTTGGAAGTGTCGAGTTCCAGCACCAGCAGGATCATCCCGATCCCAGCAATGTATTTGGGAAGGTTCCAGATCTGACTCAGCGAATGCACCCACTCCGGATGTATATCGATGAACTCGTAGACCACATACATCGTGGCCCATCCCAGGAAGCCCAGCGCGCAGATCCACGCACCAATATGTTTGCCAAGAGGGCCAGCCAGCAGAAGGATGACACAGGCGAGAAATATCTGGATGAGGATGGCGGCGAGAATGGCACTGATATTACCCGCGGCCAGCAACACAGTCTTCACGGCGATGGAGACGACGCAGAGCAGAAGAATCCACGGTAGTGCGGGCGATTTCCTGCCGAGAACACACCACGCGACATAGATTCCAATCGCTTCGCCAGCAAGGATGCAGGCGAATATGTAACCGGGTTGCTGAAACCCATAGGTCGTTCCCACGGCGACGATTGCCGCGGGCAGCGTAACCATGGCAAGTTTCAAAGTAAGAGAACGGGGAGAGAGACCGTCCGCGGCAAAAGAGAAAACAAACAGTAGGCCGCCAACAAACAGAAGTACAAGGCGAAGGGATTCTAGAGACGGGCTGACAATCAGCCCATGACTCTGTGGCAACCAGACGAGGAAACTGGCTAGAATGCAAATCCAGCCAGCGAGCCATAACCTGAAACGTCTCTGCGGTCGACTGGCCTGAAGTACGCCAAAGAAGATGACGAGGACGGGCAGCAGCAGCAGATCAAAAAGATTGCCTCGCACTTGCTACATCCCCTCTCTCACGTTTGCGTGAGAAGACTGTTCATCCTTTGTACAGTGTTCGGAAACCATGTCGTGGGGTAGCGTCTCGTAACCAACCTAAAATACGTGCACCCCTGAGCGTAAGTTCCAGATTCAATGCATTCCCATCCCCCATAGGGGGTATCGGTCGCGGCTGTCGTCTTCTTTCAGCGCAATCGCTGAGATGCCTCTTTCGCAAAATAGGTGACTATGAAGTCCGCCCCGGCCCTGCGAATGGCAAGCAGACTCTCCATCATGGCGCGGTCCCTATCGAGCCAGCCACGCTCAAATGCAGCGTGCAACATACTGTATTCGCCGCTGACCTGATATGCACCCAGCGGCAGGTCAAAGCGTTCGCGCGTGGCCCGGATTATGTCCAGGTAAGGGCCTGCGGGCTTCGCCAGCAGCATGTCCGCACCTTCCGCCACATCGAGTTCAATTTCACGCATCGCTTCGCGCACATTGCCGCCTGCCATCTGGTAACCACGGCGGTCGCCCATCTGCGGTGTGGAATCGGCGGCTTCGCGGAATGGACCGTAAAACGCTGAGGCAAATTTTGCGGCGTAGCTCATGATCGGCGTTTCCGCTAATCCGGCTTCATCCAGCGCATCGCGGATGGCACCCACACGGCCGTCCATCATGTCGCTGGGGGCAATGATGTCTGCACCCGCACGCGCCTGCGAGACCGCCGTCTTCGCCAGCAGCGGCAGCGTGGCATCGTTATCCACGGTGCAATCACTGCCTTCGCCGGTCAATGGACCACAGTGGCCGTGGCTGGTGTATTCACACAGGCAGGTGTCGGCGATCATCACCAGCGACCGCAACGAGGAGTCAGCCTTCAGGGCACGCAGCGCGCGCTGCACAATGCCGTCATCCGCATAAGCTCCGCTGCCTTCAGTGTCCTTGCTCTCGGGAAGGCCAAACAGGAGTAAACCGCCAATGCCAAGGCTGGCGCATTCAGCAGCTTCTTTCAGTGCTTCGTCGACGGATAGGTTGAAGACACCCGGCATGCTGCTGATCGGCTTTCGAACACCTTCACCCGGACAGATAAACAATGGGTAGATGAACTGTGAAGGCTGCAGGAAGGTCTCACGCGTCAACGAACGCATCGCTTCGGTGCGGCGTAGGCGTCGCATGCGGGTCACGGGAAACTGCATTTTGATATTGTACGTTTTCGTACAAACGCTACAGAAAACGAAGGACTTCAGCCAGTCCACAGTTTGTCTACATTTCTTTCGGCGCTAAACGGCAAAGAAATCGGGCCCCGCCGAAGCGGAGCCCGAAAGTGTTGCTTGTTTAGGTTGAGTTAGAACGCGAGACGCAGGCTGAACTGGAACTGACGATCCATGCTGTACGTCTGTCCCTTGGTCTTGCTCTGGCCGAACGTAGCGGAGGTGTAACCGGTGTCCGGGTTGTCCGCAGTCGGATGGTTTGCAAGGTTGAACGCTTCGGCGCGGAACGTGAGCTGTGTTGCCTCGTGTCCCGGGACGAGAGTCCAGCTCTTGTTCAGAGCTGCGTTGTAGCTCTGGAAGCCAGGTCCGCTGATTACGTTACGTGCGCCACGGGGCTGGAACTTACCAGCGTAGGTGGAGTTAAGTACCGTATCCGACGTGACGTAGGCCGTGGTGTCGAACCAGGTCTTCGTCGTGCCCTGTCCAGCGAAGGACTTGCTGCTTGTCGTGGCGTGGGGCATGATCACGTACTGGCTACCTGATCCCGAACCCACACCGGCGAAGTCAGTGCCGGTGGTTACACCGAGTCCAGCGCCCGTCTGTGCCTGCAGCGTACCCGAGATCTGCCAGTGACCCAGCACAGCGCGGTTGATGAAGTAGGACGAGTGGTTGAACTGGTCGATATTGTACACCACGTTGGCAATGAACACGTGACGGCGATCGAAGTCCGAACGACCGTACATGAGGTTCTTGTCAAACGTGTTGGGCAGCTTGGTGCCGTTGCTGGAACCAAAGTCAAGCGACTTGGACCAGGTGTAGGCGATACCGAACAGCAGACCGTTGGTCAGGCGGCGACGGAGGTTAACCTGCAGCGAGTTGTAGTTCGATGCACCACCGTTGGTTGCCTGGTTGATCGCGTTGTAACCCTGGTAGGGGCGCAACGAATCGGTGTTCTTCTTGGTCGTGGTGCTGCCGGGCAGAAGGCTCGAGGCCAGGAAGAGTGTTCCGGGCTGAAGCTGGTTGATATTCAGCAGTTCTTCCAGGTGAATACCCTTACGTCCACCGTACGAGAGCGTAAGAACGCCAAGCTGCTTCAGCTCCTGCTCGATGGTGAAGTTCCAGTTGTAAGCTTCGGGGCTTGGATAGTTGAATGCCTGCGAAGAATACAGCTGTGGGTACTGGTTGGAGGTACCAGCGCCGCCCGGGTTGTCTGCAACGCCCAATGAGACGGCTGCTGCAGGCTGGAACGGTGCGTTACCACCGGTAAACACGTTATCCGTGATACCGAGGCGCTGCACGTAACGTCCACCGCCGGCGCGGATTACCGTGCCAGGCTTTACCTGGTAGGTGATACCGAAACGCGGCTGGAAGTTCGTCTTGATGGTAGGCGAGTACTGACGGTCGTACCCGCGGAACAGGAAGGAATACCCATTCGCCAGGATGTCCGCATTGACGTGGCCAGCTGCGATCGACGGGAAGCCGCTGCCGGGGATCACAACACCGTTGTAGATCTGCTGCTGCGTGCCGGTAACGAAGCCCGTGGTCTGGCTTACAGTCGCTGCGTTTGCAGGGTTGTAATCCTTCGGGCTGAATACGGACTGGTTGCCCCACTTCGCGTAGTACGGGTTGTAGAAGCTGTAATGGATACCGGCTTCTACGACCAGCTTCGGCGTCACGTGCCAGCTGTCCTGCGCGAAGGCGTCATATGCCCAGGCGCGGTACAGCGTGTACGAACGCTGACCGATTTCAGCATAGGTATCGAACAGACCCAATGCTGCATTCGAGAAGCCGATTCCTGTGGTGGTTCCACCTGTACGGGAATCCGTGAAGTTGAAGCGACCATTCTGGTTATTCGTGGAACCAGGCGTGTTGGAAACGGTGATCTGGTCCTTGTTGTTTTCGCCAGCGTACTCGGCGGAAGCGCCGAACTTAGCGGTGTGGTTACCCCATACCTTGGTCAGGTTGTCGCCAACGGTGAACACCGTGCCGCCAGACTTCGACGGATAGGGTGTGCCGTCCAGCAGGGTCGTGTTCGGGATGGAGATGGTCGGGTACTTCAGCGGCAGATCCTTGGTCGCAGCGCCAAACAGGTACGGATAGTTGATGCCGTACTTGGTACGGTCATACAGACCGCTGGAGGTATCAACGCCGATGGTGACGTGATCGGAAGCAACAGAGACGATTGCTTCGTTCACGGTCGAGGGGTTGATGTTCCAGGAGTAGTGCAGCACAGCAACCTGGTTCGGACGGTTCCACTTCTGCGGCAGCTTGTTGTAACCACCGTTATGCGGAGAGGTCTGCTTGAAGGCGTAGTTCAGGATCGTCAAGCGGATGCGGTGAGCATCGGACGGAACGTAATCCACCACAAGGGTGTCCTTGCGCTGGTCCTGAATGTTAGGCGCCGAATCCACCCAGTTGTAAGTCGCGGCCGTTGCGTTGGGCAGCGGGAAGGCATTCATCAACGCAATGCCGTTCGGGCTTAGAGGGTCGGTGATGATGTTGTTCGCATAGGGAACCTTGGTCTGTCCCGCTGCATACGGATGATAGATCTGCTGCGATCCGCTGTAAAAGATGTTGTTCTGGTTCTGGGTCAGCAGTTCGCTGAAGTTACCGGTGCGCATCAGAGCGGTCGGAACCTTGTTGAACACTGTTTCCGCAACAACATACTTCACGTATTCCTGGCCGAACAGGAAGAACAGCTTTTCCTTGTTCTTGTTCCAGTGACCCGGAATGTAAACCGGTCCGTTCAGGTTGAAGCCGTACTGGTTGTAACGGAACGCCTGCGGATGCTGCTGAATCGCCAACGAGTTCGAAGGGAGCTTACGCTGCCAGGTGTTCGCGTTGAAGAAGTTGTTACGGAGATACTCGTATGCTGTGCCGTGGAAGCTGGACGTACCGCTCTTGGGAACGATGCGGACCTGGCCACCGTCTGAACGGCCATACTCAGCCGGATAAGCACTGGACAAAATCTGTACCTGTGCCGTTCCGTCCACGTCGGCAGTACCGACCGATGTACCGTTGGAACGGGTACGAACCATGGGTGCGCCGTCAAGCGTAATCAGTGCGCCCTGGTTACGACCGCCACCGATGTAGATGCTGTTATCCAGGCCGAACGAGAAGCTTGCCATCGGCGAGGTACGGATGACACCCGGTTCCATCTGAGCAAGGAACAGCGGATTACGGCCGTTGAGCTGAATGCTCTTGACCTGCTCCTGCGTTACCAACTGGCCCAGTACGGCAGACTCAGTCTGTACGGTGTTCGTGTTGGCTTCCACCACCACGCTGCTGCCGGCATCGCCGACCTTCATGGATGCATTGACCTGCTTCGGAATCGAAGCGTCGACCTGCACACCGGTGGTCTTGAATGTCTGGAATCCGTTCGCTTCGACTGTGACGGTATAGCTGCCCGGGCGAACGTTGGGAACGGTGTACTGTCCGCTTTCATTGCTGTTGATGGTCTGCTCAGTGCCCGTCGCCTCATTGCGAATGGTGACCTTTGCATTCGGCAGCAGAGCGCCGGTTGCGTCGGTCACAGCGCCTGAGACGGATGTGCTGTCGGATTGACCCACTGCGCTAAGCGCGAGTGGAATCGCGAGTGAGGTCGCAATCAGCGATCTCACAAGGTGGTGTCTTTGGTACATAGTGCCTCCAAATGAAACAGAAGAGCTTATTCGCAACACATATCCCTGGCGAACTTAAGCCCTACGCGTTCTACGCGGCTGAATTATCAATAGTCAAGCATTCAAAACGCTTTTAACCGAAAAATAGTTATCGATAACTATCCCGATTTTCATAGATTTTTACTGATTGCGATAGAAGCGCTCAACCCCTATATCTACGGGCCTTCCATGCCTCCACATTTCAGTAGGCGAAATACAATGGACATGTGGCAGAACCTATTTTGATGCGTCAAACGAGCCCCGCCGCGCTGGAATGGCCGCGCTTGCGGGAGCATCTTGCAACCCGAACACAGTCTTCCCTGGGACGCGCCCGAGTGCTGGCGCTGGAGCCTACTCGCGATCTGCAACTGATCGAACGCGCGCAGACCGTCACTGCGGAGATCCGTCTTTTTCTGATTGCAGGCGGAGCATTCAGCTTTCACGGCCTCTTCGATGCGAACACGCTGCTGGACAAGTCGCGCATACCCAACGCATCGCTGGAGCCGCTGGAGCTTCGGCGTATTGCAGAGCTTGCAGAACACATCGCCGACTGGCGCAGCCTCGTTGTCGAGCCGCCAGATGAGATTCGTGATCGCTGGCCGACGGTCACGGCTATCTCGCAGCCGGTGGTGCAGACCAACTTCTATCGCCTATTGCAACTGATCAGCGGCAAGATCGAGTCCGATGGTTCTCTCGCGGATTCGGCATCGCCAGAGCTCGCGCGTATTCGCAAGGCGATGGAACGCCAGCATAAGGCGATTGAAGAAAGCCTGCGTCGTCAGTTGTGCGCGGTAAGTGCCGAGGGCGGCGCGCAGGAAGATGTGATCACCATTCGTGGTGAGCGATTTGTGATTCCGGTGAAGACGGAGTTTCGTCGTCGCGTGCCGGGCGTTGTCCATGGTTCGTCTTCGTCGGGGCAGACGGTGTTCGTGGAGCCGATGGAAACCATCGAGCAGAACAATGAATTGGTGCGTCTGCTGGATGAGGAGCAGCAGGAGATTCATCGCATCCTCGTCGCGATGACGCAAGCTGTGGGCGAGCAGGCGGGTTCCATCGCGCGTAGTACGGAAGTGCTTGCAGAGATGGAAGCGCATTTTGCCTATGCGAAGTTTGCACAGGAGTTGGATTGCGTTCGTCCAGTGTTCACTGACGGTAAACCACATGGCGATGATGCTGCGCTCAGCCTTGAGTCGGCGCGTCATCCACTGTTGCAACTTCGCATGCGCGAGGAACGCACGAAGATTGTGCCGTTAACGCTGAGCCTTCCCGGTGTAGGAAAGCAGCTCATCATCAGCGGCCCGAACACCGGCGGTAAGACGGTCGCGTTGAAGACGGTTGGTTTGCTGGCGCTGATGGCGCAGGCTGGATTGCCTGTTCCCGCATCGAATGCGCGATTGCCAATCTTCTCGGGCGTGTATGCGGATATCGGTGATGCACAATCGATCGAACGCAACCTGTCTACGTTCTCCGCGCACATTTCGCATGTGAACGAGATCGCACGCGAGGCAGACAATCGCGCGTTGGTACTGCTGGATGAGCTTGGTTCGGCCACCGATCCAGAAGAAGGCGCAGCGTTGGCGGTTGCTATCAGCGAACGTTTCTTAACGCTGGGTGCATGGAGCATCATCACAACGCATCTCACGTCGCTGAAGATTTATGCCGCGAAACATGCGGGTGTGGTGAATGCCGCGGTTGGTTTTGATGAACGCACACTCGCGCCCACATACGAATTGCGCATGGGCGTTCCGGGTGCGTCGAGCGGTATCAACATTGCCGAGCGGCTTGGGCTTGAGGCATCCATCATCAAGGCTGCGCGTGCGTCGGTGACAACACAGTCCGCGGACATCGCCCGCTTTCTCGATGAACTCCACACGCAACTTACGGCCGTTGCGAAAGAGCGCAATGACATACGCCTGCGCGAGATGGAAGTGGAGCGCGAGAAGAGTCGCCTGGAAGCCGAAGGCAAGAACGAGCAACACAAACGCGCACGCGAACTGGAGGTCAAACTCGCATCTCTGATGAAGGAGTTTGAGTACCAGATGCGCGAGAGCGTGAAGTCCATTGAGGACAAGGGCGCGAAGGTTAAGGCTACTGCCGAGGCGGATCGCCGCGTTGCCCGCCTGAAGCGTGAGTTTCAGGAGAGCTTCAATCAAACGGTTGTGGCCCACGTTTCGGGTGCGGATAAGAAGGATCCCGCAGCGCAACCGCACGTTGTGAATGCCGTGAGCGCAGGCGACATGGTGCGGCTGAAGTCGATGGGACGCGATGCGAAGGTGGAACGCATCATCGACGATCGCACGTATGAAGTCTCCATTGGCCCAATGAAGATGCGCGTGCCGAAGGATGACATTGCACACGTCACTGTCCCCGCACCGCGGCAGTCGCCCATTCAGCATGCGCAAAAACGCGGTATCAAGGTGGTGGCGCGTGAGCCGGACATGGTGCCGGGCGAGATCAACGTCATTGGTCGCACTGCGGATGAAGCTCGTGACGAAGTGGAACGCTTCCTCGATCAGGCGTTTCTTGCGGGACGTCCAACGGTGCGCGTCGTGCATGGAACGGGAATGGGAATTCTCCGTCGCAGCCTGCGCGATTATCTACGCAAACATCCGCATGTCGTCAGCATTGAAGAGCCTCCGTACAACGAAGGCGGCCAGGGCGCAACGCTGGTTCAGTTGCGCCAATAACGTTTATCACTTCGGTGGCCATACCGGCTGCGCATAGGGCAGCACCTCTGTGCGTCCATACGGATTTGGCTTGTTCTTTTGTTGAGCATCCCACTTGAGATTTTCAGGCTGGTATCCCGGACTCAAGGCTGCCGCTGCGCATCGGTCGAAAACGCTGCTGGCCAGGTGCGACTGGTCTGGCACAGTGCGTCGTTTGGCGACGCCCCACTTCAGCAGACTCCATTCGTCATGTGCCGCTCCCTCTGCTGAAACTGGGTCAAGATTCTGTATGTACTTGGCTTCTGCGTCGGGAAGAAACTCTAATCCGCATTCCTTCGCCTTGTTCATCATCCATCCCAGTGTGATGTCTGCCAGATGTGAATCGGCATAGCTGCCGCCCACATCGCAGTGGACTCCGGCAAACCAAACCTGCTCAACGCGTCCATCGTTTGCGAGATAGCTTCCGTCTTTCGCGGTCCACAGCGTTGGTTGGAAAGCTGCTCGCCGTTCATCAATGCTCACGGCATGAAAGGCACGGTCCACGCAGTCGCTCAGCGTGGTGTCCAGGAATCCGTATTCCTTGTCGTTCAGAAAATGGAACATGCCACCGGGAATGCCCAATGCGCCGACTGTATCCCACACGCCGATCATGGCGATGTGCACATCCTGCAGATCGTAGGACTGTTTGAGTTGTGCCTTTAGGGCGGCGCGCTTGTCCTTATCGCTTTCACGGTATGCAGCGAAGATCTCGGCAGTGGTTGCGTTCGACAGGTTCTTTGTCGGAACTCCGAATGCCGCAATCATTCCGCCCACGCTGCGCGCCGTATAAGCTCCGCGACTAAAGCCGAACAGATAAATGCTGTCACCCGGATCGTAGACATGCGACAGGAACGAGTAGCAATCCTGCACCTTCTCAAACAGCCCCTGCCCCATGGCACCGCCGGTCAAATGGTCCACCGGATTGCCCTTCGTTCCAACGCCGCTGTCGTAGAACTTCAATTGCGTATCGGTGTCCGGTATGGCGCAGTAAATCTTCCAGACGTTGGTGCCCCCACCGTCATCCGTTACACCCGGCGGGCTGTTCCATGTTCCATCTGCACAAAGGATGATCTTCTTCATTCCGTGCCTCTTCACTGGGGAAAATCTGGTCGCGCACATTATGGGTTTGCGAATAAAGCGAATGCAAGGGGAATTGCTACGGGAATTTCTGCACGCTTCGTCGCTCCCTTTGCGATTGCGCCCAAGCATGTGCGCTGCGGTGATACTGTGGGCGCAGGGAGTTGCTATGCCGCATTGCACACACACGGATGAGATTCAGGATGTTTCACCAAACACCAACGGTTGCGAGGAGTGTTTGAAGACAGGTGGCCGATGGGTGCATCTTCGTCTATGCCTGACCTGCGGCCATGTAGGCTGCTGCGACCAATCGGTAGGGAAGCATGCCACCAAGCATTTTCATGCAACGAACCACGCCATCATGCAATCCATTGAGCCCGGTGAGAGCTGGGGCTGGTGTTACATCGACCAGGTGATGCTCGAGTTCGAATAGACGCGATGGAAGATCATTCGGATACAGCTTCTGTTCTGGAAGAAATACGCGCGTTGGAACCCATCTTTCATACGCAAGCATTCGGCACGTCGATGGATGATTTTGCGCGTCGCATGGTCGATGAATACTGGGAGATCGGTGCTTCCGGCGCGCGTTACGATCGCGCCTTCATCCTCAAGCATCTCGCTTCGACACCCCCGGTGGACGCAAAAGCTGCGGGTTGGATTACTTCACATCATGAGGTCCGGCGTCTTTCTGCTGACACCTTCCTGCTGACTTACAAACTGCAACAGGTGGAACGCGTTACATGGCGTTCCACAGTCTGGCGACGCTCCGAACAGGGTTGGCAGATCGTCTTCCATCAGGGAACCGTCATTTCCTCATAGTGGATCTCATTGCTTCAATTTTCTTGACGTCTCATATGGTTGTATATACAACCATATTCAGAAAGCGATCGAAGAGGTGTGCATGCGACTGCTCAAGAGTATTTTCGGATTTCTTTTTGTTCTAGGTGGACTTGTGTCTGCGCAGGCGCCAGCCAACCCTTCATCACTTCCAACCGTGCCGACAACGAAGGTCCTTGCGATTGGCAGTGTGACTGCTGCCGGGGCTGGTGCGAACCGCGTAAGTATCATGCCGCAGGAGGTCTCGGCTACGGTGCGGCTTTACCTTGGCGGCAAGATTGACCAGTGGTACGTGCGCAAGGACAAGCCAGGAGTGGTGTTCCTGATGAATGTGTCCACTCCCGACGAGGCGCATGAACTGCTGGAGAAGCTGCCGTTGGGGGTGGCCGGCATGATGACATTTGATCTGATCCCGGTGGGGCCACTGAGTCCGTTGAATTACCTTCTTCCTAAGGAGAAGTGAAACGGTGTTCTGCTATTGCGCGGAAGCGCGCCGCGTTTCTCGCCTACTCACCGCGAAGTACGATGCGGCGCTGGCGCCGGTGGAACTTACGTCGGCTCAGTTTGAAACGCTCAGCGTGTTGCATGCCATGGAGCGTTGCAGTGGTCGCGTGCTCGCGCAGAAACTCATGGTCGATAAGACGACGCTATCGCGCAATCTGTGTGGCATGATCAAAGCCGGTCTTGTAGCCGCGAAGGGCTCCCCCGATGATGCGCGACAGGCGGCCTATTCATTGACACCGGCTGGTCGCCGAAAATTGGCGAAGGCGCAGCCACTTTGGCAGGCGGTCCACGAAGAAATTAGCCTCCAGCTTGGTTCGCATGCTGCATCCGCGGAGAAAGTGCTCCAGAGGATGGCCGCGGCACTGTAACAACATCCCGCGAAACGCTAAGATTGGCTGCATGAGTAAGCTGCGAACCAGCGCATCGGCGCCCATCACTGTGCAGAGCGAAATCCGCGCCATGAGCGTGTTATGCGAACAGGTGGGCGGCATCAACATGTCGCAGGGCATCTGCGATACGGATGTTCCTGCGGTTGTGATGGAAGGCGCGAAGGCCGCAATGGACGCGGGCTTCAACATCTACACGCGGCTGGATGGCATTGCACGTCTGCGTGATGCGGTGGCGGCCGACTGGTCGCGACGCAATGGTGTGCACGTCGATCCCGAACGTGAAGTGCTCATCACCAGCGGTGCTACTGGCGCGTTTTACTGCGCGGCACGTGGACTGATGGATCCCGGCGATGAAGTCATCCTGTTTGAACCGATGTACGGCTATCACATCTACACTCTGCGTGGCCTCGGGCTTGAGCCGGTGATTGCACCGCTGGAGTATGGCACCTGGGCCTTGGATGTGGATGCGTTGCGTGCGGTCATCACTCCGAAGACACGCGCGATTGTGTTGAATACACCTTCGAATCCCTGCGGTAAGGTCTTCACGCGAGAAGAACTGCAGGCGGTTGCAGACATTGCCATTGAGCAGGATCTGTTTGTGCTCTCCGACGAAATCTACGAGCACTTCATCTATCCCGGCCACACGCACATCAGCATCGCCACGTTGCCGGGAATGAAGGAACGCACGGTCACCATCTCCGGTTTTTCAAAGACGTACAGCGTAACGGGATGGCGTGTGGGTTATCTGATTGCCGATGCGAAGTGGATACCCGCCATCGGCTTCTTTGCCGACACGGTATACATCTGCGCTCCTGCGCCGTTCCAACATGGTTGCGCGGCAGGGCTTGAGTTTTTACCACCATCGTTCTACACGGAGCTTGCTGCGGAGCACGATCGCAAACGCGCGCAGACCGTAGCTGCGTTGCAGGATGCGGGTCTTACGCCGCATATACCGGATGGCGCGTATTACATCGTTGCCGATGCAACTCCGCTTCATGGAACTACAGCAGCGGAGAAGGCGCGTGATCTGCTGGCGCGCACCGGTGTCGCTGCAGTTGCGGGTTCCGCGTTCTTTCGCAAGGGCGGTGGCGAGAATCTGTTGCGCTTCTGCTTTGGCAAACGCGATGCCGATCTGGATGAGGCATGCGAGCGTTTGCGGAGCCTATCAAGCAAATAGCTAAAGCACGCTGAGGAAGTTCACCAGGTCCTGCTTCTCACGTTCGCTGTAATGCGCTTGATAACGACGATCGTAGAAGTCCACAACGGCACGTAGGTTCTTCGCAGAGCCAGCAGTGAAGTACGGCGCACGTGCAGGCAATGCACGCAGTTGCTGCATCACCAACGAACCTACGTCTGCGCATTTGCCTGTAATCAGTGCGCGTCCAGGATCGTTCGTATAAATCACGCGACCCAGGTAAGGATGCGGCGTCGCCTTCGCATTGCAGGTGATCTTGAATAGCGGAAGATCTTTCTGATCGCCTGCCCACGGCAGCGAGGATGTGCCAATGTCCATCCACGCCTGTGTCGTAGCTGCGCCGGTGCGACGTTCACTGTGACACGTGGTGCATGTTCCTTGCGTAGTTTTTCCGTTCTTCAGATTCGCTGTCTGCGTAATCGCAAAGGTGCGTGACGAGAAGACAACGCTGCCGCGTTCTACAGAACGGCGGAACTCATTTTCGGGTGCGTTCGAAGTACCTGCCCAATTCGCAAGTGTCATACCGTTGCCGTCAGGAAGAGCGGCAGCGCGCGCCAGATTCCATGAGCCCAGCAGCGCAGGCGCGCCAAAGCTGGAGATGTCGCCGCCGGTGTCGTCGTGTCCCTGCGAAACGAAGACCTGACGCTCAAAGGCAACGATGCTTTGCATGTCGTCGGCAGAGATATTGCCGCTGCCCTGCATGTGTTTGTGAAAGGCATCCTGCGCCTGTGCTTCCAGCGTTGTTGCGCGGCTGTCCGCAGTGAACGCGTCGGCAGATTCCAGATAACGCAGGTTCGCCGCCATGCGCGGGCGGCGATATACCGAGACGGAAGGACTCATAGCATGCAGTCCGTAGGTCTTGCCGCTATTGCAACCCGTGGGATCGCGCATGACTTCCATGCGGAACTCCGGCGTAACGCCTTCGGCGGGCCACTGCTGTTGAATGCGGAAGAGACCTTTTTCCAGCAGCAACGAATGCGATGCGCGATCATTCTGAGGCAGGTCGGGGCAGTTTGATCCATCCACAGCAGCGAAGACCGCATCGTGTCCTGTGGTTTGCAGCCAGCGTTCCTGTAGCTTCTCTGGCGTCACACTCATGCCGTTCGAAAGCTGATGGCATGTGACGCATCCGCGACCATTGGTGCCCAGCGGTCGGAAGAAAGGATGCTGACCGGAGGTGAGGTCGCCTGCGGTGTTGTAGATGAGCAGGTCGCCACTGCTGTCCTTGAAGACTGAGGAGAAAGGCATGCGTTCATTGCTGCCAGCTTCCCACCACGCGGGTGCGCCACCGTATTGGCCCATGGTGCCAAGAACGATCACGGCCACAGCCACCGCACCGCAGCCAACGGCGGCGATTCGCTTCAGACGCATTCGGACTGGAAGCTGCAACAAGGGATTGACCCCTCACGCAAAAGCAGATTGAAACAGCGGTATTGCAAGATATACCACCGCGCCGCCAAAAATAGTTCGTTTTGTTACCAAATAATTAGCCGCCCGCTGAGGCAAAGAAAAACGGCGCAGCCGAAGCCGCGCCGTTTTCGAGTTGGTGTTCTTTACTGCTGAGCAGGTGGGCGACGCGTCGTGTTTGCGTCGGGCTTGCCGCCGGGATTCCATGTCGGCTTCCAGTTGGTGTCTGCCAGCCAACGCACGGGGCCTTCCATGGAAGCAATCGCTGCGGTCATATGCGTGAAGTCGATCGTCTTCAACTCGTCAGAGACCTGGTGATAATCCGTGTGCAGACCAAAGGACGAAACAGTCTGCGCAATGATGCCTTGGCGCGCCAGCGCAATGTTGTCGCTGCGCATGAAGAACTGTTCCTTGGGATGCGGATCAGCCACGATGTTTGCGCCATGCTTTGCCAGTTCAGGACCCAGGTTGCTGCGCTCGTAGCCGGTTAGCCACAGCGTGCCTTCCTTTACCGCGGCATCGGGGCGGCCAATCATCTCGAACTCCAGGTTCGCCACCAACGATTCCAGCGGCACCGGCGGATGCGCAAGGAAGCCGCGCGCTCCATAGCCACCCATCTCTTCGCTGCCAAAGAGCGCAAAGACGATGGTGCGCTTCGGAGCTTTGCCCGCTGCCAATACGCGCGCAAGATTCAGCACGGCTGTGGTGCCGCTGGCATCGTCGTCTGCGCCGTTGTAGATTGCGTCGCCGTTCTTCGGCTCTTTCAACACGCCCAGATGGTCAAGATGCGCAGTCAGCAGGATCACTTCGCTCTTCAGCTTCGGATCGCTGCCGGGCAGCATCGCGATGGCGTTCCACGTTTCGGTACGCGGCGTGTCTTCGAAGGTGGCTAACCGCTGCTTCATGCGGTCGTTCATGCGCGAGGTCAGATCGACAGGAATCTTCTGTAGGAAGGTGCCGTCGTCGCCAGCAGGTTTTAGGCCAAGTCCCTCGAACACAGTCGCGCAATATTGTGCTGCGAGATGTTCATCGCGCGTCAGGCTGCCGCGTCCGTGCAGCGTGTCGCTGGCCAGGAAATCCATGTCGGCATGCACATGCGCAGCAAGCGCCACGGTGTTCGTTTGGGCTGAGGTTTTTTTCGCCGGTCCGGCAGCGTAAGAGGGTACAGCGGCAAGCGCCGCGAGGGCAAAGGCAGTCAGAAATCTGGAACGCATACCGGAGACTGTACTGTTCCCGACACAGTAAGAGCAACTGTATCTATCAGAATTCAATGCCCCGCTGCGCCAGGATGCCGCGTGTGTAGGCGTGCTTCACTTCGCGCATCTCTGTGACGGTATCAGCCAGTTCCACCAGCAGCGGATGTGCGTTGCGTCCTGTCAGGATCACGTGCAGCATCTGTGGCCTTTCTTTCAATGCGTCCGCCACTGCCTCAGCGTTAAGCATGTCGTACCCAATCACATAGTTGATCTCGTCGAGCACGATCAGATCCCACTCGCCAGAGTGCATCTCGCGAACCGCTTCCTGCCACGCTTCCTCTACCATGCGCAGATCTTCGGGATCTGTTTCTGCGCCGCCAACTTTTACAAAGCCGCGACCCATCTGTCGGATAACGAGATCGCTACCAAAGCGTTCAGCAGCATCAAGTTCGCCGTAATGCCACGAGCCTTTTAAAAATTGCAGTACCAGAACCCGCAGGCCATTGCCTGCGGCGCGCATCGCAGTGCCCAGTGCAGCAGTAGTTTTGCCTTTGCCAGCGCCCGTGTGGATGATGAACAGCCCTTGCCGCTGTGTGCCTGCATCTGTCATGAAATTCAGTATGTCCTTAGTGGCCCAGGTGATACGGATGTCCTTGCAGAATGGTCGACGCGCGATAAATCTGTTCCGACAACACCAGCCACGCGAGTTCATGCGGCAAAGTCATTGCGCCCAATGAGATCCGCAGGTCCGCTAATTTTCGTGCTTCCTCTGACCAACCGTCTGCAGGGCCGATGGCCAACATCAAGCGCCGAATGCCGTTGTCGCGCGCTTCACGAATGCGTTCTGCGAATGCAACTGAGTCCAGTGATTTGCCACCAAGATCAGCGATCCAGAAGAGCGCGGCACTAGCGCGTTTTTCATCTCCTACAAAATCCATCAACATTTTTTCCACGCGAAAAACACGCGCCGTTGATGGCAATGTTTTGCCGCAGCGTTGTAAATAGTCATGCGCAACAGACTCAAGCGCGGGCTGATGCGCAGCTCCGGGGCGCACAGAGAGCAACGTCACTTGAATCGCCATCGGTGCACCTTTCTATCGCGATGATTTTGAGGATTGTGGTCTATGTAATTTGCAAGAAATTTATATGAAAAAGCAGATATATCAGGTACGTCTCGCAGCGCTGAAGCTGTCATAACACGTCATAAGTTGCCATATCCCCGTGACATCACATTCCAGTCCCATATTGGTACTTCTCTTGCAATACACAACTGCGGAAGGCTGTCCCCCCTTTGGATTTTGGCCGCGAGGTCGAGTCTTGCTCATGACAGTTCTCTCTTGAGGATACGCATTAATGAAGAAACAATTTGTCCGTCTCGCCTTGGCAGCGGTCACTCTCGCCGGTGCTCCGGTACTCCTGTCTCCCTCAGTATTTGCGCAGGCTGTCTCAGTTAACGGTGGTGCTATCAGCGGTACCATCACTGATCCTTCTGGCGCGGTCGTCAGCGACGCTTCGATCTCCGTTTCGAACGCTGAAACCGGCTTTAAGCGTGATCTGACCACTGACAAGTCTGGCTTCTACCAAATTGGACCGCTGAATCCCGGCAAGTACGTTCTGACCGTGACAGCTTCCGGTTTTCAAACGACGACCGTTCAGACGGTTGTGCGTACCGGTACCGCCACGAACGGCAACTTCAAGCTGAACATCGGTCAGTCATCGACGGAAATCAGCGTCAGCACGAGTGACGTGCAGATCAACACCGATCAGGGCGGCGTTTCCGACGTGATCACGAAGCAGCAGATCGACACGCTGCCGATCAACGGCCGTAACTTCCTTGATCTTGCGCAGATCGAGCCGGGCGTCATTCTGCAGTCGGGCGAATCATTCGATCCCACCAAGGCTGGTTATTCGGCTATCTCCGTTGGCGGTGTTTCTGGCCGTACGACCCGCATCCTTCTGGATGGACAGGACATCACGGACGAGACCGTGGGCACCACGATCTTCAATGTGTCCGCTGGTGCGATCAACGAATTCCAGTTGAACCGTTCCACGCAGGACGTATCGGGTGAGTTGACGTCGACCGGCCAGGTGCTGGTTTCGACCAACAGTGGTACGAACCAGTTCCACGGCCAGGCGTTCTATCAGTTCCAGGATCATCGCGCACTGTTTGCTCACGCACAGAATGGCTTTGACGCTCCGTTCCAGCGCAACCAGTTTGGTGGCAGCATCGGCGGACCGATCATCAAGGACAAGCTGTTCTTCTTCGCGAACGCTGAGCGCATCAAGCAGGATTCTTCGGCAGTAGCTTCGCTGGGAACGTTGTTTACCTCGATCTCTGCAACGCATCCGACGATCCCGACGCCGTACCGCGAGACCTATTCCACTGTTCGTCTGGACTACAACGGACCGTGGGGCGCTCACTTCTTCGTGCGTGCGAACTACAACGTAAACTCGGTCGCTTCCAACTACGGTGATGGCTACTGGCTCTATGCGAACCGTGACAACACGCCGGGCATTGCAGCCGGTGCGGATTTCACCAGCGGTGGCGGCAAGTTCACGCACTCCTTCCGTGGATCGTATGAGAAGTTCCATAACCTGATCTCGGACTCGAGCACCAATCCGTCTCTGTACAACGGTATCCCCGGACTGAGCTTCTACTATTCGACTCAGCATCTGTACTCTGGCCCGAACTACCTTGCTCCGCAGGGCACGTTCCAGTCAGACAAGCAGCTGCGTTATGACGGATCGTGGACGAAGGCCTCGCATAACATCCGTTACGGCTACAGCCTGAACCGCATTCTCGGTGGTGGTTTCGCGTCGTTCTTTGGTCTCAGCCCGCGCGTTCGTATTGCTTCGTCCAGCCTGCTGGCGAACTGCAATGGCGTTGCTGGCGCTGCTGCTTGCCCCAGCGATCCGTTGCACGGCTACTCCGCATCGGGCATCGTTCTGGGTAACGGCCAGGGCTACTTCACTGAGAAGGGTGGATTCGGTCTGCCTGGCGGTGGCGTATTCGATTGGCGTAACGGCGCTTACGTGCAGGACAGCTGGAAGGTGACTCCGAACTTCACGCTGAACGCGGGTGTTCGTTGGACTCTGGATACGCAGCGTGCGAACCAGGATCTGACTCTGCCCACCTGCGCGGACGTGGACACCAGCACATTCACGGGAGCTTTGAACCCGTGCAGCGGTCTCGCCGGAAGCACTCCTCTACCGCAGCTCTGGAACTCGAACTGGACGGCGAAGAACACACACCAGCCGTACGGAAACTTTGCTCCGCAGATCAGCATGGTGTACCAGCTTCCGGATAAGAAGACGGTCCTCCGCGTTGGCTATGGCCTGTTCTATGAGGGCGACGTGATGAACAACACCACGAACGCTCGTACGACGTTGATCAAGCAAGGTGCATTCAACAACACTGCCTCCATCTGCCCGTACTACGGTGGGAGCTCGGTGCAATTTCCTGATGGAACAACGGTGAGTTCGATCAACGGTGTTTCCATCACAAACCTGTGCAACCAGCCTTTGGCAACTGCGGCGCCGAATATTCAGGCTCTGCAGGCGGCGTACCAGGCAAACACAAAGCAGAACGCCACTTCGACCAATGGCACCTATCTGGGTGAAACTCTGACCGCCAATGGTGGTTCGGGAACCACTGGTGGTCCCTACGGCACTGCTTTCCGCAGCCCGTACTCGCAGCAGTGGAACGCTGGTGTTCAGCGTGAAATCGTCAAGGGTGGTGTTCTGAGCGCGGATTACATCCATAACTCGACCATCAAGATCGCCCAGTGGGTCGACCAGAACCACATCGGTGCTGCTCGTTACCTGAATGCAACCGCTGCTCGCAATGCAATTGCAGCGACTGCGGCAAACTACACAGCATGCGCTGCTGCGGCGACCACGTCCGCTCAGGCAGACTGCGCAATCGCGAACGGTGCAACGCTGGATGACTTCGCTGGCAATGGTCTGGACTCGGGCTCGCAGTACCTCAGCGGTTATGCTGCTGCAGCAGCTGGCAAGACTCCGAACACGGGTGCAGCCTTCGCTGGTGCAAATGCTCTGCTTGGCAACGGTAACTTCCTGGTGCCGATTGGCCGCTCTGGCTATGACGCTCTGCAGGTGGTCTTCCGTCAGGTAGCTCAGCACCCGATGCCCGGCATCATGTCGTCGAACCTTCAGGTGTCGTACAACCTGTCCCGCATCGTTAGCTCCTACGGTGGCGCCACGAACTCTGACCAGTTCTTTGCAGCCGGCTCGTGGGACTATGACAACCCGAACCAGTACATGGGTCGCAACAGCCTCGATCGCAAGCACCAGGTCAACTTTGGTGGTTCGATGACGCTGAAGTATGGTCCGCGTATCGGTTTGATCGGCCACTTCTACTCGGCTGCTCCCACAACCCTGTCGCTTGACTCGTCGGATTCCACGGGTGGTATCTTCACCACGGATCTCACGGGTGACGGTAGCATTGCCGACCTGGCTCCAGGAACTCTGCCGGGCGACTACATGCGCCGCATCGGACCGAAGGGCCTTGCAGGCTACGTCAACAACTTCAACAGCACCTATGCTGGCACGCTAACGCCAGCTGGTAAGGCTCTTGTAAACGCAGGCATCCTGACCCAGGGCCAGCTCAAGGCAATGGGCGCCACCATCCAGCCCCTTGCGGCAGCGGCATCTACGGTTGCTCTGCCTCAACCGACCACTCGTTCTCTGGACGCCAGCTTCTCCTATCCGATTCGCCTCGCGAAGCTTCGTGAAGGAATCTCGCTGGAGCCGGAAATCGACTTTTATAACCTGGGCAACTTCGCAAACTTCAGCAGCACGGCTATGAGCGGCGTACTGCTCAACCAGACCTCTGCTGGCGCTGTGAACACCACCACGGGTTATCTGACCGGACCGAACAACTACGCCACGCTGAATGCAAATCGTATCCAGCGCGGTTCGGGAACCTACAACGTGGGCGCTGCCCGCACCACGGAGTTCAAGCTCAAGCTGAACTTCTAAGCATCATCCCGGAGGGGAAGAGGAGATGCGGAGGGCTTCGGCTCTCCGCATCTCTTTTTGTTGCCGGCGGAAATGTAAGATTCCCACTATGCAAAAGAGAAAGGCCGCAGCATCCGAAGATGCAGCGGCCCTTTCTTTAATTCGTCCAAATGATTATTTGCGCTTTGCGGCAGCTTTCTTTGCAGCGGCCTTCTTTGCAGTTGGGGCTTTCGCTGCGGGCTTTGCAGCCTTCTTCGCCACTGCTTTTTTCGCTACTGCTACTGCTACTGCCTTTTTCGGAGCGGTCTTCTTCGCTGCCGTTGTTTTCGTAGCAGCTTTCTTGGGTGCAGCTTTCTTTGCGGCAACCTTTACTGCTGCTTTCTTAGCTACGGCTTTCTTTGCAGCAGGTGCTTTGGCAGCGGCTGCGCCAGCCTTTGCACGAGTCTTGGCTACGGCCGCGTTAATCTCGCTGTTCAGATCGGCTGCGCTGATTGACTTTGCAGTCTTGCGCAGACGTTCCAAGCCGTAGAATTCGCGCTTTTCCGGCATGAACACGTGGACGACAAAGTCCACATAATCCATCAGGACCCATTCGCCCTGACGACGGCCTTCGACTGAGTTCGGCAGAACTCCAAAGTCCTTCTTCAGGCGGTATTCAATCTCGTCTGAGATAGCGACGTTCTGGCGTTCGTTCGTTCCGCTGCAGATCAGGAAGTAATCCGTCAGCGAGCTTTCCGATGGGTCCAGTGCCAGGATGCGGATATCTTCCGCCTTCTTACTGTCTGCCGCGTCCACTGCTGCGGCAAGCAAACGGTTCGCTTCCAATGTTGGCATTGTTCTCCTTCTCTACAACATTCAGGATAGACGCGCGCAGGCCCATTCTGCCACTGTCAGAACGTAACAAGCGAGATGGAATTTAACGGGCATGGTAAAGGTGCATACGCGCAATGTAGAGCGCCACCTTGGTGTTCAGCATGTCGCCGCAGGAGATTCCCAGTCGCAGACGCTCGCGAACGGAGCTGGCGGAGGTTTCTTCTTCCAGGTCAGTCAGCAGATGCACACGCTCGCGCTGTTGCGGCGAAAGCTGTAGCGATGTCAGGTCATCCAGATCAAACCCAGGACGCGATAGCACGATCCACTCGGCTTCTTCCAGCAGGCGTTCCGGCTCATGCCAGCGGCGAAGCGTAAGAAAGCTGTCTGCTCCCACAATCACGAAGAGCGACGCCTCTGGATGGAGCGTCCGTAGCGTGGCGAGTGCGTCCACAGTGTAGTTGGGCGAGCCATCGGCGCGCGGCGCATCCAGATCGGTAACTTCCAGCCTTGGGTCTTCCGCGCACAGGAGCCGAGTCATTGCCATGCGGTCTTCAAAGCCCGCGCCCGGCGTGTCCTTTTTCAGCGGCTGTACACCTGTGGGTGCCAGCAAGACGCGATCCAGCGCAAAGGCATCGGCAGCCTTGAGTGCAGCGTGAAGATGTGCGCGGTGGGGAGGATCGAATGTGCCGCCGAAGTAACCGATGCGCATGCTTGAGAAGCTTACCAGCCTAACATCACTTTGCGCAGACCCGGTCGACGCAGTAGAAGCCCGGTCCAAACAAGAAAACCGAAGACCACAGGCACAACCCACATCGGATCGCCCACGCGTGCGTGTGTCATCACAGCGCCGCCCATGTAGGCGGTCATCAGGATCGCTCCAATAGGAGCGGTGCGCGGAATCAGATACAACACGCTGCACAGCAGTTCGCACAGGCCAACCCACAGGATCAGGCTGGTGGGGATGCCAAACGGCGCCATGCCCTGCTTCACCATCTCTGCTCCGCTCAGTGCAGTGAAGGCCCCGGTGAAGAGCATTAACGCGGGTATCGCACTGAGCACCCAACCTGTCCAGAACTGTGCCCGGCTGGGCGTGCTTTCTTCCGGCATAAGCAAAACCCTCGTGGAGAATCGTTCCACGAGGGTACATGCCATGTGCGCCTATGCCAAGTGAGGTCTAGCGGTCGTCGAACATGCCCGCGATCGCGCCGCCGATGAGACCTCCGCCAATACCGGCGCGCGTCTCCTGGCTTGGCCCCGGAAGATAGCCCTGCAGAGCGTGCGCGAGGCGTGCGATGGGCAGCGTCTGCAGCCATACACGGCCAGGGCCGGTCAACGCGGCCAGGAAGATGCCATCGCCGCCAAAGAACATGTTGCGGATGCCGGGAACACGTGTGATCTGAAATGAGACACCCGCGTGGAACGCTCCCACGTGCCCTGGATGCACGCGCAGCGTCTCGCCCGGTGCCAGATCTCGTACAACGACTTCGCCGCTCAGCTCGAGCCACGCGGTGCCTTGCCCGTAGATCTTCTGCAACAGGAAACCGTCGCCGCCAAACAAGCCCGCGCCCAGAGACTGCTGAAAGCCCACGCCGAGACCAATGTTCTGCGTAGCGCACAGGAAGCCATGGCGATGAACCATGTACTCGTCGCCGTTGCCATGCAGCTCCACAGGAACGATATGGCCCGGTACTTTGGTGGCGAAGGCTACTTCGCCGGGGTAGCCCATAGCGGTGTACTCCGACATAAACAAAGTGCCGCCACCAGCCATGCGCTTGATGGCTCCCATAAAGCCGCCACCGCCACCAGCCTGTGTATGCGTGTGCATGTTGATGCTGGCGCTCATCCAGCTCAGTTCGCCGGCTTCAGAGATGATGGTTTCTCCGGGCTGCAGCAGAAATTCAATGGCGGGCATGGTGGTGCCGTGAATACGCGATTGCATGCGTTCCTCCAGCGCGCCGCTCACATCAGCGCGCTCCAGACTCAACATACGCCCATAGGACGTTCAAGGTTCCATGCAGCAACGCGGAATCTGGCGCTTTTCCACGCCAAGGGAACGTCGGTGGTCGTTTGCCGACCTCTTCCCGCAAGCTGAATTTTTACGAGAAATCCCAGCAATGCATTCAACTCCATGGGTGTATGCTTCTGGCCATGCGCACACGTGTGGTTGTATTAGGAGCCGGATTCGGCGGCCTTGAATTGACGACTGCCCTTTCTGAAGCATTGGGAGACAAAATCGACATCGTCTTGATCGACAAGAACGATGCCTTCGTATTCGGATTCTCAAAGCTCGACGTCATGTTTGGTCGACACCTGCCCTCAGAGGTACGTCATCCCTACAGCCAGATTCTGAAGCCCGGCGTGCGCTTCTTTCAGACCACCGTGCGATCGATCGATCCAGCATCGAAAGTTATCGTCACAGACGCTCAGACATTTGAAGCGGACTACCTGGTAGTCGCTCTCGGAGCGGACTATGACATCGCCGCGACGCCCGGCCTCGCGGAAGGCGGTAACGAGTTCTATTCCCCCGCAGGCGCCTTCGCCTTACGCGACGTGCTGGCAGAGTTCCGAAGCGGCCACGCAGTCATTGGCGTCACGGGCAAATCGTTCAAGTGCCCGCCCGCACCCAGTGAAACTGCCCTCATGCTGCATGACTTTCTGCAAACACGAGGCCTTCGCGACGCTACTCAGATCACACTCGTAATGCCATTCGGCGTACCGATCCCTCCATCACCGGAAACATCGCAAGCCCTTCTGGTGGCCTTTGCAGAACGCGGTATCCGTTTCGTGAAAGACAACCTTGTTACCAGCCTGGACCCCGCGCGGAAGGTAGCCGTGTTGAGCGGTGGCGAGGAAATTCCTTACGACCTCTTTCTGGGCATACCGGTGCATCGCGTGCCACAGGTCGTCGTCGAGTCCGGTCTGTCAGCCGATCCATTCGCGTGGGTGCCGGTGAACAAGCAAACATTGGAGACCAGCTTCCCCGGCGTGTACGCCGTCGGCGACGTCAACGGCGTGGGCACACCCAAAGCCGGCATCTTTGCCGAGGGCTCGGCAAGTGTCGTTGCCAAGAGAATCCTCGCCGACTTGACCGGTAGCCCAGCTCCCGATGAATACGGTGGCAAAGGCGCATGCTATATCGAATTCGGCGATGAAAAGGTCGCCCGAGTGGACGTCACCTTCTTGCACGGACCGCCTGTTGGTAGTTATCAAGCGCCCTCTGAAGCAATGGCCGCAGAGAAGAGCCTCTTTGGATCAAGCCGCATACAACGCTGGTTCCTGAGCTAACGCAGCCCAGGCTTGTTCCCTAACCAGAAGCGCCATCGCGTGAGTCACGCCCAAGATGTTTTCTGAAACAAAAAAGTGGCCGCACTGCGCGGCCACCTTATCGTTTTTCCGAAATTGTTTGGAGCACCGGGCCGGGATTGAACCGGCGAATACTGGTTTTGCAGACCAGCGCGTTAGCCACTTCGCCACCGGTGCTCGTTCTGCTTCTTACTTTACGCTGTTTGTGCGCAGGTAAGAAGCAGAGCCAAGCAGTTACTTCGGCTGCTGCGTCGTGCGCAGGTACGGCTTCACGGTCGTGTAGCCCGGGAACTTCACCGCTGCGTCGTCGTTGGAGACAGAACCGGCGATGATCACATCTTCGCCCTGCTTCCAGTTTGCAGGCGTCGCAACCGGGTGCTTCGCCGTGAGCTGAATGCTGTCCACAACGCGCAGAATCTCGTCGAAGTTGCGGCCCGTGGTCATGGGATACGCCAGCGTCAGCTTGATCTTCTTGTCCGGTCCAATCACGAACACGGTGCGCACCGGCGCATTGTTCGCAGGCGTGCGGCCTTCGCAGGTATCGCCAGCCTCGGCGGGCAGCATGTCATATAGCTTCACCACACTCAGGTCGTGGTCAGCAATGACCGGGAAGTTCACTTCGGCACCGGAGACATCCTTGATGTCCTGTGCCCACTTGGAGTGATCGTCCACCTTGTCGACGCTCAGGCCAATGATCTTTACGCCACGGTTAGCAAACTGCTGCTCCAGCGTGGCAGCGGCTCCCAGTTCGGTGGTGCAAACCGGGGTGAAGTCCTTCGGATGTGAGAAGAGTACAGCGTAGTTATCGCCAATCCACTCGTGGAAAGTGATCGGCCCCTGGGTGGTTTCCGCGGTAAAGTCAGGTGCGGTGTCGTTGATGCGGAGAGACATCGTATTGTTCCTCTTTCCTATTAGTCCTGAAGCAGAATTTCGTGATCTCGTGCAAAACAAAACCCACCTTTGACTTCGGGTGGGGGGCTGGTGCGATTGCGTCCTGTGGCTGCTCTTAGCGGCGCGCGACCGACCCTGCCTGCATACAGAGACAGCAGCAGTGGGTCGAGTTCAGACGCATCGTCATCACCTGCAACAATAGCGCTGGAGGTTTCACCATGTCAAACAGCCTTACACTCTCCTGGGCACAGGTGGATGTCTTTGCGGAACGGCGTTATGAAGGCAATCCGCTGGCAATCTTTTCAGAGGCAACGGGTTTGAGCACGGAGCAGATGCAAGCCTTGGCACGTGAAACCAACCTCTCAGAGACCACCTTCATCCTACCCGCCTCGCCTGACGAGGAGCTGCAAGACGGCGTGCGTGTACGCATCTTCACCGTGGAGGAGGAGTTGCCCTTCGCAGGTCATCCCACGCTGGGGACCGCGAGCTGGATCCGCGAAAATCTCCCCCACTTCGCAAATGCGGAAGAGGTAAAGCTGAAGCTGGACGCAGGAACCATCCCGGTGCGTTTTCGTGTGCCGGAGGATGACGAAGAGGGTATCCACGGCGAAATGCGTCAGCGAGATCCCGAATTTGGCGCTGTTCTGGCAAGGGAATCACTGCGTAATGCATGCGGTCTCGCCGCAGACGACCTCCACACGGTGCTGCAGCCTCAAGTGGTCAGTACCGGTCTTCCGTTCTGCATCCTGCCGCTCGTGTCGGTCGATGCATTGCAGCGTATGCGCGTGAATCAGAACGAATTGAAAGAGCTTCTAGCCGCCGCCGGGGCGAAGTTCGTCTATGCCATTGCCGATGCCGGTGAAGGCAAATGGCGCGCGCGCATGCCATTCAACGGCAGTGATGATCCCGCCACAGGTTCAGCCGCCGGCTGCTGCATCAGCTACCTGGTGAAGCATGGAGCCGTGGGCAGCGGTCAGACAGTTGTGATTCTGCAGGGACAGGAAGTGCATCGGCCGTCGCAGCTGCATGTCCGAGCCTCGTTCCAAGATGGGAAGGTGAGCGAAGTGTACGTCGCAGGCTGCACCGTCTTTGTTGCAACGGGACGGTTTACACACCCGTAATACAAAGCCTTTCCACGCGCGTTGCACAGGCTAAGTAATTGTTTTTACGCAACTTGATTGCAGTGGTGGAAACCTCGTCCAAAAGTTCGCACAGGTTTTCGCCTGAATTTCGCCGTTGCGCCGCCGCTTGAAGCTTCGTACTTTGGGAAAGCGCTGAACGAGACACATTCGTTTTGCGCAGTCGCTGCGCGGAGTTTCGCGAGCCCACTGACATTAGCTGTACCCCATTGAAGTGCCTTCTAACCGTAGGCAAACATCCCCGGCTGCGCGTTTTTTTCCACGCGTTCAGGCCAACGACCCCGTGCGCCCAAAGAGGCGTCGGATGCACCATTTTTTGCTCTGGAGACTAAGAACGACATGCGCCCCAAGAAGATCATCCTCTGCGTCGACGACAACGAACAGACCCTCTCCGTCCGCAAATTCCTGCTGGAAACCAAGGGATACCGCGTCCTGGCCGCAACCAGTGGCCATGAAGCCCTGGAAATTGTGGAGAAGTACGCGCCGGGTGAACTGTCGCTGCTGATCACGGATCTGCTGATGCCACAGATGGATGGTGTGGAGCTGGTCCGCCGCATGCGCGAAGCACAGCCCGGTCTGCCGTCGTTAATGGTCAGCGGGACCGTAACGGGCTACGAACGCGGCGTGGGCGCGGACATGTTCCTTCCGAAGGGCGCATGCTCGCCGGTGGAACTGCTGGAGCGTGTGCGGGTTCTGGTGGCCCGCAAGCGTGGTCCTAAGAAGGGTTCGCACCGCGTGCCGGTCCTGCCGCAGATCGCTGCGCAGCAGGCTGCTTAAAAACGAACACAGCGCTCGCGGCGGATTCCGCTGCGAGCGCTGTTTGCTTTTAAGCGCAACTCCTAGGCTTCCACCAGCCCGTAACGACGTTGCCAGTGCTGTTTCAACTGTTGCCTTACCAGCGCGCGTTCTTCATCGCTGACGTCTTTCAGTTGCACTTCCGCAAAGTCGGAAGCTTCCTTCTTTGCGATTTCCAACAGACGTCGATCACGCACAATGTTCGCCACACGGAAGTCCGGCAGCCCAGCCTGCTTTGTTCCGAAGAACTCGCCTGGACCACGCTGCGCCAGATCAAGTTCCGCAAGTTCAAAGCCGTTGTCCGTGGTCACCATCGCGTCAAGGCGTTGCTCCGCTTCCGGCGACACGCGCGCTCCGGTCATCAACACGCAATAACTCTTCGCAGCGCCACGTCCCACACGACCACGTAGCTGGTGCATCTGCGACAGCCCAAAGCGCTCCGCATGCTCAATCACCATCACGGAAGCATTCGGCACATCCACACCCACTTCAATCACGGTGGTAGAGATCAGCACATCAATATCGCCGCGCTTGAACTGCGCCATCACAATTTCTTTGTCATCCGCACTCAAACGCCCGTGCAGCAGTCCAAGACGCAGTCCATGCAACGGCCCATAGCGAAGCTCTTCAAACATCTCCACCGCGGATCGCAAAGAGGGCTTTTCAAACAACTCTTCTGCCTTCGCGGATTTTTTTGCGCTCTTCTTAGCAGCACTTTTCTTAGCCGTGGTTTTCTTCGCTACTTTGCTGCTGGCATTTTGACTCGCTGATTCGCCAGCTTGTTCGTCACTGGGGAAATCCAGTTCCGGCTGATCGTCTTTTGAGCCTTCAATCACGGGATACACAACGTACGCCTGTCGCCCCAGCGTGATCTGTTTCCGAACAAAATCCCAAACTTCCAGCGCGCGTTCTTCGCTCACCCGACGCGTCACCACAGGCGTCCTGCCCGGCGGCAATTCATCGATAACGCTCACTTCCAGATCGCCATAAATGGTCAACGCCAGCGTGCGCGGAATCGGTGTGGCGGTCATGACCAGCACATCAGGATCGGCGCTTTCGTCCTTCTTCATCAGGGTGAATCGCTGACGCACACCAAAGCGATGTTGTTCATCCACAATCACAAGGCCAAGATTCGCGAAGTCCACCTTCTGCTGAATCAGCGCCTGTGTGCCGATGATCAGTTCGGCTTCGCCACTGGCCACGCGGCGGCGCGCGCGACGTTTCTCTGCATCGTCCAGTGAACCGGTTAACAACGTGACCTTGTACTCGCGCGAGGCACGTTTCAGCAGCTTCTTCGCAGAAAGATAATGCTGCGTGGCAAGGATTTCCGTCGGCGCCATCATCGCGGCCTGGTATCCATTTTCAATGGCAACCAGAGCGGCTTCCATCGCAACAATCGTCTTGCCGCTGCCCACATCACCCTGCAGCAGGCGACGCATCGGCTGCGGCAAACGCATGTCTTCCACAATCTCGCCTAACACGCGCTTCTGCGCACCGGTGGGGCGGAAGGGAAGCACTTCCTTAATGGCATTGCGCACGCGTTCATCCGCAACAAACGCAATGCCCGCGCGTTCGCGCATGCGTTTGCGTTTCAGCTCCAGGCCCAGCTCAAGGTAGAAGAGCTCTTCAAAGATCAACCTTGCGTGTGCAGCTGTGTGAAAGCCCTGCAGATCGGCCATGGACGTGCCCGCAGGAGGGAAATGCGCCTCGCGCAACGCATCCAGACGCGTTGGCATGCCGAGCCGCTTCCGCATCGAGCGCGGCAACGGGTCCAGCAGCTCTGGCCCTTGCGCCAGGTCTTCCAGCAGTCGCCACACCACCTGTCGCATCCATCGCGAACCCAGCTTCGCGCCCCACGCGGTCGTGCCACCCAGCGATTCATAGACGGGCACAATGCGACCCACCTCCAGCATCACGGCGTCCTGCGGTTCGTCTGGTCCGGGCAGCATTTCAAACTGCGGCTGAATCATCTTGAACTGGCCCGCAGTGGAGCGCGACGACTCCAGCTTGCCGTACAGCGCCACCATCTGGCCGGGCTTGAACTTGTCCTGCAGATATTGTCCGCGAAACCACATGGCCTTCAGCGTCCCGGTGCCTTGCCCCACGGTCATTTCAAAGATGGGCATGGAGCGAGCGCGTAGCACGGTAGACCCACGCACTTCACCAATCACGCTGGCCATTTCACCAGCTTTTAGCGCGCTCAGCGGCTTCGGATCGAGTCGATTCTCATAGCGAAAGGGCAGGTGATACAGCACATCTTCCACTGTCTCCACGCCGCGTTTTTTCAGCGCCTCCGCATTGCGCGGGCCCACGCCTTTGATCAGCTGAACAGGCGTGGCGAGAGTCATCATTAAGGCGATGATAAGGCAAAGATGACGCTGAGTTCTCCACCGCTCCGCTGCTATGCTCAACGGTGAGGACATCCATGCCAATCATCAATATCCAGATGCTGGGAAGCGCTACCAAAGAGCAGAAGGCACAGATCGTAGAGGAGATCACCAACACCATGGTGAACATCCTGGGCAAGAACCCGCAGAACACCCACATCATCTTCAACGAAAAGAGCACGGAAGACTGGGGCCACGCGGGCGAGCTCGTCGCGAACCGGAAGAAGTAAGCCCAAATGCCTACCGTTCAACTCAATAACATCCGCAAGGTCTATGACACGAAGGTCGCTGTCGAAGGCCTCACACTGACCATTGAGCCGGGCCAGATGTTCGGCCTCCTGGGCCCGAATGGCAGCGGCAAAACATCGTCCATCCGCATGATGATCGGCATCACCGTCCCCGACAGCGGAACCGTCGAGCTGTTCAACAAGCCCTTTGATCGTAAGAGTCTGGAGCGAGTCGGCTATCTGCCGGAAGAGCGCGGTCTGTACAAGAAGATGAACGTACTTGAGCAGATCATCTTCATGGGGCAGTTACGCGGCCTGAGCGCAACAGAAGCTGAGAGGCGCGGCAAGGCATGGGCCGAGCGGCTGCAGATCACTGAGGCACTGCCCAAGAAGACAGAAGAGCTGTCGAAGGGCATGCAGCAGAAGATCCAGTTCATCACCACGCTCATCCACGAACCGGACCTCATCATCATGGACGAGCCGTTCAGCGGCCTCGATCCGGTGAACGGCGCGCTGCTGCAGGACACGCTGCTGGAACTGCGCAACGCGGGCAAAGCAATCCTGTTCTCCACGCACCGCATGGACCAGGTGGAAAAGATGTGCGACGCCATCGCCATCATCTATCGTGGCAAGCTGGTGCTGGAAGGCACCATGCGCGAAATCAAGCAGGAGTATCCGCGCAACCGCGTCGACGTAGTCTTTGAAGGCGACGACAGCTTCCTGAACAATCCTGAAGCGGAAGAAGTCAATCGGTACGGCAACGGCGTGGCATCGTTGAAGCTTCGCGGCCACCAGCCGGATGCTCAGCCGCTGTTGGCGGAAGCTGTTGCACGCGGCACGCGCATCACGCGTTTTGAAGTGAAGGAACCCACGCTGGAAGAGATCTTCATTGAGCGTGTGGGAGGCAACACCAATGCATAACATTTTCCTCATCGCCCGCCGCGAATACCTGGAACGTGTGCGCACCAAGGGATTCATGATCGCCACAATTCTGATTCCGCTGCTGATGGGCGGCGGTATTGCGGCGTCAATCCTCATCGCAAAGCACACCAAGTCGTCATCGCACATCGTCATCGTGTCGCCAGACCTGGCGCTCGCAACCGATGTCCAGCAACAGTTGGACGACGATACCGATCACAACATGCAACTCAACGTCATCGCGCCTCCCACTGTGAACACGCGGTCTACACTACTGCGCGAGTTGAAGGCGAAGGACATTGACGGCTACCTGTGGATCACTCCCGCAACGGTGCAGGGACAGAAGCCGTCGATTGAGTACAAGCAGGGATCGTCTGCAGACTTGGCCACGCGCAACACCGTACGCGATGCACTGGGCAAAGTTTTCACGCGCGAACGATTAATGAAGCAGGGCATGAGCTCTTCCGATGTGAAGACGTTGATGGCGCCCATCGACATGAGTTCTTCCAATGAACAACAGGACGATACTGGCGCGAACTTCGCCGGTGCGTACGTGCTCTTCTTCCTCATGTACATGGTCATCATGCTCTACGGCATGAACGTGGCGCGGTCCATCATCGAAGAAAAAACATCACGCGTATTTGAAGTGATGCTGGCCACCGTAAAGCCGGGCGAAATGATGGCGGGCAAGGTTATCGGCGTTGGCTCTGTGGGACTCACGCAGGTTTCGATTTGGATGCTCGCAGCCGTCATCCTCACGGCCACACCACTCATGGCTCACATGCTCGGCGGTGGCACACACATCTCCATCTCCGCGGAGCAGGTGGGCTTCTTTATCATCTACTTCCTGCTTGGCTATCTGTTGTATTCGGCAATGGCGGCTGCTCTGGGCGCCATGACGAATTCTGAGCAGGAGCTGCAGCAGTTGAACATGTTCCTGGTCATGCCGCTGGCCGCATGCATGATTTCGCTGCCGCTGGTGCTGAACGCCCCGCAGAATCTCTGGTCGCGTGTTTTGTCGCTGGTGCCGTTCTTCTCACCGCTGCTCATGTACATGCGAATCTCGGTTTCGCCGGTGCCATGGTATGAGATTGCCGCGTCCATCGTCCTGATGTCGATGACGATCTATGCAGTGCTGTGGATCGCCAGCCGCATCTATCGCGTTGGCATCCTCATGTACGGCAAGAAGCCAAACCTGCCTGAAATTCTGCGCTGGTTGAAGTACAGCTAGAGCGAAACCAAAGCAAAACAAGAACGCAGCACCGTCACAGGTGCTGCGTTTCGTTTTTAGCCGTGAAGCCTCTTACACCCGAATAGCGACGTTGCTTGCCGCCTCGTCCGCATGTTCATGGGCGCTGGGCACGGCAGAGCAATACCGTCGCCACCAAAGTGAATTGCGTGCCTCACCCGCAAACTCCGTAGGAGCACCCGGTTCCGGCATCCACAAGGGAAGTCCGGCTTCCGCGGCCAGCTTGGTAACCCGTTCCGGCGGCTGGTACCAAGAATGGAAGGCCAGGCTGAACAGGCCCCAGTGAATCGGCATCAGTACCTTCGCACGCAGGTCCACGGCTGCCTTCACCGCGTTGTCCGGGCCAAGATGAATCTGATCCCACAGCGGATCAAACGCGCCGATTTCCAGCGTGGCCAGATCAAACGGGCCATAGGTCTCACCAATCTCGCGATAGCCGGGCCAGTACCCCGAATCTGCGCCGTGATACAGGTTGTGGTGTTCCGTCTTCAGTACAAAAGACGACCATAGCGTCTCAAAGCGTTTCAGTCCGCGTCCGGAGAAGTGGCGTGCCGGCAGTGCCGTCAGCGTGAGCGGTGTTTTCGATCTGGAAGGAACGGTGAAGCTGTCCATCCATTGCATTTCATGAATTTTGTGGTCAGGAATGCCCCACTTCCGCAGCAATCCGCCCACGCCAATGGAACAAACAAACAGGGGTGTGCGTTCCTGTAACTGCAGCACAGCACTCTTATCCAGGTGGTCGTAGTGGTCGTGGGTCAGCAGAACGGCGTCGAGCTTTGGCAGCTCCGCAATGGTCAACGGCGGAGCGAAGAATCGCTTTGGTCCGAACCACTGCACCATGGACGTGCGCAGCGAAAAGACGGGGTCGGTCAGCACCGTGGTGCCATCGATTTCCATCAGCAGGGACGAGTGTCCCAGCCACGTCACGCGAAGGCCGGATACCGACGGCCGGTCAAAGGTATACACGTCTGTGCGGAACGGCCCCAGGGGCTTTCTGGGAACGCGTTCTTCCTTGCCGGTCAGCAGTCGCCGCAACATCTGCGGGAGATGCTTCATCGCGCCCACTTCCGTGGGAATCGGGTTCAGGTAGATGCCGTCTTTGGTCTCGGCGGGTTTCAAAAATGCCATCGATTAAATTGGATGCCGGGAAGCGTCGCGCGCCGCAAATATCCTCAGGAAAGTTGCATCGCCAGCAGCAGCCGCAACGGGAGTACCTTAAAGGGACGGGTGAAACATGCATTGGTCTGAGGCGCTGAAACTGGCGCTGCAATCGTTGTGGGTAAACAAGCTGCGCACAGTGCTCACGCTCCTGGGCGTGGTCATTGGCGTGGCTGCCGTTATCACCGTCGTCACGCTGGTAAACGGCGCGAACGCCTATGTCGATCAGAAGCTGAACACCTACGGTTCTGACGTGTTCACGCTGGGCAAACAGCCCGGATTGATCACCAGCTACGCGGAGTTTCAGAAGTACAACCGTCGCCGCAATATCTCTCTCGACGACTATCGTTACGTTCACGACAACTGCCAGCGTTGCAAGGAAGTCGGCGCAGCGTATTCCACCAATTCCAACTCGGTGAAGTACGCCAATGAAACCGGCACCGGTGTCTCCATTCGCGGATGGACGCCGAACATGCCGGACATTAACAACATCAACATTGTGCAGGGCCGCATGTTCACCTCCGTTGAGGATGAACGTGCCACTCCGGTCTGCATCGTGGGCAGTGACATCCAGGAGAACCTGCTCAAGGGCGAAGATCCCGTCGGCAAGGTCATCACCGTAGACGGCATGCCGTACACCATCATCGGCCTGGGTGAAAAGCAGGGAAAGACGCTCGGCGCAAGCCAGGACAACTACGTCATCCTGCCCATCACCACCATGCAGCGCATTTACAGTTCGCATTACAGCAACACGATTTATGTGAAGGGCCCCGGCTCCGGTCCTGTGCTGGAAGAGACAGCGGAAGAAGTGCGTACGCTGATGCGCTCCATCCGTCACGATCGTCTCGGCGAAGAAGACAGCTTCTCGCTGGAGTTAAACAACTCGTTCCTCGCGCTGGTACATACGGTGACATCGCTCTTCGGCGCCATCGCAATTCCTGTTGCGGCGATCTCGCTGATCGTCGGTGGCATCGTCATCATGAACATCATGCTCGTGAGCGTGACGGAGCGTACGCGTGAAATCGGCATACGCAAAGCGCTGGGAGCGAAGCGCCGCGACGTGCTGCTGCAATTCGTGATTGAGAGCGGCCTCATGGCTACCGCGGGTGGCATCCTCGGCGTGATGACTGGTGTGGCGATTGGATTTGCCATCTCCACGGTGGCTGGCTTCCCCATGAGCGTTGCGTGGTGGAGTGTTATCGTGGGCCTCCTTGTCAGCACCAGCGTCGGCATCTTCTTCGGTGTGTATCCCGCTCGCAAAGCGGCCATGCTCGATCCCATTACGGCTCTGAGGGCGGACTAAGTCATGACACTTGCAGACGTCAAAGAGACCATCTCCATCTCGCTCGATCAGTTGCGCGCCAACAAGCTGCGCAGCGGCCTCACCGTGCTCGGCATCGTCATCGGTGTGCTCACCGTCATCATCATGTCGTCCGTGATCAACGGGCTCAACGGCCAGGTGAACGGCATCATCTCGCAGCTTGGATCGAACACACTGTTTGTCTTCCGTTTTGAAGTCTTCGGCAAACGCCCCACGTTGGAAGAACTAGCGCGCAAACAGCTCACGTATGAGGACATGATGAGCCTGCAGGATCTGCCGCACGTCGTTGCTGCAGATGCGGGTCTTCGTTACGCCGACTTTACGTTTGGCGGCGGTGGTGGCATGGCTTCCGCCAAAGCGGGCACGCACAAACAGGACAGCGTCGGACTCGCCGGAGAGAATTTCACCTCGCCTGAAGTCAACGATTGGCACATCGATCGCGGTCGTTTCTTCACGCAGGACGAACAGACCCGAGCGGCCAAAGTTGTCCTGCTGGGGCATGACACGGCAGAGGAGTTATTCCCGGGTGAAAGCCCCCTCGGCAAGGAAGTCACGATTCCCGGTTTGACCGCAACGGTGATCGGTACGCTCGAAGCGGTGAAGGGGCTCACGCCGGGCAAAAATCCCAACGACAGCTACGTCTACATGCCGTTGACCACGTTCCACAATCTCCACCCGGAGGTGTTGGATTACTGGATATCGGTGAAGTACGACGATGGAAAAAACCGCTCGCTGGTAGAAGAAGAGATTCGCGAACGTCTCCGCATCCGTCGCAAAGTCACCGTCGATAAAGACGACAACTTTGTCATCTTCGGATCAGATTCGCTCTCCCGCCTGTGGGCGCAACTCACGGACGGATTGTTCCTGCTGATGTTTGCTCTCTCCAGCGTGGGCCTGATGGTGGGCGGCGTCGGTGTCATGAACATCATGCTGGTGTCCGTGACAGAACGAACGCGCGAGATCGGCGTGCGCAAAGCGATCGGCGCAACCAAGCGAACCATCCTGTTGCAATTCACGTTGGAAGCAATGGTGCTGTGCGCCGTCGGTGGATTGATTGGCATCTCGCTCGGCTCCCTGATTGCGCTTGGGATGGGAGTGGTGCTGCCGTCAGTGCTGTCCAGCGCATGGGTGATCGCAGCGTTCACAGTTTCCATCGCGATTGGACTCGTCTTCGGTATCTATCCCGCTTGGAAGGCCGCAAATCTCAATCCCATCGAAGCCTTGCGCTACGAGTAACAGCGAGGAGAGATACGACACAGGGTTCACACATGTGAACCCTGTTCGCTTTTCTAGTGAGCCGGTGTCAGCACCACGGTCTTCACTTCAAACGGTTGCAGCGCAAATGAGTGCTCTCCGCGGATCGTCAAAGAAGACGCGTCACCTTTCCACGGACTCTGCGCAGCGAACGCCATCGCCTGTCCCTTCGGCACTTCCAACACCTTCGCCACATCCAGCGTGATGCTCTGCGGCTTATCGCTAGGATTACGCAGCGTCAGGATCGACTTCTTCGCAGACCATGCAGCCCATCCATACACTTGTAGTTTCACCGGATCGCCGCCAACCCAGTGCGTGTCCTTCAACACATCCGCATTCGCACGCGACCACTTCGCAGCTTCCGCAAGATCATCCCAGTTCTGCTGCGAGAGCAACGACGGCGTAATGTACAACTCCTGCAACTGCGTTCCCGTGCCAAAGTAGCTGCGTACTTCATTGCGGAAGCTCTCGCCATATTCCACGTTCAGCTTCTTATGTTTCTCCGCGTAGATGATGCCATGCAGCATCAACGAATTCAGCGGAAACAGCGGACCCGCCTGTACCACGCGCTGATACGTGTCCGCATCGCGATACGTGATCCACTTCTCGCGCCAATTGCCCACACCGGCAAAGTCATCATCTTCGCCACCGCGCCAGATGCTGTCCGCTGTGCGCAACCAGAACGGCGAAGGATATGTGCCTGTGGTCAGGTTGATGTAGATATCCGGCTTTTCTCTACGCAAGTCATCGATGAGCGCAAGCGCCGCTGCGAAGTCAGAATCAAACGCGCTACCGGGAAACACACGGTCGGCATTGCCAGTGCCGTCAAACTTGAATTGATTGATGCCATACTTGCGCACCATCTCCAGGCACACTTCCCTGAAGCGTTCGTAATACTTCGGCCCTGAGAGCGCGAAACCGTTATCAACAATTTCGTAGCCCTGTTCACGGCCATAGTTCACGCGGTCTTTCTTTGGCTTGCTGTAACCGCCCCACGGACTCATCCACACACCGGGCGCATATCCAAACTTCGCAGTCTCCTCACGCACCTTGGTGAAGCCGTTTGGGAAATCCTTCGGATGAAAATGCCACAGTGATGTGTGATCGTCCCATCCGTCATCGAACAGATAGCTGTCCAGCGTTACACCGCGTTTGTCATGCAGTTCTTTTCCAAACGCATCAATGTGATTCAGCGCCGTCGCTTCGTCATACGGAGTGAAATAGCCCAGGTCGTACCAGGAGTTCGGATGGAGAAACGTGCGATACGGATGCGCACGCTCCCGCTCCACATACGCAAGAAAATCGCGGCGCATCTGTCCTTCGCGTGTCGTGCCGAACACAGCCGAATACGTAATCGACTGTCCCTGCTTCAGCGGCAACGTACGCGTTATCCAAGCCGATGCAACGCCATCTTTCACGCTGCTCTCGCTCAGCGGATGTTCAAAGCCAAAGAACATATTGCCGGAGACAATCGGCGAACCCTTCACCGTGCCAACAACCTTCGCATCGGCATCATTCCAGTGCAGCAACTCCACGGTGCGAATCGGTAAATCATCCTTCGCTGCCATCAACGTCACCGTTTCGCGCAGATAGTTGCTGGCAGTACTCAACACTTTCCAATCCACGCGAATCCGTCCATCCGCCGAATGCAGATGCGCCTCCACACCGCGCGTCATCGTGCGTTCCGCCATGCGCGAAGCATTGGGATGCGCCGCAAGCGTAATCGGAGAAACCTTGCCCTCCAACACCATGTCGCTTGAGGAGTAGCTGCTGCCATCGGCCAGGGTCACGCGAAAGGGAGCAGCGAATGCGACCGTGTGAGGATGCAATCCATCGTGAATCGTCAACGACTGCACATGGCCACTGTTCACGGCAATTTCAGCGCGAATCTTTGCATCGCCCACGCGATAGGTTTGCGCCTTGGCATGCGAAATCAGTGAAGCAATTAACAGGGCGGCGGACAAAGTCATGCGCGGCATGGAAACCATGTTATCCGCGTCACTCGATACACTGGAAACGTGACCGTTGCAGAAGCTATCACCCTCGTCACCACGCTACTCACGCTGGCCGGCCTTGCGTTCCTGATGATCGCCCTCCTTGCGGCACGGTCGTTCCGTCGCGAACCTGTATCCGCGCCCCCGGCGGTACTTCCCACCGTCAGTATCCTGAAGCCCATTAAGGGCTGGGACCCCGGCCGTTACGACGCCTTTGCCAGCCACTGCACTCAGAACTACGGTGGCCGCTATGAGCTTCTGCTCGGCCTCTCCGATCCAGACGATGCCGAGGTTCTGGCAGAAGTAGAAAAGCTACGCGCCGCGCACCCACAAGCCATCATCCGCACCGTCCCCTGCGGCCGGCGTCTCGGCACCAACGGCAAGGTAAGCACGCTGCTGCAGACGGTGCCGCACGCCCTCGGCGAAGTCCTCATCATTAACGACGCAGACATCGTCGTATCCAGCGAATACCTCACTCGCATCATCGCGGATCTTTCGCAGCCCAACACCGGGATGGTCACCGCGCCCTACCTCGGACGCACCGCAACCAAGCCAACACTGTGGGCGCGTCTGGAATCGCTCGGCATCAGCACAGACTTCCTGCCCGGCGTATTAACAGCGCGATTGCTCGATCGTGGCGTGCGTTTCGGCCTCGGCAGCACATTGGCTCTACGACGCGAAACGCTCGATCGCATCGGCGGTTTTGAGCCGCTGCTGGACATGCTGGCCGACGACTACGAACTCGGCGTGCGCGTCCACAAGGCAGGTATGCGCGTCGTGCTGTCGCCAGAGGTGGTTAGCACCGCGGTTCCGCAGTACACATTCCAGCACTTCTGGGATCACCAATTGCGCTGGGCACGCGGCGTCCGCGACGCCCGCAGACTCGGCTACCTGGGCCTCTGCCTCAGCTACGCACTGCCCTGGGCGTTGGCAAACGTCATCGCCAGCGGCTTTGCGCTGCCTAGCTTCACTCTTCTTTCGTTAGTACTGCTGGCACGCGTCGCCGTTGCTCTGTCCATGGGCGCAGGCATCCTGCGCGACGGACAGATCTTCCGCGATCTTTGGTTGCTGCCCCTGCGAGACTGTTTTGGTCTGCTGCTATGGGCTTGGAGCTATGCCGGTGAAGATGTTTTGTGGCGTGGGGAACGCTTCCGTTTGAAGCAGGGCAAGCTCATCCGCGAATAAAGGATTCGGTAGCTAAACGTTAGAGGTGTCGACCATCGTCCTGCGGCATGCAGACAAATGCGACAACACAAGGAAATACCACGGCGCCTAGCGCCATGCTGGCAAGTATAAGAAGGGTCATTGGGGCGGCCTCCGCTCTCTCGGCGAATCGTTCGGCTGGAGCTTTATTTGTTGAGGTTGCGCAGATAACACCGTTCCGTTTTGAACGGATGGATAGAAATTCAATTCGTGCGAGTGAATAAGGCTAGTTAAGTTCCTGTTCCCGGTCGCTGTGACGCATTGCGATCAAGCAGGGGAGTATGAGCATTCCAAGAAAAACAGCTGCCACTAAAATACCGTGCATTGTGAGAATCTCAATTCTTAGAGAAGCGTCATTTGCGGCCTCTCATGTCTTTACGGTCATGCATTTAGCACCGAACTGTGATTCCACCAAGGTGGTATGTAGATAGCACGTTTGGGGGATACGATGGCCCGATCGTGTAAAGGGATGCCTAAGTTCCAAGGGATGAAATAATAGGGATGCCGCGCCTTCCCGCGCCATTCGCCTGAAAGGAATTTTCCCGATGCCTATCGATTTTGAGGCCCCTCTCGCCCTGTCCGATCCAGAGATTGCAGAACAGATTGCCCTGGAGGCTGTGCGCCAGCATGACGGTCTGGAGATGATCGCGTCGGAGAATTTCGTCTCACGCGCTGTGCTTGAAACAGCCGGAACGGTCTTCACGAACAAGTACGCCGAAGGCTATCCCGGCAAGCGTTACTACGGTGGCTGTGAAAACGCAGACGTGGTGGAGAACATCGCCCGTGAGCGCGCCAAGCAGATCTTTGGTGCAGATCACGCCAACGTGCAGCCGCACTCCGGTTCGCAGGCCAACGCCGCCGCGTACATGACGCTCATCAACCCCGGCGACACCGTCCTCGGTCTCGATCTCGCACACGGCGGCCACCTCACCCACGGCCACAAGCTCAACTTCAGCGGCAAGCTCTACCGCATCGTGGGCTACCAGGTCCGCAAAGACACCGAGACCGTCGACTACGACGAGCTAGAAGCGCTCGCCAAGAAGGAACAGCCCAAGGTCATCGTAGGCGGCGGTTCGGCGTATCCACGCCAGTGGGACTTTGAGCGCATGCGCGCCATTGCCGACTCGGTCGGTGCATACCTCATGATCGACATGGCACACTTCGCCGGTCTGGTTGCAGGTGGAGCGCACCCGTCGCCCGTACCGCACGCACACGTCGTCACCACTACCACGCACAAGACTCTTCGCGGACCCCGTGCGGGCATGGTCCTCTGCAAGCAGGAGTTTGCTCAGGCTCTCGATCGTTCCGTCTTCCCCGGCCAGCAGGGCGGACCACTGATGCACATCGTTGCCGCAAAGGCCGTTGCGTTCAAAGAAGCTCTGCAGCCTGAGTTCAAGACCTACGCCGCGCAGACCGTCGCCAACGCCAAGGCGCTCGCAGAGGCACTGTCCGGCGAAGGCTACCGCATCGTCTCCGGCGGCACCGACACCCATCTGTTGCTGGTCGATGTCTTCGCCAAGGGCATCCTCGGTTCTGAGGCAGAAGCAGCTCTCGGCAAGGCAGGCATCACCGTCAACAAGAATGCCATCCCTTACGACACGAACCCGCCGCTCAAGCCGTCCGGCGTTCGCTTCGGCACCCCTGCGCTCACCACGCGCGGCATGAAGGAAGCCGAGATGCGCCAGATTGCCAAGTGGATCGGCCAGGCTCTGGAGAACCGCAACGACGAGGCGAAGCTCGCACAGCTTCACGGTCAGGTCAGCGAACTGGCAGAGAATTTCCCGCTCTACGGCTGGCTGCGTCAGCCTACAAGTCTCGCGGAACCGGAAGCAGCGTTCGCAAGCTAACGAACAATTCATCACAACGAAAAACCCCGTCCGCGAAATATGTGCGGACGGGGTTTTTCTGTAATGAATTGCTCGCGGAGTATCCTGCATCCAAGTACGCGGGAGAACTCCACACATGGCAGAGCGGCATTTTGATGCGGTGATCATTGGCTCCGGGCAGGGCGGCAACCCTTTCGCAAAAGCCACAGCGAAGCACGGCTGGCAGACTGCCGTCATCGAGCGCCGCTATACCGGTGGCACCTGTGTCAACGACGGCTGCACGCCCTCGAAGGCCGTCGATGCATCCGCCCGCGTCGCATACCTCGCGCGTCGTGGTGCAGACTTCGGTGTGCACACCGGCGACATCTCCATGGATCTGTCAAAGGTTTACGACCGCAAGCAGAGCATCGTGTTGACCTCGCGCAACAACATCTCAAAATCACTTTCCACCAGCGAGAACAGCTCCCTGCTCATGGGGCAGGCATCGTTCGCGGAACAGCAGCCCGGCGACGGCACCTATCGCATCGACGTCACGTTGAACGAAGGCGGCACGGAAACCATCACCGCCAGCCGAGTCTTTCTCAACACCGGCGAGCGCCCGCACATCCCCGACAATGTAGAAGGTCTCACCAGCCTTCCCATCCTCGACAGCACCGCCATGCTTGAGCTCAAAGAAGTGCCCGAACATCTGTTGGTACTTGGCGCGGGATACATCGCACTTGAATTCGCGCAGATGTATCTTCGCTTCGGCTCAAAGGTCACCGTCATCGAACGCGGCGAACGCATCGCACAACATGAAGACGACGACATCGCCCAATGCCTCCGCGAAATCCTCACAGAAGACGGCCTTGAAATCCTCACCTGCTCCGCAGTCTCCCGCGCCTCCGGTTCAGCAGGCAACATCACGTTGGATCTCGTAACAGACGATGGCCCTGTCGTTCTCAAGGGAACACATCTTCTCGTCGCCATCGGCCGCGTCCCCAACGTCGAACCGCTCCATCTGGAGCGTGTCGGCGTGAAGCAGAACAAGTCCGGCCACATTGAAGTGAACGATCGCCTCGAGACATCCGCAAAGAACATCTGGGCCATGGGCGACGTCAAAGGCGGCCCCGCCTTCACTCACATCTCGTACGACGACTTCCGCATCCTGCGCAACAATCTCCTGCAGGGCGGCAACGTCTCCATCAAAGATCGTCTGCTTACCTATTGCATGTTCACTGATCCGGAGCTTGCGCGCTTCGGCCTGAATGAAGCCGATGCAAAGAAGCAGGGCAGAGAAGTGCGCGTCGCATCGATCCCAATGAAGTGGATGGCGCGTGCGCTTGAAATGGATGAATCGCGCGGCATGATGAAGGCGCTCGTCGATCCGCAAACCAATCAGATTCTCGGCGCAACCATCCTCGGCGTCGATGGCGGTGAAGTCGCGGCGCAGTTGCAGATCGCCATGATGGGCGGCCTGCCATACACCGCGTTGCGTGAAGGCATCTTCGCGCACCCCACAAAATCAGAGGCGTTGAACACCCTCTTCACTTACTTCCGCGATGGCAAAGACTAAGCAGAAACCTGAGACGGCATCCGCAATGTGCGGATCAACGCAGTCAAAGCCGCGGGTTGGTTGTGGCGACTGGGGTAGTAGAGGAAATAGCCCGGGAACACCGGGCACCAGTCGCGCATCACTTCTACCAACCGCCCATCGGCAAGGCGTTCGCGCGCAAGCGTCTCCATCGCCATGCTGATGCCAGCCCCACGCTCCACGCACTGCATCAACAGATCGCTGTCATCGAAAACCAGCGGCCCCTCGGGCAGAAAAGTAATCGAGCGACGACCCTTCTCAAACTCCCATCGATAGATGCCGGTACTAAACCGAAACGCAAGGCAGATGTGGTCTTTCAGATCGCGTGGCGTACGCGGTTTGGGATGCGTGGCAAAGTAGCTGGGCGACCCAACCACGGCCAGTCGCAGATCGTCGCTCACACGCACCGCAATCATGTCGCGCTGGATGAACTCCCCAATCTGGATGCCCGCGTCATAGCCGCCCGCCACAAGTTCGGCGCGGTCGTTGGATGTGGTGATGTCCAGCGCAATGTCCGGATAGGCCTCGGTGAATTCCTTCAGCTTCGGCATCAGTACCACCTGCGCCGCGCTGCGTGACACCAACAGCCGCAACCGTCCGGCAGGTCGATCGCGTTGCTGCTGCGCCTCCGTCAGCGAACGCGCAATGCGTTCCAGCGCAGGCTGCACTTCGCGCAACACTGCCTCACCCGCAGCAGTCGGTGCGACGGACCGCGTCGTTCGCGCCAGCAACTGCACGCCCAGCCGCTTCTCCAGACCACGAACACTGTGGCTCAAGGCCGACTGCGAGATGCGCAGCCGCGCCGCCGCCCGCGTAAAGCTTCGTTCCTCCGCAACAGCAGCAAAAGCCGCTAGGGCCTGAAGTTCATCCCGCATGATTCATGAATATAGTGCATAACTCCAACCCGCGTAGACCCCTTTTTCTGGAGCAATCCTTAGGCCTAGGATGAAAACAAATCTTGCGCTGGGCCACGGCAATCCCGCCAGGCCCCATCATCTCTTCACGGCATCATGGAGTCCCCAACATGAAAACACGCACACTCGGAAAGAATCTGAAAGTCTCCGCGCTCGGCTATGGCTGCATGGGCCTCAGCTTTGGCCTGGGCCCGGCCACGGACAAGGCAGAAGCTCTCCAAATCCTGCGCACCGCCTATGACAGCGGCGTCACCTTCTTCGACACGGCCGAGGCATACGGCCCGTTCGCTAACGAAGAACTCGTAGGCGAAGCGCTGCAGTCCGTCCGCGACAAGGTCGTCATCGCCAGCAAGTTCGGCTTCAAAGGCGGCGTATCCACCGCTGGAACGGACAGCCGCCCGGAAAACATCCGCGCCTACGTTGAAGCAGCACTCAAGCGCCTTCGCACAGACCGCATCGACTTGCTCTACCAACATCGCGTCGACCCCAACGTGCCCATCGAAGACGTTGCAGGCGCAGTGAAAGAACTCATCGCCACCGGCAAAGTACTTCACTTCGGCATGTCTGAGGCAGGAGCATCGACCATCCGCAAGGCCCACGCAGTGCAGCCCGTAACCGCGCTGCAAAGCGAATACTCCCTGTGGTGGCGCGAGCCCGAAAAGGAAATCATTCCCACCCTCGAAGAACTCGGCATCGGCTTTGTGCCCTTCAGCCCGCTGGGCAAGGGCTTCCTCACCGGTGCCATCTCGCAGGAACAGCAGTTCCCTGACGGCGACTTCCGCAAGATCGTCCCACGCTTCAGCGAAGAAAACCGCAAGGCCAACCAGAAGTTGGTGGACACCCTCGGCACCCTCGCTGACGAGAAGGGCGTAACCCGCGCACAGATCGCGCTGGCATGGCTCCTCGCGCAGAAGCCATGGATCGTCCCCATCCCCGGCACCACGAAGGTTTCGCGCCTGCAGGAAAACCTTGGCGCGGCCAATGTGGAACTCAGCACAGCAGACCTCAGCCAGATCGAAAGCGCCCTCAAGGACATCGACGTCCAGGGCGATCGCTACCCGGCCAGCTTCCAGGCCCTGGTCAACCGCTAAGAACAAACCAAAACAAAAGGGGAGGCGCAGTAATAGCGCCTCCCTTTTTGCTGCGTAAAGATGGCTAGTGCTTCGCCTCAGCGCTCGTCAAAAACTCAAACTCCGCGCGAGTACTATCCGGACCAGCAGTAATCGTGCTGTCCAGATGAATCACTGCCTTGTCCTGGTCATAACGAGGCCACTTCGGCAGACCCTTCCCGTTCGGATCGCCAGTCTTCGCAAAGTTCGTCCAGTAATCCATCATCTGCATGCTCAGCCTGCGCGCCTCAGGCTTCCACGTTGCACCCTGCCGCACATCCTGCGTGCCAAAGACGTATTCCAGCTCTGCAGAATGGAACGCCCTGGGTAACGGATGAAGCCGTTCCGCCGGAGACGGCTGATCAAAGCGATAACGATAGACGGGCACCTTGCCAGTTGCCACATCCGCCTCTGCCCACTTCCACGGAGCCAGAGCAATGAACTGCGCGGTCGTCAGATCATCCGCAGAGCGAATCGCCTGCTCATCCGTATCGCCAGGAAAGGCTTTCAAAAATTCATCCGGACGCGCGCCGTAATGTTCAGCGGCATAGGCCTTCCACTTAGCCGCAGTCATATCTTTGCTCAGCGTTCCGGTGCGTTCATCATGATTCCAGCCAATGATGGCAGGCACATGCACCTGACGCCCAGCAGCATAAGCGTCCGCCAACGACTCCGGAAGAAACACCCCATCCTGCACCGGAGAAAAGCCAGCACCTCGACTATTTTTGACTGAGTCCAGAACCTTGTCTGCAGGCATGGCACGCAGCTCCGCGAGGCTCTTCGCGCCTGTCGAGTCCGCCCACACCTGGTCACGCTTGCCGCGTTGATCCATCGTGCCCATGGGAATAGCGCCGTTAAACAGCGCGCCACTCTCACCAATGAATTTCTGGAACAGCCCATGCGCACTGGGCGCAACCGTCAGCGCACTCACGGCAAATGACCCGGCACTCTCTCCAAAGATCGTCACGTTCCCGGCATCGCCGCCAAATGCGGCAATGTTCGCCTTCACCCACTGCAGCGCAGCCACAACGTCCATCAAGCCATAGTTGCCCGCATGACCACCGTTCTCTTTGGCCAAGTCATTCGTCGCAAGAAATCCAAACACACCCAACCGATAGTTCAGGGTCACCAGCACCACACCACGATCCACCAGCGGCGAATCAGAGTAACGAGGCTCGGATCCCGCACCAGCAATAAATCCTCCGCCGTGGATCCACACCATTACTGGCAGCTTGCTGGTCGCCTTCGCTTTCGCAGGCGTGTAGACATTCAGGAACAGGCAATCTTCCGAAGGCCCAGCATCCTGAAAGATGTAGTCGTCCCACACATGCCACTGCTCGCAACGCGCACCAAACTTCGTCGCGTCACGCATCCCACTCCAGCGCGCTGGCGGTTGCGGCGCCTTCCAGCGCAGGTCACCCACGGGAGGCGCGGCATACGGAAGTCCTAGGAAGGCTTTCTGCAAACCGTTGCGAAACCACTTACCCGTCGCATCTCCCTGCGTCGTCTTCACGACCGGCGCGGTCTGCGCCAGCAGCAAGGTGCAAGGAAATAACACGGCAGCACAAGCCACCCACACACGCTTCAGCAACATACAAACACTCCCCGGCAAAGCGACGACCACAATAGCACGCAGTCTGACCTCTCTGCGACAGCAAGCACGAAGGGGATGCGATCATCGCATCCCCTTCGTTGTGCTCGTTTGTTTCGCTTAGAACGTTGTGCTGACGCTCAGACGGAGTGTCTTACGCGGTTCGCGCAGGATGTAATCCGCACCGTAGAACTGCAGTGCCTGCGCATAGGTGTAGCGACCGGCTGCTGTGTTCGGGAAGAAGCTCTGGAAGGTGGCTGCATCCGTAGCCAGCTTCTGCGGCAGCGTCTCGTACAGGCGCAGCGGGTTGTACGCGTAGAACAGGCGGAACGGCGCATTCACGATCGGCAGCACCACCTGGAACTCCACACCGTTCGACATACGCGGCACAAAGTTCGTTCCCGGTGCGGTCTGCAGGCGTGTCGGGAAGCTCAGCTGCTTGCCGCCGGTGCACGCACCGTTGACGAAGTTGCTGCAGCCATACAGCGGGCTCGACAGCGAAGCCGCACCCAGAACACTCTGCTGCAACTGGCTTGAAACCGCGTTGAACGTCAGGTTGAAGTCCGTGAAGAACGCGAACGTGACCTGCGAAACGATCGGAATACGATATTCCAGGTTGCCCGTGAACGACGTATCGCCACCCACCGTCACCAGGCGGTAGATCGGCAACGGAATCTGCGCATTGCCCAGCGTGTTGTTCGAAGGATCACGTGGAACCGTCGAACCATCAGGGTTCGTCAGGTTGAACTGTACGCGCGTCGGGATGAACACATACGGTGTTGCCGAACGGATATCGAAGCCGCGGATATCGCTTTCGCCGCCACCGTACACACGGTTGAACGGAGGAGCCACCTGTCCGCCAAAGCCTTCCACGTGCGCCAACTGTGCACGCATACCCAGCACGTTGTGGCCTTCGCGGTTAATCCGCAGACCCTTCATCGGGTAGAACTGGCGGAACGACGCCACGGGCGAGAAGTACTTCACATTGCCGCCCGCGCCTGCCACCTGGATCGCCAGGTTGAAGTCGCGTCCGGAGTGCGGGCCCGCCGCACGATCCACCGACGAATAGGTGAACGAAGGCGTAATGATCGACGAGATGATGCCGCCCAGCGCATTCGACGTCTGCAGACCGCTACGGTAGTTCAGCGTCTCAAACACGTTGCGGGTGTTCTCGTTGAAGGTCGTGATGTTCGAGCGCGACAGCGCGTACGAAATACCCACGCGCGTGATGCCAACCGCATGCTTGAACACATGGCGAAGCGGTGTAGATGCCGACAGATTCAGACCAGTGCTCGACTGGTTGTAGTTCGTCAGCAGCGACTGCTGCGCGTTGCTCAGGTTCTGGCTCGCACCTGCCGCGGCATAGCTCTTCGCCGGGTTGTAGTCATACTTCTGCGCGAAGACCTGGAAGCCAACCGAGATCGGCTTATTACGCAGGTAAGGCTCCGTAAAGCCGAAGGTCAGGTTGCGCGACAGATCGCCGATGTTCGCTACGACCGAGAGTGTTTCACCCAGACCAAGGAAGTTGTTCGTTTCGTAGTTCAAACCGATGAACGAACCGCTCAGGCCCGACAGACCGCCGTTCAGACCGATGGAGTTCTTACCCTTTTCCTTCAGCTTCAGCAGCAGGTCAACGGTGCCTTCATCGTTATTGGTACGGGTTTCGCTGTCCTGGTCGGCCTTCAGTGCTTCGAAGTAGTTCAGCTGGTTCAAACGCAGGATGGAGTTTTCCCATGCTTGATTGTTGTACTGCTGACCCTCTTCCAGCATCAGTTCGCGGCGGATCACGCGGTCACGCGTAATAGTGTTGCCACTGAACTCAATGCGCGATACATAGAAGCGCTTACCGGCATCAATGTCGATGGTCAGCGTGATGGTCTTCTTCTGCTCATCAAAGGTTGGCGTGGGAACGGCGGCCATGTTGATGAAGCCGAGCGAGCCATACGCCTTACGCAGATTCTCCAGACCCTTGCCGAACAGCGTGGCATTGAAGTACTCGCCATCCTTCTCTGCAAACTGTGCACGCAGAGCATTGGTGTTCACAACGGTCTTGTCGTAGCCGGTGAACTTGATGGCTTCCAGCTTGTAGCGCGAGCCTTCTTCCAACGGAACTTCAATGTCAATGCGCTTGCCGTGGGTCGGGTGCATCGTAAAGATGTTGAACCCACCGCTATCGCGAACCTTGGTCAGCGGTTCACCCGGTTGCACCTTGAAGTAGCCGCGCTCACGGTAAACCATGCGGACGCGTTCCACGTCCTCATCCAGCTTGGTCGCGTCAAACGTACGCGCGAACAGGTCTTCCAGAATGATGGAGTGCGGAATACCGATCGGCTTTGAGTTCTTCATCGCAGCGCGCAGTGTGCGGCTGTTGATGCGCTCGTTGCCCTTGAAGCCAATCTTGCCAACCTTTACGGTGGGACCTTCCTTCACAATGAAGGTGACCGCAACACGTGCCGGCGGAATCGTCTTGACTTCGGTGCGCACGGTAGCAAACTGGTGGCCGTGCTCGGCCAGAAGCTGCTTTAGGATCACTTCCTTGCGCTTGATCTTGGTGGGGTCGTACTGGCTCTCGACTGAGACGCCGACCTTGGCCTTCTTGTCGCGTTCCAGCACGTCTGAGACGGTGACCGCGTTCAGGCCCTTGTAATTGATTTCGCCAATGGTGGGCTTTTCGCGCACATAGACAATCAGCTGGGTGCAGCCATTGCCTTCGGCCTTCTCGATCTGCACCGACTCAAAGAAGCCGGAGTTCCACAGCGAATTGAAATCGCGCTCCACGGTCGCTGGGTCATACTGCGAACCCTGGCGCGAGAACAGACGCGCAATGATGGATTCCTTCGGATAGCGCCGGTTGCCGATCACCTGCGGTGCGCACAGAACTTCTCCTGTGCCTGCAGATGCGGCAGGAACGGGCGCTACCTGCGCCTGGGCGATTCCTGCCGTCGCGGTACCGCAAAGCAATACTGCGGCGGCTGCCAGCCCAGTGGTTCCGCGGCTGCCGATGGCGCGACTAACTCCGATCAAACGATGAAGTGAGGAGAACCGCTCTTGTCTTGGCTGATGCTCTGGGACGCTTGTCACGCCCTGTTCTACGGTTTTGATAACAACACCCTCACTGCCCATGAAACTCGGATACACACGGCGGCCCGCGGCTCCCTTTCGCACGGCCCGCAATCCCGTATGACTGAAAGACGATTATAGGGGAACGGGGATAGCCGGAGCGAGTCCATGAAGTTACAAGAGGTGCCGTTCATCGCACCCTGCACCTGTTCTGGTGCAGACCTGCCCCCTTTCGGTGCCGGAAATAGCGACTGCGGTCATGAAAAATCTTTTCGCAGCCCACCTTTTCCTCTCAGATTTTCAGGGCGAGCGACCATTCGGCGCATCATCGACGTTTCACCATCCCTTCAAATCGCGTCTCAATGGCATAAGGAATACTCGCCGCTGCTGCATTGCCGCGATACTTTAAGTTCAACGTCGAGGTAAAGCTGCATGGCCTTAAAACCCGTCGCCCGTCACAGGCGCATGTTTTCCGTGCTCCTGTCTGTGTCCTTACTGGCGACAGTTTGCGTGTGTTCTGAAAGAATCCGGGCGCAGATCACGCGCAATCCTCTGCGCAGCGTAAGCGGCTCTGTCAGCGATGGTGGAAAAGAGCCTCTTCGCGGAGCAGTAGTGCAGATTGAAGCGGAAGACACCCTCGTCATCCAGAGTTACGTCACAGACGAACGCGGAACGTATCACTTCCGCAACCTCCGTCCCGACGCGGACTACCGTATCTGGGCCACCTTCCGTGGCCAGCGCTCCAAAACGCAGGAGATGAGTAAATTCGACCGCAAGCCGGATCGCGAAATCTCACTCTCCATCGAGCTGGGCAAGGACTAAACTCGCCTCCTCGCTGTACCGGAACAAAATCTTTTGCAGAGGAAAAGCGGCGTACACTGAAGTGAATGCAGGTGGATCGAACGATCGCTGCTGCTGCACGCACGTTGTTGCAGTAGGGGAGGAAAGTCCGGACTCCGACGGGCAGTGTGCCGGGTAACGCCCGGGATCGGCGCTTCAAGGCGACGAGACGGCAAGTGCCACAGAGAAAATACCGCCATTCGCCGTAAGGCGGAGGGTAAGGGTGAAAAGGTGCGGTAAGAGCGCACCGCGCAGGCAGTAATGCAGGCGGCATGGTAAACCCCACACGGAGCAAGACCAAATAGGCGGGAAGATCGCACGTTCGCGTGCGTGATGCGTGCCGGCCCGGTGCGCCAGACTCGCGGGGAGGGTGCTGGAGCCCCGCAGTAATGCGCGGCCTAGAGGAATGATCGTTCAGCGCAGAAGTCCGAGCGAGAGCAGAGATGGTGCGTGGACAGAATCCGGCTTACAGGTCCACCTGCATATTCAAATCCGCAACAACTGCCTCCAAAAAATCGCCGGACAGTGATTAGCTGTCCGGCAGGAGGCACTACGTTTATGTTTTCCTGTCTTTCAATACGGATCGTGACGCCGATTTGCGGTTAAAAGTTCAGCTTCAGCGCAAATTGAATCAGCCGTGGCGTGTAATTGGCGTCCACTGCCGTTACTGTGCCGAAAGCTGCATTCCCAAGCTGCACATTGCCGCTGCCCTGGCTGATGATCCAGCTTGGTGTATTCGAGATGTTGAATGCCTCGGCGCGGAACTGCACCTTGGCCCGCTCCGTCACAGCGAAGTCCTTGAACAGTGACAGATCCACATGGCGGAAGTGGGGTCCAAACAGCGAATTGCGCTGTACGTTACCCACAGTTCCCAGCGGCTGCGGTGCAAACGCCGCCGTGTTGAACCAGTGCGAAAGGCTCTGCCCACCCAGGTGCGGATCGCCAACCATGTTCGGACGATCGGTGCCGCCGTTGTTGATCGGTGTCGCGCGATTGTTATAGCCGCCTGCGGATGTGTTGTTCAGGATGGAGAACGGTTTGCCCGTCTGCCATACGCTGATCGTGTTCATCTGCCATCCACCGAAGGCGACGCGTTCCAGTGCATTGCCGAACTGATGTCCGGCCCAGAACTGGTAGTTCAACGACAGCGCAAAACGGTTCTGAATATCGTTTTCCGCAATGCCATAGTCGATCTTCCGAATGTTCGTGGGATCGGCGTTGTAAGCGCCCTGTGCGCCCTCCTGGCTGAAGCCGGTCACGTCGTTCAGGCCCTTCGCCCAGGTGTAGTTCGCATCGAACGACAGCCCCTTCACAAACCGCCTCTGGAAGCTCGTCTGCAGCGAGTTGTAGTCCGACACGCCTTCGCTCAGCATCCATCCCACACCCGCCAGGTTCGGCAGTGCAGCGTTCAACGGACGCGCGCTCGAAGCGCCACCGCTCACGCTGTTGCCGGGCTTGGGCACGTTAATGTCGTTGATGGTCTGCGGCAGGTGCTGGCCAATGTTGCCCACATAACCAATCGTGAACACGTTAGCGCCAAACTGCTGCTGCACCTGCAGGTTGAATTGCTGAATCATCGCGGAACGGAAATGCGTCGATTCAGCAATAAAGCTAAGTCCTGGCGAGTTGATCGTCTGCGCCACCGGCAGCGGCAGGCCCTGGCTGAAGCTGGGGAACGCACCCGGAACCGTAGCGCAGTCCGGATTCGTTGCCGTGGGAGCAACGCCCTGCGAAGCCTGAATCTGGTAGCCCACAGACGATACGCAGTTCGGCGAATACACCGATACAAACGGCGCATTCTTCAGGTCGGCGTTCGATGTGTAGTTGCCGGGGAAATAGCTCAGGCCATAGCCGCCACGCAGTACTGTGTTCGGCGTCACCGACCACGAGAAGCCCAACCGCGGAGCCACATTGCTGTAGTCGGTTCCAATGCCTGCCGTAGCGCTCACACCGTTCTGCCCCGGCACCTTCAACGCCTGCGCAACGTTCGTGCTGTTCAACGTCTTCGCCTGGTCGAAGTCGAAGTTGGAAATGCGGCCATGCGCTTCCGTGAACGGCGTGAACACGTCATACCGAACGCCGTAGATCACGGTCAGGTTTGGCGTCGCCTTCCAGCTATCCTGCGCGAAGAAGCTCGGCTCCCACGAACGGTAGTCGGGCGGCACCAGGTTATAGTTGCGGCTCGCAGACGAGAACGCACCCACCAGCGAACTGGCAAGCTGGTTGTCCTGCTGCTTCTTCTGGTTACCCGGTACGTTATCGCTGATCAATCCAAAGCCGTACTGGCCTGCAGGGAAAGCACTCTGCACATTGCGTGCCTGCCTGCGGATCAGCCCAGCCCCGATCTTCATGTTGTGGTTGCCCTTGGTCCAGCTCACCGTGCCGCTGTACTGGAACGTGTTGTCAATGTCCTGCAGCGGAACGTACGCACCATCGCCAATGTCGTTGAACGGACCGAACTGAATCGGCGTCAGCACATTGGAGTACTGGTTGAAGTTCATGTTCGAACCAAAACCCACCGTCGTATCCGCGTTCTTGCCATAGTTCAGCGGCAGCGACAGGTTGTTGATGCGCGTGAACCCAGCCTTCAGATCCACCAGCAGGTTCTGCGAGAAGATGTGCGTGTAGTCGAACGCAAACTGCTGTGCGCCGTTCTTCGCAGGGCCAGAAAAGTTGTAGCGGCCACCGGAAATCTCCAATCCATTCACCACACCCAAACCCGGCGGAATAAACGAATCCACATGGTTGTAGGTGTAACGGCCAAAGAACAGGTTGTTCGCGTTGAAACGATGATCAATGCGAACGTCAAACACGTTGCTGAACTGCGTCTTGTTCGGGCTGATGACGTAGTTATTGGTTAGCCCCGAACGGTTCGGTGCAGGGAACAGCTTCAGGTAATTCAGAGCAATCGGATTGATCGCGTATCCCTGCGTTCCAGCGCCCTGCGCCACCAGCGCCGCTGGACTGCCACCAGCAATGCTGTTGATGTTGTTGTACTCATCAATGGTCGGCACCGTGTTCTGATAGGTCACGCCAACCACCTGGCGGAAGCCTTCATAGTCGCCAAAGAAGAAGGTGCGGTCGCGCCAGATGCGTCCACCAATCGATCCGCCAAACTGGTTCTGGCGCAGCTCCGGCTTGCTGCCCGTTGTCTGCAGCACCTGCCGCGAATCGAAAATGTCGTTGCGGAAGTATTCGTACGCGCTGCCGTGGAACTGGTTCGATCCGCTCCTCGTCACAATATTCACCACGCCGCCAGCCGTACGTCCGGCTTCCGGTGCATAGCTGTTCGTCTGAACGCTGATCTCCTGGATGCCTTCCACGTTCGGCCGAACGCCGCTGGTGCCAATCACGCGCTCGTTGTTATCAAAGCCATCAATGATGAAGTTGTTCAGCGTATCGTCCTGCCCGTTCACGCTGAACGAACTCGTCTGACGACGATCATCCGGTCGTCCACCGCTTGTCAGACCGTTGCCCGGACCCTCGTTCGCTCCGGGAACCAGTTGCACAAGCTGCACATAGTTACGTCCATTCAGCGGCAGGTCCTGCACACTCTGCGCGGTCACGGTCGAACTGACTGTGGCATTCTCGCTCTGCAGCAGTGGTGTCTGCGCTTCCACGTTTACGGTTTCGTTCACATTGCCCAGTTGCAGCTTCACGTCCGAGCGTGCGCGGTCACCGGCTTCCACTCCCAGGTCGGCCACCGTGGTCGACTTGAATCCGTTGCTGGTCACCGTCACGCTGTAGTGTCCCGGCTGCAGCAGGGTAAAGATGTAGTTGCCGCTGCCGTCCGTCGTCGCCACGCGGCTTTGATTCGTGGCAAGGCTTTTCAGCGTGACGCTTGCGTTCGGCAGCGCCGCACCGGACGCGTCGGTCACCGTTCCAACGACGTCTGCTGTGGTCAATTGGGCGTGCGCCATGCTGGCGCCTCCCAATACAGAAAGTACGACGGCCGCTCGCGCAATCGCGGGGACCGTCATCTGGCTCATCCAAAAATTACTGCTGTTGCGATTCATAGTTGTCCTTTGCCTTCGTGTGGGCTCTTACGTGGAGATGACCCGCTGCCGCAATTTGGCGTGCCGCCTTTCACGGCGGCGGAGACGGGGTTCTTAACAACGCACGGAGTCTAGGCACGCGAACAAACAACCCGTCAGTGCCTTCGGGTATGAACGGAGGCGTAAATCGCCGTATGTGCTTGAAGGACAAGGGCAGGTTAAGAGGGGGTAAACCCTTGCGAAGGGGAGGATAAAAGGCCTATTCTTGGCCTCGTCGTTTCGAAGTGAAAGCAGTTCATGGCCAGCTCCCCCGCTCCCCACGCCATCGCATCGCTCTCCGTTGAGGAGAAGGACCGCGTACGCGCACAACTCGACCGTCTGTTGCAATCCAGCCACTTCCGCAACAGCAAACGGTACCCGGCACTCCTCCGTTACATCGTGGAAGAGACTTTGGAAGGCCGCGGCCCCTTACTCAAGGAGCGAACGCTGGGCGTCGAAGTGTTTACACGGCCCGGCGACTACGACACCGCCTCTGACCCCATCGTCCGCGTAACCATCGCCGAGATCAGAAAACGGATCGCGCAGTATTACCACGAAGACGCGCACTCTTCCGAGCTGCGGATCGAACTCACACCGGGTTCCTACATTCCAGAATTTCTGCCCGGTCGCGAACATGAACCGGAGGTGGCTGCTGAGCCATCGTCCGCAGCGCATCTTGCCCCGGTTGTGCCGGAAACCGCGTCCACCCCACACCGGCGTCACTGGCTGCTTCCCGTTCTGGCAGGCGTGTTTGTCCTTCTGGCCGGGGCAGGCTTCGCGGGCTGGCACCGCATGCGAAGCACACCCATGGACGATTTATGGCGACCCTTGTTCGCCTCGGATGGCCCCATCACTTATTGCCTGCCCATGAGCGTCCATCGCAAAGGCCCCGGCTGGGCAAACACTACGGAGCAGGCGGTCGCCCACGCGCTCGATCTGGCCGACACCACGCTGCCCGCCTCCGGCACATTCTTCGATCACCAGGTCATCGGTGAAAACGTCGTCTTCTCCGATGTCATCGCCATGATGAAGCTGGAATCAGTCGTGGAGCAGCAGCATCGGCCTGTTCGCGTGCGGCTGAACCTGGGAACCAACCTGAACGAACTGCGCGAAGGCCCGGCGATCTTTATCGGCGGCCTCTCCAACCAGTGGACCCTCAAGCTCATCGATCCATTGCGTTACCGGTTCGCTGGCAGCGACGCGGAGTCCTATTACATCCGTGACCGTCAGCATCCTGACAACAAACAGTGGAGCATTCGCCTGCGCGACAAGATGACCACGGTCAATCGCGACTACGCCATCATTGCGCGTGTCCACTGTGAGCCGCTCGGCAGCGTATGCCTCATCGCCGCGGGCATCGGCATGAGCGGAACAGCCGCAGCCGGGGAGTTTCTCGCCAACCCCGAACGTGTACGCGAACTGGAGAACCGTATCGGCCGCGCTAATCGCGATCGAGACTTTGAAGCGGTACTCACCACCGCTGTGGAAGACGGCATCGCGGGCCCAGCGGAAGTCGTCGCGCTCGACGTGCGTTGAAATTGGCGCTTCTTGTTTCGACAAGCCGCCATACGCTTGCGCTAATATGTCAGCGTCCCTTCAGGAGGTCCTACCAATGCATCTGAATCGCCGCCAGTTTGTTGCGACTGGCTCGTTCGCTCTGTTTGCCGCAACGCTGCGCGCCGAGGCGAAGAACTGTCCCTTCCGCCTCGCGGTCATTGCCGATGAAATCGGTTCGGACTTTGAGCATTCCTGCCACATCGCAGCCAATGACTTCGGCCTGTCGTGGATTGAGGTTCGCGACGTAAACGGCAAGAACATCACGAAGCTGAACGAGCAGGAAACCGCAGACGCCAAGAAGATTCTCGCCAAGTACAACCTGAAGGTTACGGACGCAGGCACCCCGCTCTTCAAGAGCAATTTCCCCGGCGCGCCGCTCTCCAAGGATGGCGGCACCAAAGATGCCACCAAGATTCCTAAAGACCTTTCCGAGCAGTTTGAACTGTTGGAAGCCGCTATCGCCGCTGCAAGAAACTTCGGCACAGACCGCATCCGCTGCTTCGACTTCTGGCGCCTGGAAGATGCAAAGCCCTTCCGCAAGGACATGGACGCAGCACTCGATAAGGCAGCCACCATCGCTGGCAAGCAGAAGATGGTCCTCGTCCTCGAGAATGAAATGGCCTGCAACACCGGCTCCGGCAAGGAAGCAGCGGCGACACTCTCCCGCGTAACCAACCCGTCCCTCATGCTCAACTGGGATCCCGGCAACTCCGGTTCGTTCCCCGGCGACGTTCCATACCCAGACGACTACAACGCGCTGCCGAAGAAGCGTATCGGCCACTGCCACGTGAAGTCCGTCTCGCGGAACGCCCCAGGCGACAAGCATCCCTTCCAGTGGGAGCCGGTCGGCAAGGGCCTTGTCGATTGGACCGGCCAGTTGAAGGCTCTCAAGCGCGATGGCTATCGCTATGGCGTCAGCCTGGAAACGCACTGGCACAGCGGCCCCGGCACCACGCCGGCCGAGATCAAGGAATCCTCCACCCGCATCAGCATGGCAGGCCTCAAGCAGTGCCTGAAGGACGCCGGCATCGACTGCTAAACCAACACGCAGCAAATAGCCCGCTCATAGATCATGAGCGGGCTTTCTTATTCCTTAAAAACTGTTACTTGCCGAATCCAATCCCCTGGTTCCCAAGAAACAACACGCTGTGTACCGCAATCAGGTGCAGGAACGTAATGCTCAGTCCAATGGCCACGGCATCTTCCACCAGCGCAATCGGCAAATCCGGACACTTCAGCGCCGCCACCGTACGCGAACGAACAAACCATCCGGAGTAGGTCCCCACCACTGCACCAATAGCCCCAGCCACGATCGCCAGGATCGGCGACAACAGCAGCGGCTGCGCCACCACCAGTCCCACAAATCCGGCAGTTGTCATACGAGCAATCTGCTGCGGCGGGATCAGTCGCGAAGGCGTCTTGGGCAACTTGTCGTTCACGATCTCACCCAGTGCAAAGAGAGAAAAGATAATTACGGCGATCAACGATGCCGTAAAGTTTCTCCATCCCGAGAAATGAATCACGTTCCGCCATGCAAACCAGCACAATGCCGCTAAAGGTGTGAATGTACGCAAACCTGAACACCCGCCGAGGAGCGCAACCAGTAGAAGATTCATGGCTCTCATAATGCACGATGAAATCGGAAACGGACAGGCTTTTCGTAGCACAATTGCATCCAAACCCACAGCCCGCGCCATCCAGAAGCGCTGGCATGAAAGTTGAGACTGGATCAGAATGCGCCTTGGATCTCGCTCCATCCTTACGACAGCCGTTATCACCATCGTTGCCGTCACCGGCTGCAAAGCCCCGAAGGACCAGACCGGCAACCTGAAGACCGCCATTAATCACTATTACGATCAATGGCCGGAATGTCTTTGGAAACAGCCGATTCAGCTTCCGCAACAGCACGCGCAGGACGACACAGCCAGGATTCGCCCTTTCGACGCGCTCGTCGATCAGGGCCTGCTCTCACGTACGCCCGTTGAAAAGACCAAGCTGCTCGTCATCAAACAAGCCGCCAACAGCTACGACCTGACCGACAAAGGCCGTTCCAACTGGACCCCGGATCCCAACAACCCCGGCTACGGTAACTTCTGCTACGCGCATCGCAGTGTGAAAGATGTCCTCAGCAACACGGCCTCCGGCACACAGCCCGGCGCCACCACCACGGTCAATTACACCTACACCCTCGCCGACGTGAAGGACTGGGCACAGGCCCCCGAAACACAGAATGCTTTCCCCGGCCTCGCAACCGCACTCGCCGCCACAAACCAGGCCACCACAACTCTCGTTCTCACAAACGATGGCTGGAAGGTACAGGCCGCCACCAAACCCACCGATGACAGCGGCGTAGTGCAGTAGACATTCGCGCAAAGAAAAAACGCAGCGCCATCAGGACGCTGCGTTTTTCTTTGTCTATTTAACTTTGATTACCGTCGACGTCCCGCCTGTGCCTGCGGCGTAGCCAGCGGATACTCCTTCGGCGGCGTCCCACCTGCAAGGTTCGTCACAAAGTAATCCCAACGCCGACGCATGATGTAGTAGCTCTGATCCGCATACCCGTGGTGCGCATTCGGAACCATCAGCAGATCAAAGTCCTTGTTCGCCTTCATCAACGCATCCACCACAACCAGCGTGTTGTTTGGCGGAACGTTGTCATCCATCGTTCCATGCACCAGCATCAGCTTGCCCTTCAGATTCGCAGCATGCGCTTCGTTGGCTGCGTCGTCATAGGCTTTCTTGTTCGCAGCGTCATCCAGACCAATCCACTTCTCAGCCCAGTCATCTTCATAGTTGCGATTCTCGTGGTTGCCGCTCTCGCTCCAACCCACCTTGAAGAAATCCGGATAGCGGAACATCGCATCTGCTGTGGCAAATCCACCACCACTGTGTCCCCAGATGCCGGCCTTAGTAATGTCAATCCACGAGTTTTTAGCAGCCAGCTCCTTCATGCCGCCCACCTGGTCCGGCAACGTGTTGTCGCCCATATCGCCAAAGTAAGCATCATGAAACTTCTTGCTGCGCCACGGCGTTCCCATGCCGTCGATGGAAACAACAATGAATCCCAACTCCGCCAGCGCTGGGCTATCGCCCCTCGCCGCCGAGAAGCTGCGTGAACCCACCGAACCGGTCTGCGGACCAGGATAGATGTAGTTCACAATCGGATACTTTTTCGTCGCATCGAAGTTCGACGGCTTAAACATCAAGCCATACAGGTCCGTCTTGCCATCACGAGCCTTCACCGTAATGTTGATCGGCGCCTGCCATCCCGTAGCCTTCAGCCGAGTGATATCCGCCTTTGCAACTTCGGCAATCGTCTTGCCCGTTGCATCACGCAACACCGTGGTCTGCGGAACCTGCGGCGTGCTGAACACGTCCACAAAATATTTGCCATCTTCGCTGAACGTTGCCGCATGATTCATCGGCTCCGGTGACAACAACGTCACACCCTTGCCATCCAGATTGCCGCGATAAACAGCCGAGTAATACGGGTCCCAACCCTTCTCGCGTCCCACGCCCTCAAAGAAGATGTCGCCCGTCTTCTCATCCACGCGCAACACCTGCGTCACATTCCAATCGCCCTTCGTCACCTCATGCTTCAGCTTGCCGGTGCCTGCGTCGTACAGGAAAAGATTGCCCCAGTTGTTACGCTCGCTGAACCAAAGAATCTCGTTACGCGTGGACAGATACTTCCAGTTCACCTTGCCATTGCCGCTCTCAAAATAAGTGGCCGCAACCTCGTTCATCACATCGTGAACATCGCCCGTGGACACATCCGCCATGCGCAGATTTTCCGTACGATGATCGCGGCTCGTGGAAAGAAACGCCAGCGTCTTCGCATCGGCGCTCCACTGCACATCATCCCATCCACCACCACGGCAGCTAATGTCATCGCACAACGACGAACGATGCTGATCCGCAGGCATCTTCAGCCGCACGACCTTCGCAGCATCCACATCAATTACCACGCGCTCAATCATGGTGACGTCTTTATCGCCCGGCAGCGGATAAGGCCACGCATCCAGCGTAGGATGGCCCACCGCCGTGCTCACGAGGTACATCATGCCCGTCTTGCGCTGGTCCTGTTGGAACGTCGCAATCTTCTTCGAATCAGGCGACCACACCAGCACCGCACGATTGCTGTGCGTCCATCCAGCGTTATCCGTTGCATAGCCATAGTTGTAAGCGCCGTCCGTAGTCAGCGGCTTCTCTTCGCCAGTCGTTATGTCGCGTACCCACAAATTCCAATCGCGAATGAACGCAGCCTTCTTGCCATCGGGTGAAACCACGGCTTCATCGCGTCCCGGACGCAGGGGCGCAGCAGTCGCCGGATTCGTACTCATGCCTGCATTGCCACCAGTGCCGGTCGTGCTCACGGCAGGTTGCGCACCCTGTTGATGCGCAGGCGGAATCGCTTCTTTGTTGCATGTGTAGCTTGCAGCCATCGCACAGCGATAACGCTCACCACGCACACCCACAACAATCGTGTTGTTGCTGTCGGCGTAGCTGATATCAGTGATCGGCAGGCTCGTCGAGCTTGCATTCCGAATGCCCGCAGCATTCAGCGCATTCGCCATCAGCGCATGGTCAAACGCGGGCGCCTTCGTATTCTTCGCCGCATCCACCAGCATGAAGGTCGTGTTGCCATTCGCCGTATCGCGATACCAGAATCGGTCGCCGCCTTCCGGCGCAGAAGGATTCTTCAACCACGTCACCTGCGTCACAGCATGGTCCACCAGCGACGCGGTCTTGGTAGCAAGTCGACTTTCCGCGCGAGCATAGTCAGCAGCAGTCAGGGTTTGCTGCGCAGAAGCAACAGCGGCAAAGCCGAGCGCCAGCGCGGCAGCGGAACGATACAAAGTGTGGTTCATGCAACGGAGTCTATCAGCGCGGAACGCTTGATGCTCAAGGGAGAATCGAAAAGCCACTTAGGATGCAGAAGCTGCATAGCCCTATGGTTTCAAAGCCGCCTTGGCTTCTTTGGTTTTGCCGCCAAAATAAAACCCGAGCACAGTCCCCAGAGCAGTTGCGAGAGGTGTCGGAATATCAAAGTTCTTACCACCCAGCTTTAGGTATTCCCACACAATTGCGCCGGTGATCATCACTGCTAGCAGACCTGCCACGCCTCCCGACGCATCGAGGACTTTACCCCAAAAAGAAGCTTGTTCCTTAGAGCGTTTCCCCGCATACCAGACGATGAATTCTTCTGAATTATCAAAATGCAACGGAGATCTGAATGGTGGAAAGTAGATGATTGAGCGCGGTTGGCTCTGAGAGGTAATCCCTGGCCGATTGTAAAGAACATAGACCAGATGGGACTCAGACAGTTGCCCTTGATCTATCGATAACACTCTTTGGATTGTGAGATCTATAGCCTCGGGATGCTTTTCTTTCGTCAGAGCGAAAGCGGTTCGGGCGCGTTCTTCAGCTGGACTAGATGGCATGGCTGCAAATTCTAAACGCCTCTTCGGCGAACGAAAAAGGAAAAATGAATCCCATCGAACGCTATTCCTTACGCAGCTTCCACAACACCTGCCGCAGCACACCAATCCACGCATCCACATCGCCGCGGTCCAGCGTCATCCGCCGCACCATGCGCCGGTGCGTCACCTCACGCATATTCGCCGGATACCGATGCGCATAACCGCTCTCTTCCAGCACTTCGCCCAGCACCGCTTCCATCCGTGCAATTTCCTCTGCGTTCGCAGGCATGGCCTCCGGTGGCAAAGGTCTTTGCGGAATAGCACTCTCGCGGATCAGTTCATACAGACACACCGCAGCAGCCTGCCCCAGATTCATGGAGACACCGCTGGTATTCATCGGAATCGTCAGCAACCGATGGCAATGGCTCATCTCATCGGCAGACAAACCTGTCTTCTCCGAACCAAATAAAACAGCCGCACGGCCACCCGTAGTCACTGCATCGCGAACATGCGTCTGCGCATCCCGCAACATATCCACGGGATGCAATAGCCTGCGTTCACCCAGAGCAGTGGTGCCGTAGACCAGCGTGCAATCCGCAACCGCTTCCGCCACGCTGCCAAATTGGCGCGCCGTATTCAGCACAGGAGCAGCGTCAATCGCGGACCGCGCATCCTGAAAGGGAACGTCATAATCGTTCACCACGCGCAGATCGGCAAATCCAAAGTTGCTCATCGCGCGCGCAACAGCGCCAATATTCAGCGGATTCCGCGCCCGCACCAGCACCACGGCAATCCGATTTTGCAAACTTTCTTCCATCATCAATCCGTAGTCTTGATTCTACGGACAGCAGCGCACCTGCAACAAAGAGCTGTTAATCTGCTGCGCGTTGAACAACCACAGCCTCATCCGTGCATCCGTTTTACAAGCTCTCGAATACGAGAGAGGAGCGTTGATATCACTCCCATGAAACTCACATGCATCCACAAAGATCTGGCGCAACTGACATTCCTGGGTATCTCCAACTGTTACCTCGTCCGTGAACGCGATGGCTTTACGCTGGTGGACTGCACCATCAGCGGTCAGGCTGCAAAGATTATTCAGTCCGCACAAGAGCTCGGCGGCAGCATTCGCCGCATTCTGCTCACACACGCACATCTTGACCACATCGGCTCGCTCGATCAGTTGCACGCACAACTCGGGCCTGTAGACGTGGCCATCTCGCAGCGCGAAGCTCCTTTCCTGCACAAGGATCTTTCACTGCGCCCCGAAGAACCGCAGCACAAGCCGAAGGGCAGCTTCCCCGGCGCAAAGACACGGCCCACGCACACGCTGACTGATGGTGAACTCTTCGGTTCACTTCGTTGCATCTTCACACCCGGCCACACACCGGGTCATTTCTGTTTCCTTGATGAGCGTGACGGCACACTCTTCGCAGGCGACGCTCTCATGAGCGTCGGCGGCCTGCACCTCGTCACCGCCCCGCCCTGGTACTTCCCGCTGCCAAAAGGCGGCACATGGGACTGCCCGCTGGCAGACGCATCCGCAAAACGCCTGCTGGACTACAAACCGAAATCCATCGCCACCGGCCACGGCCGCTTCATCACCAACGGCACGCAGGCACTCGCCCGATTAGTCGGTTAGGGCTTCACAATCGGCGTGGCCTGGTGCCGCACCATCTGCCAACGGCCATCGCGATACACATACGTGTTTGCAAACCGAAGGTCGAACGCGCCGCTGTTCCCGGCGTATGTACCTTCCAGATGCTCCACGCCTGTCACCAGCGCTGCTTCGCCGTAGCGATGCACCACCATCTCGGTATCCGTAATAACGGCAGGCTTCAGAATCTTGGTGCGGAACACGCTGATGTCCTGCTCACGCGTGTTCTCGCTACCGTTCATCACGCCCACGGTGAACTCCGTCGCATAGAACCGTTCCAGAAAAGCAACGTCCTGATTCTTCCTCGCCTCTGCCCAATCGCTTTGCAACTTGCGAAAGGTGGCCTCATCCGCAGGCGTGGTCTGCGCCGCGCAAATACCTGTACCGCAGATCAACGCCAACACCGGCACCAGCAGGGGAAGCTTCATCCGAGAACTCCTTGGGATACGTGCACCCATCATGTCATGCCAGAAGCGTCCATCCATGAAAAACCTGTCAACCCCTAATCGCACTGAAACCTAACAAACCAAAGGAAATAAAGTTGGCATGGTATTTCCACCAAATCACTAAAATAGAGATAGGACGCGAAGCCGATCCCAACTACTGGAAGTTAACTCCTTTATTTAGACGATTTTGCGTGTAACCCCTTTGTTTGGACGATTTTGCAGACAGCCGCGAAGTTAACTCCAATAGAAAGACGATTTTAGAAAAACGAGGGGGGAGGGGTACCCCACAGGCCTGAGCTATCGGAAAAGGTTTGTGATACTCCAGAAGACATGCGGTTTCTCGGCCTCGTTCTCCTCGCCAGCCTTTCCAGCATCAGCCTGCACGCGCAAGCGCACAAACCAGCGGCGCGCGGCCCGGAACCAACAGGTCCAACCGCTGTCTTCGACACCTCGATGGGCCGCATCGCCTGTCGTCTCTATGCGAAGCAGGCGCCCAAAACCGTCCAGAACTTCACCGACCTGGCCGAAGGCAAGAAGGACTGGCATGATCATCTGAACCTGACCGTCATACACAACACACCGTTCTATGACGGCACAGCCATCGCCGGTATTCCTGACGGCATCCGCGGCGGCGACCGTTACGGCGGCGGCGAGGGCGATGCGAACGGCTCCATTCCCGAGGAGAAGATTCCCGGCGTGACCTTCGACCGTCCGGGACGCCTCGCCATGGCAACACACGCAGGCGAGATCAACTCCTCCTTCTACGTCATCACGCTCCACGCAGATGACGAGTTCGACAAGGGACATCGCGGAGCCATCTTCGGGCAGTGCGATGACGCAGGCGTCGCCGTGGCCGAGAAGATCTCCCACGCCATGCTGGAAGTGGGAAACCGCACCACCAAAGCCATCGCCATCAACAAGCTCACCATCGTGCAGCCCGGCGAGCCGATGCCTCCGGTAGCCCCTGAGTGGGACCCGAAGAAGGTGGTGCCCCAGCCAGTGCCGCCACAACCCTCCAACATCCCCACGCCAGACCCCACCGGCCCCACCGCCACCATAGACACCACAGCCGGAACTCTGACCTGCAAGCTTTATAAAGAGCAGGCGCCAATCGCAGTGGCCACATTCACGGAACTCGCGGAAGGCAAACGCGAGTGGACCAACCCAACAACGCACGTCACCACAAAGAAGCCGTATTACAACGGTCTGCACATCAACCGCGTGATTCCGGACTTCATGGTGCAGCAGCAGGATTATCCCAGCGGAGCGGAAGACGCAGGCTTCAGCTACAGCATTGAGACCGCACCGAACCTGACCTTCGATCGCCCAGGCCGCTTGGCCATGGCCAACAGCGGACCAACCAAGAACGACACAAGCTGGTTCATCACCGACGCACCATCACCCAACCTGAACGACAAGTTCACCATCTTCGGCCAGTGCGACGAAGCCACAGTAAAGGCAGTCCACGACATAGCCCGAGTCCCACGCAACGCCCACAACCGCCCGATCACACCGGTGACGGTGAAGAGCGTCACGATCCAGTAGCTAGCTGCGCCAGTGCAGATCGACCGGCCCGCTCAACGGATGCTCACCCTTGCCGGTCAGTCGCCGCTGCTTCAGGGCGAAGTACCACTTCGCCGGCTTGTCGGCGTCGTCGATCAGCATCATCGCGGGGCGGAAGCGCAGGCCTTCGGCCTGTTCCACCATCGTCTCCTGATCCTGCTGTACGAACTTGGCGCCGAAGTAGCTGGCAATGGTGGGCACCAACGGAACACTGTAGAAGATGTTCCAGCACGCCATCACATCGATGCGGCAGGTGGAAGGCGTGATCGGCGTGACAGTAGTCAGCGAGGCAAACCACTTCTCACCCGCACGAATCACCTCGTAGCGACGATTGGGCAGGACGAAGTCGATGGTCGTCGTCACATCGCTGCCATAAACCCCAAGCAGCTTATACGGCGCGGAGTTCTTACTGGGCGCGTGCGATGCCATCCGGAATCCGTCCGGAATGGGCTCGAAGTGCTTGGTCTTCTCATGGATGGATGCGGCGCTGCGCCACCACCAGGCACGGTGCACAAACGGCCCATGTGCCGGATCCATCAGGCCAATGATGCCGTGGTCCACGTTACATGGCAGGTCAGCCTGCAGATGCGCACTGCGGAACTTCCCGGAGAACTTGGGCACCTCCGGCACAGACGGCAGAACCGTCTCATCCGTAATACGCCCCGAACCCGCTTCGGGCAGATAGACCCAGGCGTAGCCATCTACCTCGCGGCACGGATAAGCCCCGGCATAGATCCTGGTCGGCTCCAGCGTATCGATCTGAGTAAGCGAGGGAATCTCGACACACTGTCCACCACAGGGCTCGAACCGCCACCCGTGGTACTTGCACTGGACCGTCTCCCCATCAAACCACCCCGCCGAAAGGGGTATACCCCGGTGGGGACACAAATCCCGCATGGCAAAGATCCCGCCGTCGTTCTTGCGGCCTACAAGGAGAGGCACTCCCAGCAGCAGGAGCGTGGTGGTTTTCCCCCTCCGCAGCCCCTCGGACCGCATGGCGGGGTACCACTCACCAAAGATGAGCTCCGTGGCAGGCTGGGTGTCGGGGTCAATCCTGTCGTTGCGTAACTTCATGTGCAGCATCAGGCTACACCGGGAAGCCAGATGTCTTCTGTTACGTGGAACACGGGGCATCGCGTGGCAAACGTACTTCGACGGTAAACAGAGAATTTTAGAGTACAGGTGCTTCTTCTATGTTCTGTGCGCTAGACTGTGTGGCGCTTTCTGGCAGGTATATTTACACGTCGCCTGTTGAGAAAACGGTCCTTCCCCCTCCCAGCAAAGTTCGGGCGGTTTCATTCATGGTTTTGTAACGCTCCTGAAACCGTTCCGTTACCGCTAACTGAGAGGCTTGGATCAAACCGGAAATACAGGAGTTCCAACTTGCGACCAAATCGCATCGTAATGCTTCCGCTTCTAGCGGCCAGTGCTGTTGTAATGTCTCTGCCCGCTGCGGCCCAGTTTGATTCGGGCGCCGTGATTGGTTATGTCCGCGATAGTGCAGGTGCGGCCATCCCTAATGCCACCGTTTCGCTGACGAACGTGGAAACCAGCGTAACCGTCACCCGAAAGGCCGATGGCGAGGGCAAGTTCGAATTCCCCAGCGTCAAGATCGGCGACTACCGTGTGACGGCTGAGGCTGGTGGGTTCTCGCGTTCTGACAGCGGTGTCTTCGCACTCAACGTCAACGCTCGTCAGCGCGTGGATCTCTCCTTGAAGCCTGGCGCTGCTTCGGATGTGGTTGAGGTCACTGCTGCTGCATCGTTGCTGGAAACCGAAAACAGCTCGAAGAGCCAGCTCATTGGAACGCGTGAAGTCGAGAACCTGCCGCTGAATGGCCGTTCCTACGCCGATCTCACGCTGCTCTCGACCGGCGTGCGTAAGTCTGCGCTTGAGAACAACGGCACCACAAGCAGCCGTGAAGCTTCTTTCAACGTGAATGGTATCCGTTCCGCGTTTAACAACTTCATGCTCGATGGTCTGGACAACAACAACTACGGCACATCGAACCAGGGCTTTGCGAACGAAAACATTGCGCCCTCACCTGACGCGGTGGACGAGTTCCGTGTGGAGACCAACAACTACTCTGCAGAGTTCGGACGCCAGGTTGGCGCTGTGATCAATGCTGCGGTCCGCCGCGGCACCAACCAGTTCCACGGTCGTGCATGGGACTACGTCCGCAACACGATGTTCAACGCAACTGGTCCCTTCCTTGCTCCAGGACAGACCAAGCCCAAGTTCATCCGCAATCAGTTTGGTGGCACGCTGGGCGGCTACATCTGGAAGGATCACACGTTCTTCTTCGGTGACTACGAAGGCGTGCGTCAGATTTTCAATAACGCATCAACAGCGTCGACGATTCTTACGAACAATCAGCGGAATGGTCTGTTCTATCTGAACGACGACACTTCCAATCCGAACAACGCGATTCCGCTGCAGGATCCCATCACGGGCCGCACGTTCGTTGGTTCTATTCCGCAGGCACAGTGGACGACGTTTGCGCGTAACGTGGTCGCGGCTCTGCCGACAACCAATGTGGCTGGTCTGTCCAACAACTTCGTGATTGCGCCACGCGGCATCATCAATGACGACAAGGGCGACTTCCGTCTGGATCACACCTTCAATCAGAAAGTCTCCATCTTTGCGCGTTATAGCCAACACCGCGGCTACATTTACGATCCGCCGGGTATCACCGGTATTGCGGGTGGTAACAGCAACGGCAACGTAACCATCCGCAATAAGAACATCATGGGTGGCGTCACCTGGTCGGTTACACCGTCGCAGTTGCTGGATGCGCGTTTCGGTTGGTCACGCAACATTGGCCAGAAGTTCCCGGTTAACGTAGGCCAGCAGTCCCTCCTGGTACAGAGCGGTATTACCGATGGTTTGCCGACGGACCCGCGCATCGTGCGTTCACTCAATGCACAGTCTGTCACGGGCTATTCGCAGTTCGGCAACCAGTCGTCAAACCCGCAGTTCCAGAATCCGATGGTCTTCAACCCGAAGGTGAACTACACCATCGTTAAGGGTAAGCACAGTGTGAAGTTTGGTTATGAGTTCCAGGAGATTCACACGGAACTGAACGACTTCAACCCGAGCTATGGCCAGGACAACTACGCTGGTCAGTACTCAAAGAACGGCAACCCTGTAAACACCACGGTGACGGGCAGCAATCCCAGCCTGTCGTCGCAGTTGCAACAGGCACAGAACATGGCTGACTTCCTCTTTGGCAACCGTTCGTCTTATTCGCTGACAACGTATGCCATTGTGAATCTGCGTCAGCGCTACAACTTCATGTACGTGCAGGACGATATCAAGGTGACGCCGCAACTCACCATCAATGCCGGTCTCCGTTATGAGGTCGTCACGCCGCAGTGGGAACGCGACAACAAGCTGGCAAACTTCGATCCTGCAACTAAGACACTGGTGCAGGCAAAGAACGGCAGCATCTACGATCGCTCGCTGGTGAACACGCCGAAGAAGAACTTCGGTCCTCGCCTCGGCTTTGCGTACCAGATGTCACCGAAGACGGTAATGCGCGGTGGTTACGGCATTGGCTACACCCAGTGGAACCGCGCTGGTGGTGAAAACAACCTGACATACAACGGTCCGAACGTGGTGAATGCCAGCATCTCGCAGGTGGCACCCACAGCTGCAGCCCTCTGCACGAACGATACCCAGTTGCAGTCGGCCTGCTTCCGTCAGACGCAGCAGGGTTATAGCAACGTGCTGACTACGCCGGCATACTTCAACCCGGCAAACGTTACATCGCGCTATATTCCGAAGAACTTCCAGACGGGATATCTGCAGAGCTACTTCTTGGGTGTGCAGCAGCAATTGGGCAACGGCTGGTTGATGGATCTCAGCTATGTCGGCAACAAGGGCACGCACTTCCAGGTCCTTGCAGACTACAACCAGGCGACCCCCTGCGTTGGCAGCACCTGCGGAAACCTCGCAGCTCGCCGCCCGGTGCAGGGCTTTGGCGATATCGAAATTGCATGGGGTGGTGGCAGCACCAATTACAACTCTATGCAGTTCAAGGTGGAAAAGCGTACGAAGCTTGGTCTGTACCTGCTGAACGCATTCACCTGGAGCCGCGATTTCGATCTTTCCGGTGGTCACCTGGAGACTGCGAACGGAGACAACAGCCGTGTGAACTATGCGAACCCGAGCATGGACTACGGCCCATCCGGTTACGATCAGCCGCTGGCAGACACGCTTTCCATCGTGTATGACCTGCCGTATGGTCGCGGCCGTCGCTTCGGCAGCAACGCGAACAAGCTCGTGGATGAAGTATTGGGCGGATGGCAGCTCACGCTGATCAACAACATGACTAGCGGTGCGCCGATCAACATCAACTATTCGCTCTCCAGTGGATCGTCGCTGTTCGGAACCGATCTGTATACCTATCGCCCGAACCGCAACGTCGGCGTTCCGATCTACGGTTCGCGCACCAAGACAGCTACCACCGTAACGGGTGTATTTAACACTGCTGCGTTCTCCACTCCCACCACAAGCCCGTGGGGAACAGCCTCGCGTAACCTTGGACGCACGAACGGCTTCTACCAGGCCGATCTGGGTCTGCATAAGGCCTTCTCGCTCTGGAACGAAGCATCGAAGTTCGACTTCCGTGCAGAAGCCTTCAACGTGCTGAACAAGACGAACTACGCCGCGGCGAACAGCACCTTCGGTGGCAGCAGCTTCGGCACTATCACCAGCGCATATCCCGCACGTCAACTGCAGCTTGCAGCGAAGATCATTTTCTAAGGATGTCTCCAGTGAAAATGTCTCGACGCAGCTTCAACGCACTAAGCGCCGCTTCCTTGGGAGCGGCGCTTGCGCCTTCTTGGTTACCTTCCGCAGCGGAGGAGAGTAAGCCATTTCACTTCGCCGTCGTTAGCGATCCCCATGTGATCGATAAGTTCTACAAACCCGGCAGCGAAAACGGCATAGAAGATAACGAAAGTATTCTCAAGGCAAATGACCGCCTTGTGATGGCACGTGACACCATTAACGGCATCCGGTTTAAGGATGGCAGTGCCATTGAACAGGTGTTTGTGCCGGGGGATGTGTTCCACAACTATCCGTCCGCCGATTACGACTTCTATTTCAAAAACGAGACGCGTATCGACATCGCAAGGAAGCTGATGGATGGCTTTCATGCACCAGTCCATCTTGGCTTCGGCAATCACGACTATGACGAGCATGGGAAGCCCGGCGTGTCGATTGAAATGTCCAATCGCCTGATTAAACAAAAGCTCAGGTCTGATCCGTATTCCTCGGTTGACCACAACGGGTTTCGCTTTCTGGTGCTGAACAATTTCCTTGGCGCAACCTGGGCACCGGGCGGCGATAAACGTTTTGGTTCGTTGGGTGATGAACAGTTGCAGTGGGCTGAGGCACAACTGGCTGCTCGTAAGCCCACGGTCGTTTTCATCCACTATCCTCTCTGGCTCATTGCGCCCACTGAAGTGAAGGACTTTGGACTGCACCCGTTGCTGCGCAAATACAAAGACACAATCCAGATCGTGATTGCTGGGCATTGGCATAAGTGGGTGGACTTCGCTCACACCTACGGACCACAGCACACTGTTACCGCGGCAACGCGCTACGATCCGAATGCCTTCATGATCTTCCGTGCGGATGCAAAGAGCGGCACTATCGAGTGGCTCGACCGCAGCCGTGTGGAGTGGTCGACGCATTTCGCCACGCCCTACCGAAACGTCTAGCCCTGTTCCACAAGAAGGAAGCTTCGATCATGTTTCGTTCTCTTGTTGTTTCGTTCGCGTTGCTGTTCTGCGGCACCGCCATTGCACAGAAGGATGCTGTGCGTATCAACCAGATTCAGATTATCGGCAGCCACAACAGCTACCACGTGGGGCTGACACCCGGTGTGAAGGCACTGCTGGCTGCGAAGAATCCCAAGTCGCTGCGTGGACTTGACTACGAACACAAGCCAATCCCCACACAGCTCGATGCCGGTGTGCGTCAGCTTGAGATCGACATTTATGCAGACAGCAAGGGCGGGTTGTATTCGCATCCTGCCGCTGCGAAGGTGATTGAAGGTATGGGCTTCCCGCCTGAGCCTTACAACACTGACGGGCAGATGGATAAGCCCGGCTTCAAAGTCATGCACGTGCAGGACATTGATCAGCACAGTAGCTGCATCACGCTGCGCGAGTGCATCAACACTGTGCTGACGTGGTCCAATGCGCATCCCAACCACATTCCCATCTTCATCTTGCTGGAAGGTAAGTATGGAAAGCCGCATGCTGACCTGCCGGGCGCGGTTACGCCTGAGCCGTTTACGCCTGCGGTCTTCGATGAACTGGATGCGGAGTTGCGGTCCATCGTGCCGGCAAACAAGCTCATCACACCTGACCAGGTGCGCGGCAAGTATGCCACCATGCCTGAAGCCATTGCTGCTGATGGCTGGCCAACGCTGAAGCAGGCGCGCGGCAAGATTGTTTTCCTGCTGGACAATCGTGCTTTAACGCCGGTCTACGTCGAGGGGCATCCTGCTTTAAAGGGCCGTGTGATCTTTCCGAATGCCGTACCCGGCACTCCGGAGGCTGCATTCACGGAAGAGAATTCGGGCACGGAAGAACACATGAATGAACTGGCAAAACAGGGAGTTCTTGTACGTACCCGTTCCGACGCTGACACGGAGCAGGCGCGTACGAACGACACGTCGGTGCGCGATAAGGATTTTCGAAGCGGAGCGCAGATTATCAGCACGGATTACTTCGCATCGGAACCCGCGAAGTGGCCGGGGAACTTCGTAGTTGCATTCCCCAACAATGTTGTGGCGCGTTGCAATCCCATCAACGCGCCTGCGAATTGTCCGAAGGGCGACCTGGAAAAATAGTTAGGAAAGTTTACTGCAGTGCGCCCGCTTCGGCGGGCGTTTTTGCTGCTCGTCGCAGCCATGCAGATAGAAGAACGATAGATGCTGTAATCGGTGCGCAGGTCAATCCGATCCACAGACCCAGCACGCCAAGATGGAAGCGGAAGCAGAGCAGTGCGCCCAACGGTAGACCCACAATGTAATAGCTGCACAGATGCGACCACAGCGCTGTTTTGGTATCGCCCAGGCCGCGCAGTGCTCCGGTGGAGACAATCTGTATGCCATCGAAGATCGCGAATGCTGCTGCTGCAATAAACAGTGGTAGAGCCGTGCTGGTGACAGCCACATCGTGCGTATACATGGACACCAGTGCGCGAGGAATGCTTAGGAATGTTAACGACACGAGCGACATGAAACAGATGCCGAGAAGCAGTGAAAACATGCCGGAACGACGTGCCTTTGGCCAATCCTTCGCTCCCACGGCATGACCTACGGCGATGGATGCTGCAGAGCTGATGCCGAGCGGCACCATGAATGCCAGCGCTGCGTAGTTCAGTGCAATCTCATGCGCAGCCAACGCAACAGGTGAGAGTGTTCCTGCAAGCACTGCAGTTGCGCCGAAGGCGCCTACCTCCAATACGAACTGCCCTGCGGCGGGCAGGCCAAGACGTAAGAGTTCGCGTATCTCGCGCATCACCGGTCTTGCCCAATGTTCGAACAAGGGGTGGCCTCGCTTGCGTTCATACCGCCAGGCGAATACGAAGAGCGACCCTGCCATGACGACGCGCGAAAACACAGTGGACAGTGCTGATCCCGCAACACCCATGGCTGGTATGCCGAAGCGTCCATAGATAAGGACCTCGTTGCCCGCCCAGTTCAGCAGGTTCGCAGCAAGAAAGGTCAACGTAATCACACGCACTTCGCCTACTGCCTGCAGGTAACGCCGCGCCGCTGCGTAGAGCAACAACGGCAGCGTACTGAGCAGCAACACATGCAGATACGTGAGTGTGGGAGCGATGAGTTCTGGTGCAACACCAAAGTGCGGCAGGCCAAGACCGACACAGAATGCAACGAGCATCAGCAGCGGTGTGGCGGCCAGCGCGATATAAACGGCTTGAGCGAGCCAACGGTGGCAGGCATCGTAATCGCCGCGTCCATAAGCATGCGATACGACAGTGTCTAATCCCATCATCAGGCCAAGGCCAAAGAGTGAAGGTGCATAGAACAGCACGTTGCCCAGTGCAACGGAACCGATGGCGACAGGGCCAAGGCGGCCCACCATCATCACGTCAACAATGCCTTGCAGCATCCAGCCTAGTTCCGCAAGAACCACTGGCCATGCAAGCTTCAACATGGACCTAAACTCAGCGCGCCATTGTGTCTGGTCGGGCATTCGGTCATTGTATCGACTTGATGTTGCGGATTCCCTGGCAGGGCCTTGCTGAGAGATGAAGTGCGTGCTCATTTCGCAAAGGAAAACGGGCTCCGAGATGTCTCTCGAAGCCCGTTGGTTGATGTGTTGCAGGGTGTCTAGAACTCGTACTTGAGTGCGAACTGAATCGTGCGAGGTAGATAGGTAGGCAATGTGGATGTGAGTTGTCCGAACGTAGCTGTGGTGCCCAGCGACGAAGTGGGGTTGGAGAAGTTGGTTTGATTCGCGATGTTGAACGCTTCCGCACGGAACTGCAGTTTTGTCTCACGCCATACGGGGAAGTCCTTGAACAGAGACATGTCCCAGTGGCGATAGTGCGGTCCGTGATATTGGTTGCGGTGTTCGTTGCCAATTGCCCCAGATGCTTGCGCGGCAAATGCAGTAGCAGAGAAGAACTGCGGATTGACGAAGTTTCCACCCGCGGGACGTTGAATGTTCTTGAACGGATTGCTGAGAACATTCGGGCGATCGGCAGAACCACCGGGACTGGTGTTGCTGATGTTAGAAGCGTTGAGGATCGTGAAGGGGAGCCCCGTCGACCACAGGTTGAGTACGTTCAGGTGCCAGCCACCTTCCACGATGTTGCGGAAGCCACTGGTGCCTTTGCCGAAGGGAAGCTCATAGTTGCCGGTGACCACAATGCGGGCGCGTGTATCCAGGTCGCCGTTACCGTAATCATCGGAGTTTTGGCTTGTCAGTACCTGACCAACACCGTTGCCACTCTGTCCATTCACGTTTGGTGCGTTGTCCAGTAGGTGAGCCCATGTGCTGCTTGCACTGAAACCCAGGCCATGGCTAAACCGGCGTTCAAAGGTGGCTTGCAATGAGTGATAGCTCGACGCTCCTGAGCTGAGCGTTTGAGAGACGGTCGTGATGCCGGGCATCGTGGAGTACCAGCGACGCAGGGTTTGGCTACCAGATGTGTTCGGTGGAGCACGGTTGATATCGAAGCCAGTGGATAAATGACGGCCCAATGCCGCGACGTATCCGACTGTAAGAACGTTGCCTTTGAAGTCCTGCTGTACGACAAGGTTGAATTGCTCCAGATAGCCGGATCCCATACCCCTGTCCACAACCGCTGGAATCGAGCCGACCATAGTGCTGGGCGTTGTGCTTGGGTTCTGGTTCGGTAGTGGCATGCCTTGCGCAAAGCGCGCAAATGCCGGGCTGCAACCACTGGTACCGGCCGCTGCCTGGAAGGAAGAACAGTTGCCATAGATAGAGATATTGGGCGTGTTCTTCAGGTTGGTGGGCGATTCATAGTTGCTGGCGAAGAAGGCCAAACCGAAGCCTCCGCGGATTACTGTGCTCGGCCTTGGGTTATAGGCAAAGCCAATGCGTGGCGCCGCGTTGGTTAAATCGGTGCGGACACCCGCCGTTCTGCTGATGCCGTTTACACCCGCTTGAATAATGCAGATGCAATTCGGGTCAAAGTTGGAGATGTGGTTGTGCTCCTCAGTAAAGGGAGTGAACACGTCATAGCGCAACCCCAGGTTCAGCGTGAGGTTACTAGCTACATGCCAGTCGTCCTGAAAGTACACGCTGGGTTCCCACGTCTCGTAGTGCGGCGGATACAGGTTATTGTTGCGCGTCGCCGCGGAGAAGATGCCTTCCAATAGGCCGGGGGCGCCAGTACGGAAGGTCCATCCGCCTTCACCCTGATTGTCCTGAATATTCGCTGCCCTGCGGCGAATGAGCGCAGCCCCCATCCGGAGGGAGTGATTGCCACGGTTCCAGATCACCTGCCCATTGATCTGGTAGGTGTTGTCCTTGTCCTGCAGTGGAACAAAGTTACCGCCACCACCAAGGCCGGTCAGGCCTGTAGGCGTGGCCACTGCAAGACTTGATGTCAGTTGGCTGACGTTCACGTTTGCCTGTCCAAATTTTGCATTGGGATTCACGCCATAGTTCAGCGGATACGATGCATTGTTGATGTAGGTCCACGCAGCGCCAAGCGTCGTCAGCAGGTTGGGGGTGAAGGTGTGTGTGTAGATCAGCGCCGCATTTCGTGCGAGTTGCGGTGATGTGCCGAAGCCGTTGCCGGTCTGCGGATCCACGGCAAAGCCGTTTGCGTTGGAAATGGGGAGTGCGCCCGGCGATACGGTGTAGACGTCATTGATGATGTACTTCGCGAAGAGCAGGTTCCGATCGTTGAAGTGATAATCGACGCGAACGTCGTACACGGTTGAGTATTGCTCCTGATTGCGGACACCTACGTAGCCGTTGCTACCGCTGTTGGGTGCGGGGTACAGCTTGAAGTAAGCGAGTCCGGCAGGATCAATAAAACCAACGGGAATTTTGTTACCTGCTACAGGTGTGCGTAGATAGATGGACGGTCCTGTGACGTGCGTTGGGTCAGGATCATAAACGCAGCCTGTGGTCTGGCTTTGCGTGGGATCGGCCACGCTGGCGGCAACTGTAGCGCAACCACTCGCCGGAATTGCGTCTGAAAAATCGCCGGGATGTTGCTGCTGATACAGCGTGGGCACGATGAGTTGCGAGGGGAGGCCGCCCTTGATTAGACGGAAGAACTCCGCATCGCCATGGAAGAAGGCTTTGTTCTTGAAGATGGGCCCGCCGAGGCTACCGCCAAACTGATTCTGTCGTAGTTCCGGATTGACGGGCTTCGCTGCGCCGAACTGGTAAGGATAGGCATTCAGCTTATCGTTGCGAAGGAACTCGTAGAGCGTGCCGTGAAAGTTATTCGTGCCGCTCTTCGTGATCACGTTGACGACGGCGCCAGCGGAACGCCCAATGTCTGCAGAGAATGTATTGGTGACAACGCGAACTTCCTGAATGGAGTCAATGCTGGGACGAACTCCGATGGTGGCAATCAGGCGTTCGTTGTTATCCAGGCCGTCCACCATCTGATCGTTCAACGTTTCCGATTGACCGTTCATGGAGATGGAAGAGCTGGGGCGGCGGTCATCGGGACGTGTGCCGCTGTTGATACTGTTCGGCGCGGCTTCTGTTGCACCGGGTGTGATCTGTACCAGGTTGATGTAATTGCGGCCATTCAGCGGAAGATCCTGCACGGCGCGCTGCGACACATTGGAACCAATGGTGGAACTGTCTGTCTGGAGTACGGGAGCGGTCGTGGTGATCTCGACGGTTTCACTGGCGGCGCCAATTGCCAGTCCAGCATCTGCACGGCGGCGGTCACCTGCAGAGACGGCAAGATTGGGGAGACTTGCCGTTTGGAACCCCTGCATCTTAATGGTGATGGAGTAAGTTCCAGGGTTCAGATTCGGAACGGTGTATGCGCCGGATTCCGTAGTTTCTGTAACGACGGAGACGTTGGTCTGTGTGTTGGTGACGGTGACTTGTGCCTTGGGAACCGATGCGCCACTTGGGTCCGTTACATTGCCAAGGATGGTGGCAGTGGTGTCCTGTGCCCATCCCGGTATCGACATTGCAGCAGCGCATAGTGCAAGAAGAACAATGCGCACGATGGACAGGGTCCAATTCCTGCCACGACTCGTCTTCATGAACCCCTTGCCCACAGGGTTTTTGCGTACAACGTTCATATTTGGCCTCACAGCGCGTAGGGAGCGCGCGCGTGCCGGGCATCATAGGAGTGCGTTTCAGAAAAGATCAAGTGTCTTTATTGGGAAAATGGTCCTGCGTCTTCCATCCCTCGGGAGATACAAAATCGTGACATCTATTAAGTGGGGATTAAGGTATGTTGGCAGCCCTACGTGCGATGGAAACTGGACCAGGGCCATCCTTGGTCATGATTACGGATTCAATGTTTCCGTTCTTGTCGAAGCGCAAGGGATCGATTGCCATCACGCGTTGATTGCGATCAGCAGTTGCAAGCGGATGGCGATGATAGACGATGTACCAATCGTCCGTGTTGGGAATGCGAACAACGGAATGATGTCCGGGGCCGTTTGCAATCGCAGGATCGGTGGAAAGGATTTTCCCAGCCGGCGTAAAGGGGCCGGTGGGATTTGTGCTCTTCGCGTAGGCAACACCGTATGTGCTGTTGCCCCAGTCGCCCTCAGACCACATGAAGTAATACGTACCGTTGCGTTTCATCATGAACGGGCCTTCTGTGTAATGGGCGGGCGTGATCTCTTTGTAGAGCGTGCCGTCGGACATGGGAATGACGTGCGTCAGATCGCCGGACAGTTTAGCTACATTGCAGTGGCCTTGGCCGCCGTAGTAGAGATACACGGAGCCATCGTCATCCTGAAACGCCATCGGGTCGATAGGTTGTGCGCCGTTTTGGAATGCGCCAATGAGCGGCTTGCCGAGCATATCTTTGAATGGGCCACCGGGCTTGTTGCTTACCGCAACCCCAATGCCTCCGGGGAATGTGTCGGCCTTCTGAATGTCGTTGGCTGCGAAGAAGAGATAGTACTTGCCGTTGCGATAGACGGCAGAGGGTGCCCACACCGCGTACGCCGCCCACGCTACGTTTGTCACGCTAAGAACATGCGGATGCTTGGTCCAATGCACCAGGTCTGGCGACGAAAACGCATCCAAAGATGTCTGCGAAAGATAAGCCTTGTGAACGACGTGCTGCTTGCGTAGTTCACTCTGCCGCGTATTGAAGTGACTCTCGTCGCTCTGGTCGCCGACGTTGGATGAAGTGGGGTAAATCCAATACTGGTGATCGAAGATACGAATCTCCGGATCGGCATAGTAGCCCTGCGACGAAAGATTCGCTGTGGCCTGTGCGAAGCAGGGCATGGCAACAAGAACGGCAGAGAGCAGTGTGAGGAGGCGCTTCATGTCTGAGCATGAGGCTACTGCAATCGCTACCTAGATGTAATCCTTGCCGTATTGAACAGGAATTTGCGTGAAGGCGATGCGCGTCGGCGCGCTTTCGCGTGCTGGCAACATACCTGCGAAGTGCAGTGTGGTGTGACCGTATTTCTGATTCAGCTTGTCCAGTGTGCGGCTCAGTTCATTCCGGTTGTCCGGATCAGCGAAGAGCGTGGGCTGTTGCTCGTCCTCATGAATCAGACGATTAAGCGTTACGCCAATGAAGAAGGGGCGTTGATACTCCGGCCCGGTGGGCTGTTGCTGCCATAGTTTCTGCAACATCTCTAACAATGTGAGCGTGTCCTGGCAGGTAGGGAAGCGCGCTTCCATGCCCCATCCATCGTGCTTGATCCCGCTCTGATGATGTTTTACTTTTTGTTTCTGTCCCGCTTGCTCACGGTTGAGTTGGTAGCGGATCGTCAGCGCGAGCGAAGCAGTACACATCTTTTCCATTCGCAGACGCATTGCGGCCTTATGCAACAGTTTATGTGCGATGGCCCATGCTCCCTGAGGATTGCGATGTTCCGGACCAAGCACATGCGAATGGCCCAGCGACTTCTGCATCTCGCGGGGCAGGGGAGCGCCATCGTCGCCGGTATTGTGGCCGCGCAGCCAGTGATAGAGACGGTCTCCCCACACGGAGTTCCACAGCTTGTGCATCTCCTCGCGATTCAGATCCAGCAACTGCGCCATGGTGGTGATGCCTTTGCGATGAAGCATCTGTTCTGTGCGCGCACCCACGCCAGGAAGATCGCGGACGTCCAGGTGGACGAGAGCGCGAGGAAGTTGCGATGGCAACAGACCGATGAGGCCGTCGGGCTTTTGCATATCGCTGGCGATCTTTGCGAGATAACGGTTGGGGGCCATGCCGATGGAACAGCGAAGCGTTTTGCCGACATCGTCTCGGATGGCTTGCTTGATATCGAGGGCGATCTGGCGGGCGCGCGGTGGTTCCTGTTCGCGACCGATCAGCTGGCAGGCCACTTCATCAATGGAAGGCACATGCGCCACGGGACAGATCCTCTCCACGGCGTCGTGAATCCTGTGGGAGAAGGCCGCGTAATTGGAATGGTCGCCTTCCACCAAGATGATGTCCGGGCAGATGCGTTTCATATCCGCGACGCGAGTGCCGGTTTTGATTCCAAGACCCTTCGCTTCATAGCTCGCGGCAATTGCGACCGTGGTGTCTGCAAAGGTGGGCACGACGGCAATCGGACGGTCGCGATATTCGGGATGCAGCTCCTGTTCCACTGACGCGAAAAAGCTGTTCAGATCGACATGCAGAAATCCAAAGCGATCCGGGAGATCGCTTAATTGCGGATTCAAAAATGGATCAGCCACATCCATAGACCCAGTTTACCGCTGTATTCGCCGTACGTTCGCCATAAAGACGGCTTTGCTTCCTCGTCTGCTGCGGCATTCACACCAATGCTCCAACGGATTTCCGGATCGAATATTGCTGCACGGTGAAGGAAAAGTAACAAAAGTGAAAAAGCGGCGTTTCTTGGCGTTGACACGGCGGAAAATGTAGGGCAATCTAACGCAAACAAAGAATAAATAGATCTCGCTGCAGGCCGTTCGTCTGTGCCTTCCGGCGAGATTCCCTTTTTGCTGTACATCGCGCGGAGATTTTTCCCTTCATCGGCTCCGCGCGTTTAGGAGGCAGTACAAGAATGAAGAATCTTTTGCTTATTGCACCGCTGGCATTAGTCAGCGTTGCTGCTCACGGTCAGGCCGTTTCGGTAAACGGCGGTGCAATCCAGGGAACCATCACAGACGCATCCGGCGCCGCAGTTTCCGACGCCAACATCACAATTAAGAACCTCGAGCAAGGTACGACCAGAACGCTGACGACCGATAAGGCCGGCTTCTACAGCATCGGACCTCTGAATCCAGGTGACTATACCGTCACGGTGGTGGCTTCTGGTTTCCAACAGCTCGAAGTCAAGACCCGCATTCTTACAGGTACCGCTACTCCTGGCAGCTTCAAGCTCCAGGTTGGTCAGAACTCTGAAACCGTTGAAGTTACCGCTGGCGAAGTTCAGGTCAACACCGACCAGGCTGGCGTGGCGGACGTTATCACCCGCGAGCAGATTGCAAACCTTCCTGTGAACGGCCGTAACTTCCTGGATCTGGCTCAGATTGAACCGGGTGTGCAGCTTCAGAACGGCAACACCTTCGATCCCACCAAGTCGGGTTACACGGGCATTGCCGTCAACGGCACTTCGGGCCGTACCACCCGTATCCTTCTCGACGGCGCGGACATCACGGATGAAACCGTGGGAACCACGATCTTCAACGTGTCCCAGGGCGCCATCAACGAATTCCAGTTGAATCGTTCCACCCAGGACGCTGCCGGTGAAGTTACCTCGCAGGGTGCTGTGAACGTCTCGACCCGCTCGGGTACGAACTCAATCCACGGTGAAGCGTTCTACATCTTCCAGGATCAGCGCGCTCTGGACGCGAACCCGAACTCCACGGCAGACGCTAATGGAAACCACATCGCGCCGTACTTCCAGCGCAACCAGTATGGCGGTAGCATTGGCTTCCCGATCATCAAGGACAAGCTCTTCGGTTTCGGCAATGCAGAGCGCATCCAGCAGAACAGCGCATCCCCGTCCAACCTGGGAACTGTCTTCAATACTGCTGGTGCTAACCCGGTTGGGCAGTCCTCGACCCTTGCGGCACAGCACCCCACTGTGGGTACACCGTATCGCCAGACCTACTCCACCGTCCGTCTGGATTACTCTGGCCCGTTCGGCGGTCACTACTTCGCTCGTGGCAACTACAACGTAGATTCGACGACCACTGCAGGCGGAACGACCCGCTTTGCTGCGTATCCGAATCGCGACAATACGTACGGCATGGCCTTCGGTGCTGACTTCTCCAAGGGTCGCTTCACGCATTCGTTCCGTGGCTCGTACGAGAAGTTCCACAACCTCATCACAGACGGTAGCGCCTCCTCTGGCTACAATCCGCTCATAACCGCCAATGGTGCGGTGGCTTACAACTACACGAACCAGCTATATTTCGGACCGAACTCGAACGCTCCCCAGGCGACCTTCCAGTCCGATAAGCAGCTTCGTTATGACGGTAGCTACACGCGCGGCACCCACAACATCCGCTTTGGTGGTTCTTTGAACCGTTTGCAGGGTGGCGGCTATGCTGCCTTCTATGGTTTGGCTCCCCGTTTGAACCCGACCGCGAGCAACCTGCTTTCTGGAACGGTGAATGCCACCAACCCACTTGGCCTTGGTTGCAGCGGCGTAGTGGGAGCGCCCGCTTGCCCGGGTGATCCGCTGAACGGTTACAACACCAGCTCTGCGACGATTGCCACGGGCAACGGTTATGGCAACAACGTTGCGGGATTTGGTCTGCCTGGTGGCGGTGCACCTGCATGGCGCTACGGGTTCTATGTTGCGGATGCCTGGAAGGTTACGCCCAGCTTCACGGTGACGGCTGCTCTGCGTTACAGCGTGGACACCAACCGTCAGAACAACAGCTTCGCTTTGCCCACTTGCGGCGATATGACGGCTACTGCCAGCTACGTCTGCTCAGGCAAGGCATCCACGACCCCGTTGCTCAGCCTCTTCGATCCGAGCTACACCGCAGGTCATGTGCGCCAGCCGTATAACAACTTCGGACCTCAGGTCGGATTGGTATACGCTCCCGGCAACCACAAGACGGTACTGCGTGCAGGTTTTGGTCTTTACTACGAGAGCGTTGTGTTCAACAGCAGCGGCAACGCGGCAGCCGGTCTCTTGAAGACGGTTCAGTCGTACAACCCTGCATCTGCCTGTGCGTCGACGTCGGTTCTCTTCCCGGACAGCAGCGTCGTGACCACGTCGCCTGACGGAACGCCTCTGCAGACGCTCTGCCTCCAGCGCACGATTGCTCAGTCCGCTCCGCAGTTCGCTGCTCTGCAGAAGAGCTACCAGGCTGTGGCGAAGGCTAACCCGAATGTCGTGAACAGTGGATACCTTGGCAACACGCTGAATGCTTCGGGCCTGTATGCGCCGACGTACAAGCAGCCGGTTTCAGAGCAGTGGAACTTCGGTCTACAGCGTGAACTGTTCAAGGGCGCGGTTCTAAGCGCTGACTATGTCCACAACATGACGTGGCGCATCGGTCAGTCCATCGACCTGAATCACACAGGTGCGGCGCGTACCTTCAGCCAGGCAAATGCACTTGCCGCGATCAACCGCCTCTCTGCTTTGTCCACCACGAAGGGCGCCTGCGGTACGGCGACTGCTGCCACATCCGTTGCAGTCGTGCAGTGCCTCATCAACAACAATCCCTCGTTTGCAATCAACTCCTTCGCCAGCCAGGGACTCGATGGTGATGCATACACGAGCTACAACAACTACAAGGTTCAGGGACGCTCGACACCCGCAGCGTTCCCGGGTGTAAATCCTGATCTAGGCCGTGGCACGGTTATCCGCCCCGCAGGACGTTCGGGCTACGATGCTCTGCAGGTTGTCTATCGCCAGGCTGCTTCGCACCCGATGAAGGGTATCGACCGCAGCAACATCCAGGTTTCCTATAACCTGTCCCGTGTTGTGTCGAACATGACCTCAAACGACGAGTTCTTTGGAACCGGCGCCTGGGATTACGACAACCCGAATCAGTACATCGGCCGTAACACACTTGACCGTAAGCACCAGCTTTCCTTCGGTGGCAACATCAAGCCGAAGTATGGCCCGGAAATCGGTCTTATCGGTCACTTCTTCTCGGCCATTCCGTCGAATCTGATTCTGGATTCGAGCCTCGCCGCAGGAAATATCTTCACGACCGATCTGACAGGCGACGGAACGACGGGCGATCTTGCTCCTGGCACGGTGCAGGGTGATTACATGCATCGCGTCAAGGCGAACACGCTTGGCAGCTTCATCACCAATTACAACGGTAGCTACGCAGGAAAGGTAACTCCGGCCGGCCAGCAGGTGATTAACTCCGGCCTGATGACACTGTCGCAGCTCACAACGCTGAAGGGTGTTATTCAGCCTGTTTCTCAGCTTCCCACGGGAACTGCTAACAACAACCCCATGTTCCGTTCGCTGGACGTGAACTTCTCCTACCCGTTCCGGTTTAACAAGTTGCACGAGGGGCTGAGCCTTACGCCGAAGATTGCCTTCTACAACATCGCAAACTTCAGCAACTTCAGTTCCTATACCGGAACCCTGCAGAACACAACCACTGCGGGCACGACCAACAGCACTTCGGCTGGCGCTGGGTTTGTAACGGGTCCGAATAACTTTGCAACTCAGTCGGCACAGCGTACATACCGCGGTGTGGGAACGTTCTCGCAGGGCGCGCCCCGTCAGACAGAGTTCCAGCTGACCGCAACGTTTTAATCGAACCTGAACCTAACCAAAAGGGCCGCGAAAGCGGCCCTTTTGCATTGCACTCATCGCTTCACGATGCGTTCCACATGTATGGCGCGGTATGCTGTTGCGTCATGAAGATCTTTCGCTCTGTCGCCGCCTCTTGTTTTGCACTTGCGCTCGTTGCTGGAACTTTCGCGCAGAAGAATTCGCTGCGCATCACGGCTGTGGACGTGGAGGGAGGGCAGGCAACATTGTTTGTTGCGCCTACGGGGCAGTCTCTGCTTGTGGATACAGGTTGGGACAAGAACAATGGGCGCGATGCGGATCGTATTGTTGCAGCGGCGAAGTCGATGGGGCTTTCACGCATCGATACGGTATTGTTGACGCACTATCACGACGATCACATTGGTGGAGTTCCTCAACTCGCAGAGCGCTTTCCGATCGGTGCCTTTCTGGATCACGGTGAGCGTATTTCAAGCGATCCCAATAGCACGTCTTTTCTGGAGAATTACCGGAAGGTATTGGCCACCGGGAAGTACAAGCACTTCGTCGTAAAGGCGGGCGACAAGCTACCTGCTCCCGGCTTTGACGCGGTAGCGATCAGCAGTAACGGTGTTGTGATGGATCATGATCCTGGAGTGTCCAGTGCGCGCAAAGCTCCGAATCCGCTATGCGTGAATGTGAAACAGCCTGCAACGGATACGCAGGAGAATGGTCAATCGCTTGGCATCATGATTCGTTTTGCAGGACTGAAGATCGTCGATGCGGGTGACCTGACCTCAGATCGCGAATATTCATTGGTCTGTCCCGTGAATAAGCTTGGTCCGGTAGATTTGCTGATCGTTTCGCATCATGGCGTGGACTGGAGCAGCAGCCCGGTATTTATCAACTCGATTGCTCCGCGCGTAGCCATTATGGACAACGGGGCCCATAAGGGGGCCAGCACCTCGGTTATCGATACGATTCGCAAGTCGCCGCGTATTGAGGCGCTGTATCAACTTCACCTTGCACCACCTGCGGGTTCGCCCAATCCAGGAAAGACGACACAGGAAGGCCCGGAGCATAACGTTCCAGAAGCATTCATTGCCAATACGTCCGGCACAGATGGAAAAAACGTGACCATCGTCATCAGTGCGGATGGAAACATGCGTGTGACAAACGATCGTACGGGCGCCAGTAAGCAGTTTGCTCGTAAATAGATCAGTCGTCTTAAGTTGATGTGGTTGGCTTTCCTAAGCCCGACCAGATCGTAGGTGTGTGGGTTTCTGCAATCAATTGCCAGTCAGCGTATTCTTCAGGCAGATGCCGGGTCACCCTTATCAGCACACAGATCGCGAGATTCTGCGGCGCATTCAACGCGCTGGCGGTCGCGCGGGTTACAAACAACTGGTTCGCGAACTGGGTATGGGCGGTGGTCGCGAACGTCGCATGCTGCTGGAGCAACTGATGCGCATGACGGCTCGCGGCGCACTGGCGAAGATCGACCAGGAGCACTGGGCGTTGCCGGAAACAAATGTCGAGCGTGCAAAGAATGACAATCGTTTCGGTGGTCGCCGCGGCTTTGCACACGACCTGAAACAGCGCGTGCGTGATCGCGAGGGCAGTCGAAAAGATCTGATCGCTGGCAAGTTACAACTGCATCGTGATGGCTTTGGCTTTGTACGTCCGACGGACAGCACTGTGTCTGATGGCGATCTCTTCATCCCGCCGCACGAGTTGAATGGAGCCATGCAGGGGGACCAGGTGCTGGTGTTGCCTGCGCCTCCTTCGCGTGATGGCCGTCGCAGCGGCCGTATTGTGCGTGTGCTCACTCGCCGTAACCCCACGGTCGTCGGCATCTTTCACGCAGGGGGCGCGCGTGGCCGCTCAGTCGATTACGGCAGCGACGATATTCGACTTCGCGGCAGTTACGTCACACCGCTGGATGCGCGCATGTCGCAGCCGGTCTTGATTGAGAATGATCGCGATCTTCCGACTGCGGCCATCACGCCGCATCGCACTCTTGGCGCGGAGGCGAGTGCGCAGGAGCATGTGTGGGACGGCACGCTGCAGAATCTGCATGGGCTGGCTGTCGATGTGGAGATTACGCAGTATCCCACGGAGTATTCGCCTGCGCGCGGCCGTGTGATTGAAGTGCTGGGTAATCCGGATGCGTTTGGTGTGGATGTGGAGATCGTGATCCGCAAACATCATCTGCCGCATGTGTTTCCTGCAAATGTGCTGGCAGAGGCGCAGGACGCGGCGCACCGCAATGTTGCTTCGCTGGATGACAACGAAATCCATGCTCGTACGGACTTTCGTGACGAACCAATCGTTACGATTGATGGCGAGACCGCGAAAGACTTCGATGATGCCGTTCTGGTCCGCAAGCGTGACGACGGCACTTGGGAGTTGCAGGTTCACATCGCGGATGTTGCAGAGTATGTGCTGGATGGCACGGACCTGGATCTGGAAGCGCGCCTTCGTGGCAACAGCGTGTACTTCCCGGATCGTGCTGTGCCTATGCTGCCGCAGGAGTTGTCGAACGGTGAGTGTTCGCTGCGACCGGATGAAGACCGCATGGTCCTGTCATGCCTCGCAACGATTGATAGCGATGGCAATGTGCTGGGCTACGAGGTATGCGAAGGGATTATCCGTTCTGCTCGCCGCATGACGTATACGAAAGTGCAGAAGATACTCGACGGCGATGCGGAACTGCGCGCTGAGTATGTCGATTTCGTTCCACAGTTTGAGCTCATGCTGGAGCTTGCACAGAAGTTAAATGGCAAGCGGGTAAAGCGCGGATCGATTGATTTTGATCTGCCCGAACCGGTGATTGAGTTCGACGAAAACGGCACTATGCGCGGTGTGCGCAAGGCAGAGCGTGCGTGGTCCAACCGCATTATCGAAGAGTTCATGTTGTGCGCGAATGAATGCGTGGCCCGATGGATGGAAGCCAGCGGAGTGCCTGCGATGTATCGCATTCACGAGATGCCAGACCCTAAGCGCATCGTTGAGTTTGAGGACGCAGCTGCTGCATTCGGCGTGTCCCTTGGCGTTGGAGCATTGCCAGTGAAGACGTTGACCATGAAGGCAGATCGCCGTGATCAACGTCATCAGCATGAACGAGGCCGTGATGGTCGCCGACCGCAACAGCATGAGGTGTCTTCACAGATTGAAGTGGAGCCGCAGATGTATCAGCGACTCGCAGCGAAAATACAGGGCAGACCAGAGGAACGCATTCTCAGCTACCTGATGCTGCGTTCATTGAAGCAGGCCAAGTACTCCGAGAAGAATGAAGGTCACTTCGCCCTCGCCGCGCCCGCATATACGCACTTTACTTCGCCCATTCGTCGTTATCCCGATCTGATCGTGCACCGTGTTGTGAAGACGTTGCTTGCGGAAGGCGCTTCACCCTTGGGTGGCCCCGAGGAAACAGCATCATCATCCGCACAGCGATTCGCAGCGACTCATTCCCATGAATTGATTCATGCAGAAGGTTATGAGGAACCGTATCCGCGCGAGGAGGTTGCAGCCATTGCGCAGGAGTGCAGCGAGACAGAACGCCGCGCCGCCGATGCAGAACGTGAACTGATCGAGTGGAAGAAGATTGAGTTCATGAGCGATCGCGTCGGAGAAGACTTCGCTGCGATGGTGCTCTCCGTAACAAAGTACGGCGCGTATGTTGAGTTGCACGATTTGTATGTGGAGGGCCTTGTGCTGATTCACTCCCTTACAGGCGATCACTACACGTACCGCGAAAATGCCCGCGAAATACGCGGGTCTAAGAGTGGCAAGACGATTCGTCCCGGGATGCAGGTGCGCGTCCTGCTTGACCGTATCGATCGAGGCAATCGCAGGTTGCAGTTCGCCATTCTTCCCGAAGAAGAGAGTATGTCGGAGGGCATAAAGCCCTTCGTCAGCAAGCGCACGCGCAAGACAGCGCCGCGCGAGGAGAAGAAGACCACGGCAAAGACTGAAGGCTTGCGTCCCGCAAAGAAGGGTGGCAAGGCGCGGGCTACCTCTAAGTCACAGTTGTCGAATGAATCTCCTTTTGCGAAATTCGCAACGATTGATGGCGTGAAGCCGCGGCGACGGAAGAACAAGGATCTGATTGCAGCGAGCCGCAAGAAGAAGGGCAAGCGTCATTAGTAATGTGCGCTGCACTGCCTCCTCGCATAATGCACCTGCCTGTCGATGACCTGTTGCCGGAGATTGCCGCGGCCATACTTTCGTCGCGTGCATTGGTACTGCAGGCAGAGCCGGGCGCAGGTAAGACAACGCGTGTGCCACCTGCGTTGCTGGATATCGTGCAGGGCGATGTGATCGTCCTTGAGCCGCGGCGATTACCCGCGCGCATGGCGGCTCGCCGCGTCGCTTACGAGATGGGCGAGGAAGTTGGAGGCACGGTTGGTTATCAGGTGCGCTTCGATGAAAAAGTCAGCTCGAAGACGCGACTGCGGTTTGTCACAGAGGGAATTTTTCTTCGTCGCTTGATTGCTGATCCTGCATTGACTGGCGTCGGTGCAGTGGTGCTGGATGAATTTCACGAACGACATCTGGATGGTGATCTTGCGTTGGCGCTGCTGCGACGGGTGCAGCAGACGTCGCGGCCCGATCTGAAGATCGTGGTGATGTCGGCGACGCTGGATGCCGCGCCCGTTGCGGAATTCTTTGGTGGATGTCCTGTGATGGACGCACCGGGACGCATGTTTCCATTGACGATTGCATACATGCCGCAGGCTGCCGAGCCGTTGCATATACAGGTGCGCACGGCAGTACAACGACTGATGCACGAAGGGCACCGTGGTCATGCGTTGGTATTTCTGCCCGGCGCTGCGGAAATTCGTCGGGCTATGCGTGAGTGCGAAGGTGTTGCGCAAAGCTATGGCTTATTGATGTTGCCTTTGCACGGCGATCTCTCACCTGCGGAGCAGGATCGTGCAGTTGGACCATCGACGCAACAGAAGCTGATTCTGTCTACAAATGTTGCAGAGAGTTCTGTCACAGTGGAAGGCGTTACCGCAGTGATTGATAGTGGTCTGGCGCGCATTGCATCGCATTCACCATGGATGGGATTGCCGACGCTGGAGATCAAGCGTGTCAGTAAGGCAAGCGCGAAACAGCGTGCGGGGCGAGCAGGAAGAACTGCGCCTGGGCAGGTGCTGCGGCTGTATTCGGAGATGGATTTTTCGCAACGCGCAGAGCATGATGTGCCTGAGATTTTGCGCAGCGAGTTATCGGAGCTTGCGCTTTCATTGCGCGCCATGAAGCCAGCGTTGCGTGCGGAGGAAGTCGCATGGCTCACACCGCCAGAGGCGGCAGCGCTCTCGCAGGCGGAGATGTTGTTGAATCAACTTGGTGCCCAAAATGAGATGGCGCGACAACTGGCGCGCTATCCGCTACCTGTACGGTTGGCACGCATGATGGTTGCGGCGCAGGGGCGCGGTGCGGCAGCGGAGGCGGCAACGGCAGCAGCGCTGTTGAGCGTTGGCGGAAATGTTGAACGCAACGATTTGCTGGCCGCGATGGATGCGCAAGTCGCGCAGCCCGATCCAAAGGTGCAACAGACGGAACAGCAGCTTCGTCGCATCGCCGGTGTTGCCGCGGGTGCGAGGCACAGTTCATCGGATGAGCCTCTACTGCTTTCTGTGCTGCAAGGATTTCCGGATCGAGTAGCGAGGAAACGCAACGGCAAAGAGATGTTGCTGGGCAGTGGCGGCTCCGCGGAAGTACAAGGCGACGCATTGCCTTACGAGTTTGCTGTCGTGATGGATGCAGAAGACCGCAGTGACCGCCCTTTGCCATTGGTACGAATGGCTTCGCGCATCGAGCCAGACTGGTTGATTGATCTGTTTCCGGAACGCGTGAAAGAGGAAGAGACACTCACATGGAATCGCAATGCGGAGCGTGTGGAAGCCGTAACCTCGTTGCGGTACGACGGTCTGTTATTGCAGGAGTGGCGTGATGCGCGCCCTGATTCGGAACGCGCGGCGAAGCTCCTGGCCGCGCAGGCTGTGGCTGCAGGTGCAGGGCGTTTTCTGGATGCGGAGGCGATCGAGAACCTTCAAGCTCGTGCCTCGTTTGCTGAACTCCCTGTGTCGGATATCCAACAGGAACTGGAAGAACTGTGTATTGGACTGAGCCGGTTTTCATTCGAAGAGCTACGCCGCGCGGCGGAGAATCTGTTGCCGATGATCGAAGCAAAGCTGGAGGCGCAACGGCTCCGTGAGCTGGCTCCTGCGACGCTGAAGCTGAAGGCTGGGCGCCAGGTGAAAGTGCATTACGAAACGGGCAAACCTCCATGGATTGAGTCGCGTATGCAGGACTTCTTCGGCATGGATGATGGTCCACGCGTTGGCCCGGAACGGACGCCGGTGGTAATGCATCTGCTGGGGCCTAATCAGCGCGCGGTGCAGACGACGGCCGATCTTCGCGGGTTCTGGCAGCGGCTCTATCCTGAAGTGCGCCGCGAACTTATGCGACGTTATCCGCGGCATAAATGGCCGGAAAATCCTCTTTCTGCGGAAGCCGTCGAAGAGGCAAAACATCAGCCTGGTCGGCGCTCCTGACAGTTTCGAAGCTTCGCTTTGCCTGATGCGTCTAATCTGTATGGAGTGGTGCGGCGAGTGACCTGACGCCGTGCCGGAGAGAGTTCTGACGATGTACGTGAATAGAACCAACGGATATCCCACCGTAATCGACGTTCCGCGCGAAGGCACCGCACCGCTGTTGGCGAAGGTGTTGGGGATCACTGCGCTTGGATTTTTCATTACTGCCATCGGTGTGGCAACTGCGCCCTCATGGAGCATGCTGCCTGGCTTCATCGCGGTGCTTGCGCTTGTCTTCGCCATCAACGGCGTGAAACGTCAGAGCCCCAGTTTGGCTTTGGGGCTGTTTCTTGGTCTGGCGTTCTTCATGGGCTGGGAGATTGCGCCCATCATCCACATGTATGTGCGTATGATCGGGCCATACGTTGTCTTCCAGGCGGCCATGACCACGGGCCTGGGCATGACAGCGCTCGCATGTGTTTCGTACCTGTTCAGCATTGATTACCGCAGGCTCAGCGGCATTGCCGGTGCGGGACTGCTGGTGTTGATACTGGTTGGAGTGGCCAGCATGTTCTTCCACTTCCTGTCGCCCACGACTTACTCGTGGATGGCGTTGGCGATCTTCACGGCACTGACGGTGGCGGACTTTGCACGTATCCGCGCGGGTGGCGATGGGCTGACCGCGACACAGCTCGCGGTTGGTATTTATCTGGATGCCATTAATATCTTCCTGATCCTGCTGCAGCTTTTCGGTAGCGGTGGACGTCGCCGCGACTAGAGAAAGTAATAATTGCCAAAAGACCGGAGCATTTGCTCCGGTCTTTTCTATTGGCCTTCCATCAGGAGCAGGATGGCGCTGCTAAAGTTCACGACAATGAAATTATGACTTTGGTTTAATACTTCCCATGTCCACATCGCGTCGTGATTTTTTGAAGTTTGCTGCTCTGATTTCCGGAGCCACAGGTATATCGGGCTTTGTTCCCGAATCCATTCAGCGAGCATTTGCCATTGAGCCGGCGCCCGGCAGCACCTTTGCCGATGCGGAACACATCGTCATTCTGATGCAGGAGAACCGTTCGTTCGATCACTCGCTCGGAAGTTTGCAGGGCGTGCGCGGATTCAACGATCCACGTGCCATGCGTCAACCCAACGGCAATTCGGTTTTTGCGCAGACGTCGAAGGCCACAGGCAAATCGTTTGCTCCGTGGCGGCTTGATTTGAAAGACACGCGCATTACATGGATGGGTTCCGTCCCGCATTCACGCAACTCGCAGGTGGATGCATGGAACGACGGCCACTATGACAACTGGCTCGATGCGAAGAAGTCTGGCAACAAGGATTACCAGCAGATACCCATCACCATGGGGCATTACACGCGTGAGGATCTTCCGTTTTATTACGCGTTGGCCGATGCATTCACCGTGTGCGATCAAAGCTATTGCGCGGTGATGAGTTCTACCACTCCGAACCGCTCCATGTTCTGGACCGGCACTGTGCGCGATAAGAAGTCAGCCGATTCGCGTGTGTATATGCGCAACGATCAGCTGTTTCGCGATCCGTTGGGATGGAAGACGTATCCGGAGCGACTGACAGAAGCGGGCATTTCATGGCACTTCTATCAGAATGATCTTTCCATGACGAGCGGTCTCACGCCGGAGGAGCGTTCCTGGTTATCGAACTACGGTTGCAACGTGCTGGAGTGTTTTGCGGCTTATAACGTACATGCCTATCGCTATGCTCCTGAATTGTTAAAGACACAGCTGGAGTCGGCGCAAAAGCAGGTGGCGCGTTTGGAAGAACAGCTTTCAGAGTTGTCCAACCCTGAGATGGGTGACGAGCTGCATGCGCAGCTTGGTCTGGCCCAGGGACACGTTGCCCACTTGCAGAAGGCAGTGGCCAATGCAGGCGAGGCGCGCTATAAGCAGCTCTCCGCAAAAGAACGTGCATTGCACGATGCTGCTTTTATGACCAACACAGGCGATTCGAACTATCGTTCGCTGGAGGCTCTCCGATTCAATAGCGATGGCCGCGAAGATACCATCAACGTTCCCAAGGGCGATATCCTTCATCAGTTCCGCGCTGATGTGGAAGCAGGTAAGCTGCCCACGGTGTCATGGCTAGCAGGGCCCGAGCATTTCTCCGATCATCCTTCGTCGCCCTGGTATGGGGCGTGGTGGGTGTCGGAGATCATGGACATTCTCACCAAGAACCCTGAAGTTTGGAAGAAGACCATCTTCATCCTCACGTATGACGAGAACGATGGTTACTTCGACCACTCGCCGTCCTATGTCGCGCCCGATCCTAAGAGGCCCGAGACAGGTGCTGCATCCGCAGGGATTGATGTTGCACTGGAGTACACCTATAAGGCTGACGAGATTGCACAAGGTGTTCCCAGCCACGAAGCGCGTAGTGGGCCCATCGGCATGGGCTTCCGTATTCCCACGATCATTGCCTCGCCATGGACCCGCGGTGGATGGGTGAATTCGCAGCTTTGCGATCACACGTCAACGCTGCAGTTCCTGGAGAAATTCGTTCAGGCAAAGTTCGGAAAGAATGTACGCGAAGACAACATCAGCGATTGGCGTCGTACTGTAGCGGGCGATCTTACTTCTTGCTTCCGACCCCACCGGGAAGACGAAGCCGGATTGAATTTTCTGCAGCGCGATCAGTTCATTGAATTGATTGTTAATGCGCGCAATAAGGCGCTGCCCACGGGATACAAGGAGCTCTCCGCGGAAGAGATAAGTGCGATCAATACGCGTCCAAGCAAAGCATCTGCAACATCACATCAAGAGCACGGAACCCGGCCGTCCTGCGCGTTGCCTTATGAGCTTTACGCGCATGGCATGGTATCTGCGGATGGCAAGCACTTCGAACTGCAATTGACTGCGGCCAAAGAGGTCTTCAAGGATCGTGCAGCCGGTGCTCCGTTTAATGTGTATCTTCGCAATCTCACTGCTAAGCCGGGAATGCGTGCGGCGACCTATACCGTGAGAGCAGGCGATACATTAAAGCCGACGTTTGCACTCGATGAGTTTCGCGATGGCCAGTATGAAATTGAAGTATTGGCAGCAAACGGATTTTATCGGCGCTTTACCGGCGATCTCCACGCGACAACGCCGCAGGTCGTGGCCAAACTGCAGATGCGCAACGGCAATCCGACAGGTACGCTGGAACTGCATATCCGTAATGGTTCCTCAACTTCTCAACAATTTGAGATCAAGGACAACAGCTACGGCGCAGCGGCCATACAGAAGTCAGTTGCTGCGGGAGCAACGCAGGTGATTAGCATTCCGCTTGAGAAGAGCTTCCACTGGTATGACCTTACTGTTCAGAGCACCGGCAGCAAGGCCTTCGCGCAGTTCGCAGGACGCGTGGAAACAGGCGCGCCCACTAAGACTGATCCTCTTATGGCTTGATCTTGTAAATATGGATTGAAAGGCGCAGTGTCCTCGGGATACTGCGCCTTTTGTTTGTTCGCGAAGAAGAGCGCCTATTCTGTCCGCAACGTGCGTAGCGGGTCCACACTTGCTGCACGTCCTGCAGGCACAATGCTGGCCAACAAAGCTACCAGAACGACTCCTATCACTGCGAAGAGATAGCTCGTCACATCAAGCGCCGTCATTCCATAGAGCGAGCTTTCAAGACCGCGGCCGGCAATGGTCGCAAGCGGGATACCGATCGCTACTCCGCCCGCGCACAACAGAAGGCTGCCGCGCAGAACCATCCACACAACCTGACTGCGCTGCGCGCCGAGGGCGATCCGCACACCAATCTCCGCTCTGCGCCGGTTCATGCGATAGGCCAGCGTTCCATAGAGTCCCGTTGCAATCAGCACGACTGCCAGGACTCCAAAGCAACCCGCAAGCCGCGCGAAGAGGATTGGCCCTGAGATGGATTTTTCGAATACAGCAACTTGCGTCATTGGTTCCAGCAGGGGCATATCCGGATCCATCTGCGCGATCACTCTACGCACCTCCGGCAAGATCGCCATAGGATCACCGGGGACACGCATCTCGACATGGAGTTGGTTTGTAGCCCCGCCCTGTGTGAATACGGTCCACATCATCGGCCGCGTTTCTTCCGTGATGCTAGTGTATTTGTGATCCTTCACCAATCCCACAATCTGTTGCGAAGTCTTTCCGCGAGGGCTACTCAACACGTGTCCCACCGCATGCAACGAGCCCACGTACTTCTTCGCAAAGCTCTCATTCACGATTGCAACGCCCGGCGCACTTGCCGTATCGGCATCGGAGAAATCGCGGCCATCTAAAATCGTCACGCCCATCGTGCGGAAGTAATCGGCCGCTACTGTATTTTGTCGATACGTTACCTGCCCCGGCTGGAACCCATTGGCATTATGTCCATCCAGTAGTAGACCGCCCTGATTGCTGGACCATCCCGAGCCCGGTCGATTCCCAGCCATGGATACGCTCTCCACACCAGGAATCGCGCGCAGCCTTTGCTGCAACGTTGTAAAGAACGCAATGCCCTCTTCCTTGGTATGAGCTTGTTGCGCACGAATGCCGAATACCACGAGACCTTCCGGCTTCTGCCCCATGGGCGTATTTAGTAGGTTTCGTAGCGTCTTCAGCAACAGGCCCGCACCTACCAACAACACCACGCACATGGCAATCTGCGTCATGATCACCGCATTGCCTGCGCGGGTCTTCTGTGAACTGGTTTGCGACGATGTAGCGGAACTGCGTAGCGAACTCTGCGAAGCGTTCGACATAGCTGCACGCAGTGGCGCCAACCCGAACACAATCGCAAGCAGAACCAGCACGCCCAGCGTCAGGCCGAGCACCTTAAGGTCTGGCTGCAGATTTGATTCAATATGCGCCCATGTTCCTAACGCACGTGTCGCTCCCAACGCAAAAAACCATGCCACACCGCCGCCCAACGCCACTAACAACATGCTTTCCGTCAGGAGTTGCCGTGCAATCTCTCTGCGTCCGGCACCAAGCGCAAAACGCACACCGAACTCGCGCTGCCGGTTCGCATTGCGCGCCATAAGCAACATCACTACATTGCTCATGGCGATGAGCAGTACCATTCCCACCATCGCCATGAGCACTTTCAGTGCCCTTGCAAAGAATCCGTTGTCACCATCGAACTGTTTGGCTTCGGGCAGCGAAAGTTTATATGTCGGTGCTCCACTCTTTTTTTCGGGCAGACCGATATAAGCGGCCCGCTCGAAGAGTGTCTGCATCTGTGCAAGCGCCTGTTCGCGGCTCACTCCTGGCGCTGTGCGCACCATCAAGCGCATCGTCCACAGGCGCGGTTCTGTCAGATACATTCCGTTTTCTGCAGAGGAGCCCCACGCGTTAAACTCTGGTCTGCTTTGTAGCGGAATCCAGAAATCGAGTGGCAGTGCGCCTTCCGTTCCTTCAAATCCCTTCTTCGCAACACCCACAATCGTGAATGGAATTGACTTGATATAAAGCGTCTTTCCGACTACGTCCGCGCTGCGTTGATAGTGCGAAGCCCAGAAACTTTCACTGATCACCGTTACCTGCGTGTGATCCGTTTCGTCCTTCGCAACAAAGCCCCGGCCCAACTCTGTTCCCACTCCCAGGCCATGGAAGTAGTTGCCGCTCACCATGTCTCCCGCAGCCTCTTCCGGAACTGTACCCACGCGGATAGGAGCCTTGCCGCTATTGGACATCGGGATAAATGTCATCACATCCTGCAAACCATTCAGTCCGTGCAACGCCTGATAGAACGCGTAAGAGAATGAGGTTGCTGAATCGCCCGTCTGCCAGGCTCCATCGGGAAAGTCTGTCGTGTGAACGTAGAAGACTTGCGAAGCATCCCGCACCGGCAGCATCTTCTCCAGCACCGCATGCATCACGCTGAAGACGGCAGTGTTTGCACCTACGCCCAGCGCCAGTGTTAACACGCAAACGATGGTGAATACTGGCGTCTTGATGAGTTGCCGTATTCCATAGCGCAGATCACGACTTACATTCGCAAAGAACATCGTTGTCCTCGATTCCCGTTGCTGCTGCTGTAACAAGACCGTGTTGCCAAATTGTCGACGCGCCGCACGTCTTGCATCTTTGGCACTCATGCCTTCACGTTCAAACTTCTCTGCAAGCATCTCCAGGTGCGTCATCATCTCTTCATCGAAGAGAGAGTCTTCGTGCACTCGCGTAAACAACGCTTTGAGTTTTGCCAGAAAAGTAAGTGCGCGGTCGGACATGGCTAGGCCTTCGCCTCAAGAGCCAGAACGCGGCCAATCACGCCTGCAATGCGTTCCCAGTTTTCGGTTTCAATTGCAAGCTGTTTGATCCCGCGCTTGGTAATGCTGTAGAAGCGTGCGCGTCGGTTGTTCTCAGAGACACCCCACTCGCTTGAGATCCACCGCTTCTGTTGCAAGCGCAGGAGCGATGTGTAGACGGTGCCCTCATTCAGTGTCAGCACGTCTTCGCTCAACTGTTCAATACGCCGTGCAATCCCGAACCCGTGCAAAGGGCCCAGTGCCTGCAGCGTCTTCAGGATTATGAGATCCAGCGTTCCTTGTAAAACCTCGGATTTTTCCTCTGCCACGTCCGCTCCTATGGATACTGCAAAGAAGATACATGAACTTCCTTTGCAATGACCATAGAAGAGCGACGGATTGTCAGGCTTACTGTGCAGTTACCTAAAACAACCTGGTATCGCATGCACGAGGAGATGCACCGGGTCCGAGGTTTGGAGCGTGGTTGCCGTATAGCAGAGGCCTTCATACGCGGCAATCAGAGCTCTGACCCAGGCCTGTCGGGTTTGAGGTTTATGAACGTAGAGGGCTATATCTCCGACATGAAGCAAGTAATCCAAATGAAGTCAATACGTTGAAGGTTGCAGGAGAATTTTTGACAAGGCGTGAAGAATCTGGGAGACTCCTTTCTGTTCCTCATATGACCCCAAAATGACGCCGGGACTTTCCCGCGCATATTTGGGCTTAACTGTACGACTTTTGCCTTGATCTCTTGCGGTGACACTACATTCTGCGCACTACCAAAGAGATCGCACCTATTTTAGGAGCGTTCATGACGACCTTTCTGCGCCGTTCTTTTGCAGTTTTGTTTGCTGGCCTCATAGCATTGGCTCCCGCGCACGCCACGCAGGCCACGCTCACCGCGGACGCACATGTCGACAGTTCTCGCCCGGCCGTTAATCTGGGCGGCGTTTCCAATTTGAATGTGGGCAATGGCTACACGTCCTTTGTACAGTTCAGCCTCTCTTCTCTTCCCGCTGGCATCACTGCGTCTCAGGTCTCCAAGGCGACGGTCACGTTCTATGTGAATCGCGTCAATACTGCGGGCACCGTGTCGGTGCTTCCGGTTACTGGAGCCTGGACGGAGACGGGCATCACGTACAACAGTCAACCGGCGGTTGGTGCGGCAGTAGGAAGTTTTTCGGGAACTACGGCGGGACAGTTCGTCACCGTAGACATCACGTCGCAGGTGCAAAGCTGGATAACGTCCCCATCTACAGATCTCGGCCTGGCGCTCACCACCTCCAATGCAGACCTTCAGCTTGACTCGAAAGAGAGCGGACAGACCGCTCATCCGGCATCACTCGACGTCACGATTACATCCATGGGAGCGACCGGTGCAACGGGCGTGCAGGGCATTCAAGGTATCCAAGGCGCAACGGGCGCGCAAGGCATTCAGGGTATCCAGGGCGTTACGGGAAATACGGGCGCGATAGGTGCCACCGGTGCAACTGGAGCCACAGGTGCAACAGGTTCCACAGGCGCTACCGGCGCGGCTGGCATTAACTACCGCGGAACCTGGAATAGCTCGACTATCTATCTGTCCAATGATGCTGTCACTCTGAATGGTTCCACTTACATTGCTACCGCGAGCAATCAGAACGTTACGCCAGGTAGTGAACCCACGATTTGGCCTGTGCTCGCATCCGCGGGCAGTTCAGGTGTGGCTGGTGCAACGGGCGCCACGGGTCCGCAAGGCATTCAAGGCATACAGGGTGTCACTGGAGCTACCGGAGCAACTGGTGCTCAGGGAGCCACGGGAGTCACAGGTGCTGTGGGTGCGACAGGTTCCACGGGCGCAACTGGAGCCACTGGGGCTATGGGCGCAACAGGTTCTACAGGTGCTACTGGAGCCACGGGCGCGATCGGAACCACCGGTGCGACGGGTTCGACAGGAGCTACAGGAGCTACAGGAGCAACCGGCGTGACCGGAGCCGTAGGTGCGACAGGCAGCATCAGTTACCAAGCGGTTTGGAGTAACTCCACTATCTACTCGAAGGGAGCGATTGTTTCCGATGCCGGATATGCCAATGCCTGGGTTTCACTTGTAGACGGCAACCTGGGGCAGAATCCGACCTCAGTCGGTTCCACTCCCAATGCCTACTGGGCGCGTCTTGTGGCGCAGGGTGTGAATGGCGTGAATGGTGCGACAGGAGCCACGGGAGCTGTGGGCGCCACCGGTTCTGTTGCTTCTGTCTCCGTGACAAACGGCAACGCCACAGGATCGGCTTCCGTTAACACCGGCACGGGCGCGCTAATAATCAACTTCCCAAGCAGCAGTGGCGGAGCAAGCTCGCCGGATCCAAGCGCATTCTCATTCGCAACGATTCCGCTTACGATCTCGCGAAACCCCATCAACACAGCCACAGGTATTTATCTGACGCCGATCGGGCCCAATTCGACTCTAACCCCCACGATTCCGGCATACGTGTATATTCCTGCGACGTGCCATGGCTACTTTGCTGTCGCGTCGGCGCCGGGCAACTACTTCAATGCTCAGACGACGAATGCGGTTGGGGGCACTGGTACAAGCGTGGGTACCTGCACCGCCGCTGCAGGAGGGACTTGCAAGATCGATCTTGGAACGCTCTCGGCGGGCTCGTATGTCACCGTCCTAGTGACTTCAACGAGTGGCGCCTCGACCGCAAATACTGGAGTGCACATGACTTCATTCGCATGCCAGTAATAGCTGCAACGTAGCTATCTACTGCTGCGAAGAAGTCTGATTGCAGGGCGACATACCGTTACTTCCTGCGTAGCCACATTTGAAATGGAGCCAAGTCCACATTTGAGCCGCTTCAGTACAGTACGGAATGCACGCCTTCTGATCTCATGCGCCTGCGCAGCTCTTCTGCTTGGTGTTACAACTCCCCAGATCATTGGGCAGACGCCTGCGCAGCTCCGCGCGCTGCAGCAAGTCGGTGTGCGTCCGCTTGTAGTTTCAGGTGGACAAGAGGCGAGCAGTCAAAAGTTAAATAACCCTGCCGCTCTTGCTTTTGATTCTGCGGGCAATTTGTACATTGCCGATCAGAACGATCAACTTGTGGTTGAAGTTCTGACCACCGGCATTATGAAGACGGTGGCTGGCTCGGGCGCGCAGGGCTACGCGGGAGATGGTAGCGCAGCCACCAGTGCGTTGTTGAATCTTCCGGCGGGTGTTGCCGTTGATGCCGCTGGCAATGTGTATATCGCTGATACAGGCAACAATGTGGTGCGTAAGGTTACGCCCGCGGGAATTATCAGCACAATTGTGAGTGCGGGACTGGCTGGCCCAACAGCTTTGAACGTGGATTCCAACAGCAACCTCTATATTGCTGACACGCAGAACAATGTCATTCGCAAATTCAACGGCACAACGCTGACAGTGGTTGCGGGCAGTGGATCACAGGGGTTTGGTGGTGATGGCGGCGCGGCGACGTTGGCATTGCTGGATCAGCCAATGGGAGTGGCTGTTAGTTCCACCACACTGTATATAGCGGACAGCAACAACAATCGCATCCGCGCTGTAAACCTCTCCACAGGAATCATTACGACATTTGCTGGAACCGGAACGCCCGCCTTCGCAGGTGACAGCGGATCTGCCGCCAGTGCGTCGTTCTCGTATCCCACGGGTCTCGCACTGGATGCCAGCGGGAACCTGTTTGTAGCTGATACCAACAATAACCGGGTACGTGAGATTTCTTCCGGTGGCAATGTTTCCACCCTTGCAGGCAATGGTCAGCAGGGCTATTCGGGTGACAACAATATCGCTACGGCGGCCACGCTGAACTCGCCTTTAGCGATTGCTTCCGCGCCCGGTGGAGGGGTTGCCGTCGCTGACACGGACAATGACCGTGTCCGTTTCGTGACGCCTGCAGGCATCATTCAAACGATTGCGGGAACTGCTGCTCCTGGCGCTGAGAGCCTTCAAGTTGCCGCGTCTTCACCCTCACTCGTCTATGGCACTGCAGCTCTTACAGCTACCTTCAGCAATGGTGGTAACACCGCCACCGGTGCAGTGACCTTCCAGGACGTCACTGCTGGAACGACGCTTGGCTCGGTCAATCTGGCCTCCAACACAGCTTCGATTTCTTTGCCCGCCCTTGCCGCTGGTATCCATCAGATCGTGGCGAGCTATGCTGGTGACGGCAACAATCCCGCGGTGGCAAGCGGCATCTATGTGTTGACAGTGACACCTGTGGCAGTCACGGCTTCTGCCAATGCGGTCGCACAGCCATATGGCACGGCAATCCCCGCACTCACGGGAACTCTGACGGGTGTTCTGCCTCAGGATGCGACTACTGCTACGGCGGTTTATGCTACGACCGCAATGCAGACATCAGCACCTGGTACGTACCCCATCACGGCCACGCTTACAGGGCCGACCGCTGCAAATTACACACTCTCGCTCGCGTCTTCGTCTGGTTCCATGACGATCACTAAGGCGAATACCAACATTACGCTGTCATCTAACCCAACCACGCAATACGCGGGTGTGGCTGTCACGTTGAAGGCTGTCGTGTCGAGCGTGACTACGGGCACACCTACGGGCAGCGTAACCTTCTTTGACAACGGCACCGCCGTTGGAACCGTCGCGCTGACCGCGGGTGTGGCACAGATCTCCACAAGTGCTCTGGCAATTGGCGCGCACGTCATCTCCATGACGTATTCGGGCGACACGAATTTCCTGAATGGAAGTGTCACTGCCAGCAGCGGTGCAACGACTGTAACCGTGGCGTCAGATCCTGACTTCGCGGTGGCCACGACCTCCGGCACGTACGCCGCGAGGACGATCGTTCCGGGTGATTCGGCGACCTTCAACTTCACCGTTACTCCCGTGGGAGGGCCGTTCACTTCGCCGATCACACTGGCCGTCAGTGGCCTGCCTACCGGCGCTACTGCTACGCTCACGCCGACGTCGGTGACACCGGGTTCCAGTGCGACGAACTTCGTCCTTACGGTATCCACTCAGAAATTCCATGCACAGATGGAGCAGCTTGCAGGTGGATCTGTGGGACTGGCGCTGCTTCTGCTGCCGTTTGTTCGCAATCGGAAGATGCGTTACGCAAGCAATCGCATGGCTCGTCTTGCAATGCTGCTGTTGCTGGCAACTGCGGCGGGTGCACTGAGTGGCTGCGGTAGCAGTGGTTTCTTTGGTCAAGCGCAGACTGCCTCGACCATCACAGTTACTGCCACCGGTACCAATGTCGCTGGAGTTACGGTGCAACATTCCACAACAGTGACGCTTACCGTTCAGTAGAAGGGAACTGCACGCCTTGAGAACTTTATCCATCCTGTTGTTAGGCTTCGGCCTTGCTGCTGCCGCTTCTGCGCAATCGAAGGGTGGAGATGTCGCACTCACCTATACACCCGAGCGCGCGAATCTTTTGGGTGGTTGTGGCTGCTTCTGGCTGCAGGGCGGTGGCATCGAGGCTGGTGTGAATGTATCGCATGGCTTTGGCCTCGCTGCCAATATGACGGCCGTGCATTCAAGCCACATGGGGTCGCAGAATGTTTCGCTCGGATTACTGACCTTCACCATGGGGCCACGTTATCGTCTGCAACTGCCAGCTGTTGGCAAGCACGGTAATTCTCTTACGGGGAAGTGGCTGATCGGTTTAGATCATGGTTTCGATTCCGTTTTTCCGGGTGATGGCAATGCCTTGTCCAGCAACACCTCATTCGCGATGGATGCTGGTGTGCAGTACGACGTCGACATTACGAATCGCTTTGCGATTCGTCCGCTTGAGGTCGACTGGGAGCGTTCCACCTTCCCGAACACAAATGCGAATGGCTCTCAGAACACCCTGCGGTTGGCCTTTGGGGCGCTGGTTCGCTTCGGCAAGCAATAGGATGTTTCTTGCATGGTGGAAGCCACCCGACCTTCGGTAGTTGTTCTTATTCCTGCATGGCATCCTGATGAGCGTCTGTTGCAACTGGTCACGGAGCTGCAAGCGCACCTACGACTTCGCATTGTGATCGTTCTTGATGGCGACCAGGAGCAGTACCCCCAGATCGTCGAGAGCCTTTCAAACCTTGAGAGCGTCACGCTGCTAAAGCATGTCGTGAACCTCGGAAAAGGTCGCGCTCTGAAAACGGGCTTCAACTGGATATTGGCAGAATTGCCGACCGCCATCGGCGTGGTCACAGCAGATGCGGACGGACAGCACACGCCTGAAGATATCGTTCGCGTGGCCGAAGCGCTGATTGTGGAACCCAAGCGATTCATCCTTGGGGCACGCAGCTTTCATGGCGATGTGCCATTCCGAAGCCGCATGGGAAACAGCATCACACGGAATCTCTTCTGGATGCTGGCCGGACGTCGCATTCAGGATACCCAGACTGGACTACGTGGTATTCCACTTCATCGTCTGGCCGGATTGATGACGCTTAACGGAGAGCGCTATGAGTATGAGATGAACATGCTCGCCTACCTCTGCCGCAGTGGCGCGCCGCCGGTCGAAGTTCCGATCCGCACCATCTACATTGAGAACAATCGTTCTTCTCACTTTGATCCGATCCGCGATTCCATGCGGATTTACTTTGTCCTGCTGCGGTTTTATTTCTCGTCGCTTATCGCGGCGGGCATCGATTTCATCTTCTTCACGGTTACCTTCTCTCTTACGCATGACGTGCTGTATTCCATGGTGGTTGGAAGGCTCAGTTCGATTGCAAACTTCCTGTTGAACAGGCGGTTTGTCTTTCATTCGAGTACGTCAGTGCGTGGTGCGCTTTGGCGTTATTATGCGCTCGTCGTCGTCTTCGGTGCCATTGGATACGGTGTCATCACGGGGCTTTCGCGTTGGCTACATGTGCCAGTCCTGCTGGCGAAGATCGTCACGGAGACAGTGTTGTCGCTCGCCAGTTTCGCATTGCAGCGTTTGTTCGTGTTCCCAGCGTCTAGCGTTCCGGAATAACAGGCAGCGGCTGATTCAGCACCATGCGCAGAGACAGGTCTTGCAGATCGGTGCTAACAAATCGCTCACGGAAGCTCATGTAGTTCGCTACCAGCGCCAAACAGAAAATAGCACCGGCAAAACCCTTTGCCCAATGTTGATCTTCGTTTGAAGCATGGTGCTCTAGCCATTGCCAAATGGCTAAAGTAGCGGCTGCGGCAAGGAGGCAAAGTGGCGCCCAGCCAAGCGCCGCATAGCGCAGATTCATCCGATGCTCCGTAGTTAACGGAAGGGCGAAACAGAGAAAGCTGATGGCTGCGCACCAAAGCAACAAGGTGTTCCGTTTTGTGATCAGCAGCAAGACACCGAATATGGCCAGTGAGACAAGCAGTGGATCGGCGATCCAGGTCGTTTTGATCCACGATGCTGCGGTGCCTGTTTCGTACATGCGTCCGTAAGGTGCATTGGCAACCGCTGTGTAAGACCTGTGAAAGAACTCGGCGGTGCGGCTGTAACTACCGATGGAATGGCATACCCACCATGCTCCCATCGCTGCTGTGATTGTGGCAGAAGCTGTCACTACGACAATGTCGCGCCATCGCTGCTGTCTTGCATATGCGATACAAAGCAGCAGCAGGAGTAGCCCTGCTTGGCTCATGGATGTTTCCTTCACAGTGATAGTCAAGCCCGCGAGCGCTCCTGTCGCAATGAGCCAGACCTGCGGTTTTGGCCTGCGCAGACACTCAAGCATCAGTAGAAGAATCAGTGCACCAATACATCCGGCGAAAGACTCCATCCACCCGCGTCTCGCGGCGATCAGCTCTGGAGGGCAGACGGCGAACAGAGCCATCGCTATGGGCGCGGCACTTGGAGAAAGATGTCTCCACGCGATCACGCCGATCAAACCGAGGCAAAGAATGCTGGCAATACATGAGAGCTCCGCACCTGCACCGGGCGTTGTGTCTCCTGATACGGTTTGCGCGATGCGCAGTGGAAGCAGAAATCCAACTCGAACAGGCGAGGGGAATACGGCGAGTTCTGGGTGGCTTTCCCATTCGTCTGCCACCGAACGAATACCGCTGGCGGACCACTTGTGTGCCTGAGAGGCGTAGGTGTTTTCATCGGGGGAATGAAATCGCACGCTGCCCAGATCGATAACACGAAGTGCCGTTCCTGCAAGCAGGACAAGTGTGCAAAGTAGAAATGGTAGAGAGCGCAGATAGTTTTTCATCGTGAACTCCCAGCGCGTTTCGCTTGCTCTGCAAGAGCCCATGCGAGATTGTTTTTTGCCAACTGAAAGTCAGGCTTCAGCGCAACTGCTTGCTTAGCGGCATTCACTGCTGCATCCCAATGCTTCAACTCGGCTTCGCTTGCAGCGATGTTATTCCATGCCTCTGCCATGCCGGGGCGGATGGCCAATGCAGCTTTCGCGGACGCAATACTTCCGGTGAAGTTGCGCTCCCGATACATCGCCAGCGATTGATCCACGAGTTCTTCCGGAGTTTTCGCCGACGTTGTCGGCTTGCTTGCAGCGGCTGAATATGCGGCAAGGTTATTGCGCGCAAGCTGGAAGGTTGGATCTATGTCCAATGCGTGTTTCACATTCTCCACCGCTTGCTTCCACTGCCCCATACCGGCATATGCAGCTGCAATATTGTTATAGGCAGCAGCAGATTTGGGATTCAAAGCCAGCACCTTTTCTGCGGCGGTGATCGTTCCGGGATAGTCTTTCGCTTGATAGCGTGCCAGCGACACGTTCAACCACGTATCGACGTTGGCAACTACCGGATGAGCAAGGTATGCCTTGGCTTGCGCATCGCCGGGGTTCATCGCAAGAATCGCATCCGCCGCGGCGTGCGCGGCAGTGGCGTCACCGCTGATGGCGAGCGTCTGCATCAACTCTTCTCGCTGCGCCAGACGTGCTGGATTCAGTCGTACCGCCTCGCCCAACTGCTGTAGCGCTTCCGACAGGCGCATCTGCGTGTGTAGCCAACGTCCATAAAAAAAGTGCGTCTGGTCGTCAGCAGGGGCCAGGGCGATGGCTCGCTGAAAATGCTGCTCTGCCGCCACTGACCGGAACATGGCACCATTCACCACGCCCAGGTTGATTTCCAGCGAGGGATAGTTTGGCGTGTATGTGGCGGCGCGGTCGAAATATGCGAGTGCGACGGGATAGTTACCATGTCCCATCTGCGACAGCCCATAGATCATCAAACCGCGGCCATTACGCGGGCTTTTCTGTACGTCATCCAGCCAGAGCGAATCTTCATCGTGCCACACCTTGTTGCGCTGCCACGTTCCATAGCCATACGCACACAGCAACGCAATGGTGCAGACTGATGCGATCTTCCACACAGGTAAATCGCGTCTGCGTATGGCAAGCTGCTCGACCGCAAGCCACGCTGCCCACACAACTGCCAGCATCAATCCCACGAACGGCAGAAACATACGATGATCGTTCTCGACTTCAGAGAGAACATAGAACGATGTTGGAAAGGAACCGACCAGGAACCAAACCAGTCCGAATGCTATGGGGCGTAGAGTCACGCGACGCGTGCACACAACAATCGCAGCTGTCACCACTGCCAGGAACAGGAATCCCCAAAGGACATCTGAGCTCACATGATCGAACGCGGGGAGGTCTGTGTCGACGTTCAGATGAATCGGTAGAAAGAAGGAGCCAAAGTAGCGTAGAAGGACAAACGGTTGCGTGATGCGATACGCAAAGCCGGAAACTGACGTTGGAGCGTATGACTTCGGCGTCATTGCCGATTGCAGAACCAATGCTGCAACAGCGACAACGGTAGAAGGCATCAACACGAGCAACCAACCCTTCGCGTTTGTCTGCTTTTGCTTTTCAAAGAGCAGGCAATAACCGATCAGAAGAGCCGGGAACACCACGGCAGGCGGTTTGCTAAGCATGGCCAGCGCAAAGGGCAACAGATACAGACCAGTGCGTCGAAGGTTGGGCCCGCGCGCATAGATGGCGAGCGCCGCCACGACGCCGCAGGTGCTGTACAGATCGCCGCGTTGAATGATGTAGTTTACGGTCTCGGCCATGGCCGGGTGAAGACCGAACCACACTGTCGCCAGCAACGCAGGAATCCAACTACGCTCGCCTCCACCTGCACGCTTCAGCACTTCTTTGCAAAGTACGAACATGCTGGCGAGAAGGACCAGAAAGATAAGAAACGTGCCTAGATGAAACCACGTCGGCACATATCCGTTTCCCAGGGCATAGTCCATAGCAAGCGACGCCGATACCAACGGGCGGTATGTCTGGTTTGCCGGGAGAACGCTGAAGGTGGTCGTGTCCGTGAAGAACCGCGGCAGGTTGTGCAGGCTGCGAATGTGCGGATTATCTATGACGGTGTGGAAGTCGTCGAAATGAAACCCGTTATGCCAGTGGTTCGCATACGCAATGCAGACGGCAATCACACAGCATAGAAAAGCAATAGTCTGTTTTCGCTTCAAGGCGAACGCTCACAGTCCCAACATTCGTAGTTCGATACCTCCATGGTAAAGCTAAAGCGTTATTCCTTCATCCATCCGTGCCGCGTCATCCACACGGCCAACAGATCCGGCCATGCAGATGGCCCTTGCAAATCCTGCGCAAGCACAACACCGTGGGGTCCGTGTTCAAACAAGTGCATCTCGATGGGAAGATGTTTTTGAATATAGGCCGCATAGAAGGACATGCTGTTCTGCACCGGAACCACACCGTCATCTGTGGTTGCAAACAAGAAGGCAGGCGGTGAATTTGTGTCGACATGAAGTTCACTGGATAGCCGAGCCTCTTGCTCTGACGTTGCTTGGGGACCCAGCAAATTCTCATGCGATCCATGATGAGTGATCTCGGGCCGCATGGAGATCACAGGATATGCAAGGATTCCGAAGTCGGGTCGTGCATTAACCGCATCGCTGCTGTCTGGTGTAGATGCCAACTGTTGTTGCCATTGCGTCATGAGGTACGAAGCAAGATGTCCGCCAGCGGAAAATCCCCACACGCCAATCTTTTCTACAGAGATATGAAACTCATCTGCCCTGGCACGAATAAGGCGGACAGCACGCAAGCCGTCCAGCATTTCGGTGGGATAGTGGTAAGGAGCGACGCGATAGTGAAGCACAAAAGCGGCAACGCCATGCTCCTGTAGCCAGACGGCAACCGGCTTTCCTTCCGGCGCTGCCAGATATCCATAAGCGCCCCCAGGAATGACAAGCACACCGGTCTGTGCGGGATTTGTGGTTGGTAGATAAACATCCACGGATGGTTGATCCGCGTCCGTCGAACCTTTCGACAGTGGGGCAGTCCCGGACCAGAGTGGAATTGTTATCGGTGAAGACTGCGCTTCTACCTTCGTACCGGGAAAACAACTAATCACCAATGGCAGAAAAACAAACCGCGCGCATCTCCACGCGGTGGCCTTGAACATTTTCTTCACGCTCCGTCATCTCCTTAAAATGCTTTGGCCAGCGGTCCGCGTTTCTGCGGGATCGCTGGCCAGAATGCATGTGTCGTTGTTGTTAGCCGTTAGAAGGTGAACTCTCCGCCCACAAGGATGACTCGCGACATGCCTGCGGTTTGCGACTGATTGAACTGTCCAAAGTTCGCAGCCGGTGTGTGCGCCAGGGTGCCCGTAACATTGGATGCCACCGTGGAACTCAGCAGCGAACGATTAACGCCGTAATACACGGGATGATTGAACGCGTTGATGAAGGTACTGTTGATCCGCAGGTTATAGCGCGCACCAAGCTGGAATCCTTTGCTGAAGCGCATATCGAAGAGTGCTTCGCGCGGAGACCGTGCACCGGCAAGTGTACGAGGTGCGTTGCCAAGTTCGGGAGCATTCAGTGATCCAGGAGCCAGGCAGCTTGTTGCGACGCCAGCTCCATTCACAGTGCAACCAAACGCGGCTGGGTTGAGGTATGGAACAAAGCTCGAGTTGAGAGCGTTCTTCTTCCAGTTTTTGTTGAGCAGCGGAACGCCGGGAACAATGTTGGGCCGCACGTAGTATCCGGTTCCGGAGGGCAATGCGCTTCCCGTGCAGAACTTGTTGGCGCCGTTGGGATTGCAACCATTGGTTCCACCCGGCGTTACGGAGATGAAGTTACCCACGGTGCCCAGGGAAATGGCGTTAGGCAAGCCATCTGCATAGGTTGCAATTCCTGCGGTGGAGATATGCCCAAGGATGTTGTTGAGAAGGCCATTGTGTAGATCCAGGCTTTGCCCCGTGCCAATCGGCAGATCATACGTATAGCCAATCTTGAGTCGGCTTGCCTGATCGAAGCTGGCCACCGACCACTCAGCATAGGGGTTATTCGGGTTCTGCGGAAGAACATAACCGAAGCCACCACCATTTGCACCCGTGTTGGTGTCAGGGATGTTATCCAAAGTTTTCGACCATGTGTAGTTTGCAAGTACAGAGAGACCGCGCCCCAGGCGATGGTTCACGCTCAGGTAAAGACCGTTGTACTCCATCGTTCCACCGCGCGGATAGAGCTCGTTGATCGATTGGTTGAAGAAGTTCTGATACGGGTTAAGCAATTGCAGCCCGGTTTCGGATACCAGTGCGCCGTTCTGGGTGATGCCCCACGGGTTAGGAGCTGAAGCGCCCAGGTTTTGATGTGTTTGGACAGCATTGGTAATCGTCGAAAGCGAAGGAATATTCAACGCGCTGGAGTAACCACCACCGCCAAATGCGCCCGCAAGATGCGTGCCTTTGGAACCGTTGTAGGTTGCCTGCAGAACGGTGCGTGTCGAGGGCTGATACTGCAGCGTGAGGTTCCACATCTGCGTATAGGGAACCTTGTTGGTCTGGTCGACATAGACGGGTGTCAAGCCAGTCGTGTACAGGATGGGGCCACGGTTTCCATTGAGTGCCGTGTAAGCCGAAGTGAGTGGGCCAACCGGATTGGTAATGTAGTTAACCGTTGAGTTCGCGATTGTGCCGCCTGTCTGGCCGCCCACTGCCTGCGAAGCAACATTGAAGTTGGGATCGGGAACATTTTCGTAGCCCGTCAGCGGGAGGCGCTGTAGCGTATAGCCTGCGCGAACCGTGGTCTTGGGTGTGGGAGCGTAAGCGAAGCCAACACGAGGCTCAAAACCCGCATAGTTTGTGGGCCAAAGCGTCTTCGGGTTGCCGCAGGCTCCAGAGAAGCAGAGTGCCGTGGAGGTTGTCAGGTTATTCAACGTACCGGGCATATTGAGCCGAACGTAGGCCTGATTGTTGAACTTCTCCATCCTAGGCGTTTCGATTTCGTAGCGAAGCCCGGCGTTGATGGTGAGGTTGGGCAGGATGCGCCAATCATCCTGGAAATAACCTGCATAGTAACGCCAGCGATAGTAGCCCGGTATCTCAACAGGTGTGTTTGAAAAAGAAGAGATCGTGCCCAGGATAAAAGTGGCAAGCGGAGCACCACCGGTGGAACCGTTGTTGGTTTGCGCGGCCGAGAAGGCATAGCGGCCTCCGGTAGCGCCACCAAGGTCGTACTGATTCGACTGGAGCCAGCGAACCTCTCCGCCGAACTGGAACTGATGGAGCCCGTGTACCCAGGTGATATCGTCACCCGCAATGAAGTTCTGGTCCACTTGAATCGCAGCGTTGGAAAGGCCCATCTGCATGGTGTAACCAACACCGTTTGCGTTCAGGTTGCCGAGACTCGGAAAGCCATAACCAAAAGACGCTGGTGTAAGTCCGTAGGCAGCAGCATAGTCTTTGCTACGTGTGCTGGGCGGCGCAAGCCTTTGCTGATTAACGCGCATGAAGGAGTAGTGAAAGCTATTGACCACATTTTCTTTAAGTGTGCGCGTATAGCCCATTGCGATATCGTGGGTGGCAGCAGAGTCAGTCGGTACGATCGTCAGCGGATTACTCGCATCAACAGCAAAGAAACGCTGGGCGCCAACTGGGATCACTGTGTAGCGAACAAAAAACTGATCGTTGTTGAAGTGTTGATCAATACGGAAGGAATAGCGATTGTCCGTGTTAATCACACCACGCTTGTAGGTTGCGTTGGTGCCGTCGTTCTGAGATGTTGCCTGCGAATTATCAAACTTGATGTAAGGGCCAGGATTGGACGGCGTTGGAAATTGTGACAGAACATACTTCGCAAAAGAGTTCTGAGCAAGCTGTGCGGATACGTCGTTGTTAGCGATAGCCCTTATCTGGGACGCGTCATAGGGACCATTGGGGAAGCCATTCGCATTGATGGTGGATTGGTAGTTGATGGCGCCGATACGTGGAGCCGCAAGCGCCGCCGCATAACCGGAACTCTTCAGGACTGCCTGATTGAGCAGCGTGAGTGAGTTGTTGAGGTGACCTGCCAGCTCATCGGGCGTGGGAAATGTACCGCGGAACCCGAAAGAGTTCTGCAGGCGAGCAGGTTCAACGCCAACATAGAAAAAGGTCTTGTCCTTGAACGGATAGATCTTGGGAATGTATACAGGGCCGCCAACGTAGAAGCCGTAGTAGTTCTCGTGCAACGCGCTCCGAATCGTTCCACCATCCGGGAAGGCGTTGAAGTAAGGATCGGTGTGGCTGTAGGTAATTGCGCCGTGATACTGGTTTGTACCTGCTGCGCTGCTCTGAACGATGACACCGCCGCCCGTCCTGCCATATTTGGCAGAAAGACCAGTCGTAATAACGGTCGTCTCCTGCACCATGCGACCAGAGAGGTTGACGCCAGTACGTGCAAGGCTGGACTGCGTCACATCGGAACCATCGACCACGATAGAGCTTGTTCCCGGAGGCGCTCCACCCACAACAATGCCGGCGCCCGGTGTGACATAACTCGTATAAGCACCGGGGTTTTCGGTTGAGATGCCACCGGGTTGCAGAGGATCGCCAACAACACCCGGGACCAGGAGAGCAGCTTCGAGTGAGCTGCGTTCCGGATACGGAAGATTCTCAACAATGGCGTGATCGACGGTAGTCGTCACATTCGATTCTGATTTGCTGAGCAGATCGGAATCTGATGTCACTGTTACCACGTCGGTCGCTGCGCCGATGGCTAACTTGATATCAAGCGGCGTGGTACCTACGGCCGATACATTGACAGACTGTTCCGATACACGCTGAAAACCATCTTTCTCAACGGTGACGGTATACAGGCCCGGATTCAATGACTGAATGCGGAACAGGCCGTTGTTGTTTGTGGTCGCTGTCTGTTGCACTCCGGTGGACTGGCTGACAACTTGCACTTTAGCCCCAGGGACCAGAGCCCCCAGGTTGTCAGTCACCGAACCGCCGATAGCACCTTGCCCGGTCTGTGCAGAGGCACTGACCGCGAATGCTAACAGCGCAATGGCTGTGCTCGGACGCGGCAAGGAAAATGACAGCGCTACATTTGCTGCAGAGCCGATGCGTAACCTTCTCATAAAAGCTTGTTCTTCTTTCTTATCGTGTCGACTCATTTGGATCAGCCTCCCAGGAAATTCACCTATGACAACTACCGCGCACACACGTTACGCTTTTGCGTTGTCTGAATCGAGCAGCTTTGTAGTTCTTCGCAGAAAAGCATGTCAACGATGTCGCTGTGCTAAAGCGACCCGTTGCCTGTGTATCACAATGTGAAATATGACGGAGTAGTTGCATCGATTGAGCAGTACCTTATGGAGCCAGTAGTTTCAATGCCCATAAGGCTATCTACAGTGAGTTTCCTTGCCGCATGTCTGTCTCAACGCCTCACAGTACGCGTCGCACAATGCGAGATAGTTTGAGCGTTGTTACTAGGAGGCAAACGACAACTAGATCGACTCGGGAGCCGATTTCATCCATGTATCGTTGGGGTAAATCTTGTCGACATTCTGCGGTGTTAGCAGCTCATGTTCCACAAAAACGGCGGGGGCGACTGGTTTGTGTTTGAGCACATCCAGCGCCAGCCGGATGAGTCTTTCACCATAGGTTTCTGGAAAGTACGCCACCGAACAGATGAGGCGGCTTGAGCGTCTACGCAACTCCTCACGTGCAGCCAGGCTTCCATCTTGCCCTGCGATGGCACAGCAACGCTCGAGTCCGGCCTCGCGAAAGGCCTGTAACGCCGCCAAGGCAGTGGAATCATTCACCGCACCAATAAGCGCGCGTTCCGGCGCACGACGGCGAATATGTCGGCGAACGACATCCAGTGTGGCTTCAAATTGGCCGCCCTTGGTGTCGTAATGATGCGTTGGAATGCGATGCGCAGAGGGATTCATTTCATGTATGCCGTCGAGCACACCGGAAAGTCGCGCATTCAGGAGGGGACCTGCGGCGTCCACGCCGAGAAGGATGATCTGCTCTGGTCCGCTCTTCCAGTTTTTGGCGGCCCATTTCGCCAGATGACGGCCTGCCATGCGGCCTGCCTTGTAATTGTCCGCCCCAAAGTAAATGGCGCCTGGGTGCGGGATGTCGATGGCGATGAATGGAATGCGGGCAGCCGCGAATTTCACCGCAATCTGGGCCGCAATGCCGACATTGATCTGAGAGTCAATGACGAGATCAACCTTCTCCGACACGAAAGCGTCCGCATTCTGCAACGCCGTACGAGGGCTAAGAGCATTGTTCAGCACCAGAAGATCAATGTTTGCATTGTTCGCCGCCACAACAAGGCCATCACTTACTGCTCCGGTAAAGGGCAATAGGCTGGTCTGGGAGCCATAACCAATGCGGTAGCGTTTATTGCGTGCAAGTTGCACGCAGCAGCGGTAACCTCGCTTGCCGGCCCTTTCCAGAAGATGTGTTTCCACTAGCGTTTCCAACAAGCGAAAGGTCGTCGCTTTATGCAGCCCCACGCGTGCAGCTACAACGCGCAGATCCAACACCTCTGATGTGGATTGAAACGCGTTGAGGATGGAAGCGGCCCGCACAACTGCCTGAATCGTGTATCCACGCTTAGGATTTGCCTCACTTCGAGTAGACTTCGTGGCCGATTTCATAATGACCTCCGCGACAGGAAGGCATCCGACGTTAATGCAGATGTTTCACAATGCAAGACGAACCTCTTCTAGCCGAACTTCTGTTTTCTGTGACATGGTGTGCGCCGTAGCATCTTGAGGCTGGTGGAGGGAGTCTATGAAACCTCTCGAAACTCAGCACGGAAAAACTTATCGCAAAGCACGTGTAGTAGGCAAAGTATGCGCTAGCCGGTCGTGAAACGGAAGCTGCTCTGTCAGAAAGGCGAAGATGGTACTGGAGCAGACGTGGCGTTGGTTCGGCCCTGAGGATCGTGTCACATTGCGAGACGCGCGCGAAGCCGGAGCAACCGGTATCGTGACCGCTTTACACGAAATCCCCATGGGCGAAGTGTGGCCGATCGAAGCAATTCGGAAACGGCAGGAGCTCATTCGAGCAGCAGGCTTGGAGTGGACTGTTGTCGAAAGTCTGGGCGTAACGGAGCGCATGAAAATGTGTGCACCCGGCTGGCAAGAGGATGTAGAGAACTTCATTCAATCCATTCGCCATCTCGCCGATTGCGGTATCCAGACCATCGCCTACAACTGGATGCCGCTGTTCAGTTGGACAAGGACACACCTGCATGAGCCTGCACCCGGAGGCGGTTACACCACGCGATTCGATGTTGTGGCATTTGCAGCTTTCGATGTGTACATGTTGAAACGGCTTGGAGCGGAAGCAGAGTGGGGTGAGGATCTGAGCCGGGAGGGCCTCCGTTATTTCAAGGCTCTATCCCCCGCACAGCAAGACGAGCTCCGCGCGACGATCCTGGATGGTTTGCCGGGCGGACATAAGAAGCTGACTCTCGAAGAGACAACGGAGCTGCTGCGCAGTTATGAAGGGATTACTCCCGATGCGCTTCGTTTCTCTCTGGCAGAGTTCTTGCGTATCGTCGCTCCTGTAGCGGATGAATGCGACGTGCGGTTGTGCATTCATCCAGATGATCCTCCACGGCCCCTGCTGGGACTGCCGAGAATCGTAAGCACGGCGGAAGACCTGCGCTGGATACTCGGGCAATATGCGGGAGACGCGAACTCTCTCACATTCTGTACGGGTGCGCTTGGCGTGCGGGCAGATAACAAACTGCGAGAAATGGTCTCTGAGTTTGCACCTCGCATCGGGTTCCTGCATTTGCGGTCCACGCAGAGAGAGCAGCGCGCTGATTCGGCGGTCGAATCATTCTTTGAAGCAGCACACCTTGAAGGTGATGCCGATCTGATCAGCATCATCCTCGAAGTCGTTCGAGAGAAGTACCGCCGCACTTCACTCGGAGATCAGCGCAGCCTGCCGTACCGTGCGGATCATGGGCAGGAGTTGTTGAACGATCGCGAGCGCGGAGCTGCACCGGGATATCCCGCAGTGGGGCGTTTGCGTGGGCTGGCAGAATTGCGCGGGGCCTTCATGATGGCAGAACGATGGATGATGGAAGGCTAAGCAAGATGGATTTACAGAATAAGAACGCACTGATCTTCGGCGGAGCTTCCGGCATTGGATGGGCCACAGCCAAGGCCCTAATGGAGCTTGGGACTCAAGTTGCCATTGCCGATGTAAGCAAGCCATCCGAAAACAGCGCGGCGCTGCACATCCCATGCGATGTGCGTGATGAAGAGCAGGTAAGCGAGGCTGTGCGGCGTGCAACGGAAAGAAAACCGCTTGACTGGCTCGTATATAGCACTGGTATCCAGCACTACGGTTCGGTCGTCAGTACGACTGCAGAGGAGTATGACCTGGTGCAATCAATCAATGCACGCGGGGCGTTCTTGGCATGCCATTCGGCAATTCCCGTGATGCGCAGTGGTGGCGCGATCGTTCTGGTGTCTTCCGTCCAGGCGCTGGCGTGCCAGGAAGGTGTTGCTGCCTATGCGGCAAGCAAAGGAACTTTAGAGGCCCTTACTCGTGCGATGGCCGTCGATCACGCAAAGGACAACATCCGCGTGAATGCAGTATTGCCGGGCACTGTTGATACACCGATGGTTCGCTCCTCAGCAGAGCGCTTTAGCGGAGCCGATGGGCTGGAACAAACGTTACAACAATGGGGAGAGAATCATCCTCTGGGGCGCGTAGCCAGCGCGGATGAGATTGCGAACCTGATTACGTTTCTTCTGAGCGAGAAGGCTTCGTTTATTACTGGAGCTTCCTATCGTGCGGACGGCGGATTGCTCGCACAACTCGCCGTTCGGTTATAGGGAGAACGGCGTAACGGGTAACCCGTGCACGCCACTTTCAAAAGCAAAGAGGGACTCTGCGGGACCACCGTGGGGCATTGCATTGCCGGCGGAGGTGAAAACCAGAGTCCCTTCGTTGTCTGCAACGAAAGTGCATGTCGTGGGATTGATGACTGGCGTCTCGATGATTCTCTCAACCGTTCCATCGGGAGCGATGCGAACGATGCATGAGCCGCCGTAGCGACAGTTCCATAGATATCCTTCGGCATCCATGGTGGAACCGTCAGGAAGCCCACGCTGGAAGTGTTGAAAGAAAACCTCGCGGCCTTCAAGGCTGCTGTGTATGGGATTGAAGTGGCCGCGATAAATCGTGTTTGCAAGTGTGTCGGCGAAGTACATCGCCTCGCCATTGGGCGACCATGCGAATGTATTACTGATGCCAAAGCCGCAGTGCCACTGCTTTACTTCGCCCTTGGCTGCAAGTGAATACAGTGCACCTCTCCACTCCGTAATCTCCATAGTCGTGCCATCGCTTCGCACATTATTCTGCATGGTACCAAACCAGAGAACGCCAGCAGGATCAACACGCGCATCGTTGCAACGGACGCCAGGCCATTCAGGCAGGCGGAATAGAACGTCTACTTCTCGATGCGCGCGCGTGTCCCAGAGAACGATCCTGCCACCAAGAATAAGAACAAGAAGCTCAGTGTTACTGGTGAGGACAACGGCAGTAACCGGCTGATCGAAACTCCAAGTTTCGACGTGGCCGCTTTCGATCTGCAGACGATGGAGTAAACCGCGGCTGATGTCAGTCCAGAAAACAGCATTCTGCTGCGGATGCCATACACAACCCTCGCCGCAAATGTCGCCCGTGGCGGCAAGGCAGTGAATCTCGGCGGTTGGCATTGAATTCAACATCAAAATCGAAATAGACCCCATTGACCAGGGTTAAGATTTGCTTCACTGGGAATATCGGCAGTCATGGCATCCACCTTGTTGTGCCAATAGACACGGGCCTGCGCACGCGTGCCATTGCTGAGGACAAAGCCTACATCACCGCGATACTGCTCGCCAGCAGATGGCTCAAGTCCAAGCAGAGACATCGGGACGGAGACTTGATAGAATCCGCCGTCCGCGGAAAGGGTAACGCGATCACTCACGTCTTCCACATCGTCAAAGACAACTTCACTGATGGGAGAGGCAAAACTGACACGATGTCCCGGAGTACTACTCTTCTGGTGGTAAAGAACCGCAAGCGGTTTGCCGTTGCGACGCGTTACGAAGAGGCGAGCGTCGCCATTCGTAGCATGACGATCATCACTAGGACCGGAAGCACGCACCATCAGGTCGAGTCCGCCACCCTGCGTAAAGGCAAATGGAAATTCTGTTGCAGAGTTACGCAGCAAGTCCGGGTGAGTGGTGCGATAGGCAACGATCAGGTTTTTGCCATCAGTGCCCAGTTGGAAGGAAGCATTTTTGTCGATTGTTGCCCAATCTTTTGCCGGCCAGCTACCAACAGAGGCTTTGATGGATGCGCCAACATGATGAACCTCAACTTCGCCTTTTAACTTTTCGCGCAAGACAGATTCGTCGCGTAGCGATGCCGCTTCGGCAATCTGCTGTTGGCTCACCGTGATGTCACCAAGGTCCACGCGTCGGATCGATGCAAGTCCATCGAGTCGGACAATGGATGTGTGCCACTTTCCAACAGATAAGTAAACATTGCCATCATCCTCGCCAAACATGAACGGCCAGAATTGTTCCGCTTCGAAGCTGAGACCAGTGATCTCCATATCGCGAGTCTGGTTGGAATAGGGCCAGAACGGGGCGCTGCGTGTGTCGCCTCCAAGCGTGGCTACAAGAAGGCCATCGACGGTGTAAACGTATATCTCACCCATGTAGGAATAACGCGCTACCAAGTATCCGGCCTGCCCTGCAGAAGGCCGGACGGGATAACCCAACATGCGCTTGGGATCTTGGATATCTCCGGCACCCGAAGGAGGCAAGGAAGAAGGACGTGTCGGTATGCGCCAGCGCAACTGTCCATCCTTATAGCCGCTCATATCCGCGACAAACCAACCGTCGGGACTAAGTGCCACATCGCCGTTTGCCGGGGTCTTCGAGAGGAGTGCAAGCTTCGAAAGATCAAACGAAGGCACACCCGCGGCGTCAACCGATGCTGTTGGCAAGTGATAGGGGCCATCGCTGATGATTGAAAGATCTGGTTGGAAAACGACGCCTGCCCCGCCCTTTGCAGACGGACGGAAGAACTCAACTTCGTCGGCCTGCACAGCGTGATCATGGTTGCGATCTGTCCAGACGAAGAACGTCTGGTTAGGATCGCCCGGTGGCATTTTGCTGCGGATGTCCGGCTGATCGAGCGTGGCCCAGTGATGCGGATTGCCAACCGGTCCCACCCAACCCGCACTGGCAATAGGACGGCAGACACTGTTTTCAAGAGTCCACAGGTTGGTGACGGTCGTCTGGTTATACCAGTACGTGTTGTACGAATCGGTGAAGTACTGATGGCCTTTGTAATAGAAGGTTTGTGCAGGAGTGATGCCGCCGTGTGAGCCCACGGGAATCATGTCGTTGGGGAAGAAGATGGGTTTGGTTTGATAACCGCTGTAACTGATGCTGTCATTGAGCGGATCAGGAAACCGATAACGTACAGCCGCAAGTTGTTCCTTGCCGCTAGCGGGATCGATACGAAACTCAAGCAGACCCATGCTGCCGGGATTACCGATGGAGGGATAGTAGGCCCGATAGAGATCATGCGGGTCGGAAAAGCCTCCGCCACCATACTGCGTGGGCCCGTACCAAGCGTTGAGAAAGCGTCCTGTCCTGGCATCCCAACGGCTGATGCGCTTCGGAAGATAGTCCTCTTCCGCAACCCACAGCACGCCATTGGAATCGATTGTCATGCCCAGCGGATGCGCCATGCGCTGCTCATCATAAGGACCAATCTGAGGACCGCCCGGCCGCCCAATGGTGCGTGCCAACTTGCCTGTGACCGATGAGAACACCTTCACCTGATGGCTATGTCCCCAGTCGGTGACATAGATCTCACGGTCCTTCTCAATGATTTGTTTCGGCGATTCGAGAGCAGATGCGGGCACTACTTTCTGCGGATCCGTCAGGCGCAGCGTATGCCAATCGTTCTGTACTGCGAATCGTGTGATGTTCCCATCGGTGCTCACTAGCAGATGACCATCTGGCTCAAATGCCAACGATCCCAATCGGGGGAGCGTTATCTTCGCAAACGATGGCTGCGCGCCATGTCTCACGTCAAACGCGACAATCTCATTCGCTGCAGGATTGGCAAGCAGTAGAAGACCGTTCTGTACGCCGAGTCCCACAAGTTCGCGGAACGCGTCGTGCATCTGTATTCCGCCAACAACTTTCTCTAGCGGAGTTAATCCAGTGTTCGTGAGAATGAAGATCTGCAAACCGCCAGGATCTGTCTTTCCGAAATCCCGGCTTGGATTAACGACATATACCGTATAGGCAATGTGATCTGGATTTCTCTCACGTCCGTCATCACGTGCAAGAGCGATGCCGCCATTCCACCCGCGTATCTTTATCCCATCCAGTTTGTGGCCATTAAGATCGGTCCACATCAGAGCGTGGCCAGCTTCAGCCGCTTGCGCACCGAAAAGGATTTGCGGCGATGTTGAATGTGTAGGCCATGTACTCCCCTCCGGAAGAAACAGAGCGGATGCCGGGGCGGTATGGTCGGCAAGCCACGCTCCTGTGCCATCCGCTTTGGGCCACGGTGGCGTCCCCGGCGAGTAGATGGAGTATTGCAGATGCGGCACGATCTTTTGATGGAACAAGCCGTGCACATGGTAGCGTCCCGGATGCGCTACGCCGCCCAGCGAACTGCCGTCCCATGTGATGACGTTGTGTCCGGTATGCACTGGTATGTCTGGAGAAAGATTCTTGATGCGGTTGCCCTTGTCGTCTTCCAGAGCAATCGTCAACAAACCGGCTTCCTTTGACTCATAAGGAATCGAAATTCCACGAGCTTGCGTGCTTTCCTGTGCCATAGGCGCCTGACACTGAACATGTCCGCAGAAAACGAGTGCGAAAGTTCCTAAACCGACAAACGCTGCGAAAGAACGGTACATACTGGCACTATAGGAGTACTGCAACATAATGGGCGAGCAACTCAGCCCCATCTCTTATGCGTTTCATTTTTCGTGTGTGGCGATTTGCCTACTTCGCAGAATCACACGCAATTGCCTAATGAATATGAATCAAACGGGACCAACCCTGTGGTTCTCATTGAAGGCATTCCCTCTCGGACCCCAAAAGCCATTTCACGATGCGATACAAGAAATATAGCCCCCTTCTGAATCTCGATCTTCAGCCGAGATTCAGAAGAGGCCCAGTGTGCAAAGTTACGGGGTCGTGATGGAGACGTTGTCGAAGGTTGCCGTGCCCAACTGGGAGTTGGTGCGGCTGCTTACTACAAGTCCAATGTAAACACTGTTCGCCATCGTTAGCGTGACCGTGCCCTGCTGCGTCCACGTCACTCCATCAGCTGAGTAGTATCCGGTGAAGGTGCTGCCATTGCGAACAAGGCGAACCCAGTACGGAGCTATAAGGCCGCTTGTCCTGCCGCCGCTCGCACTGCCACCGGTGGTTGTGCGGTAGACCCAAGTGACACCGTTCGATGGTGTGAGATTGATGTTCACCATCGCCGCACCCGGTGGGAGTGTCTCTCGAATCATCACACCTGCCTGCGCTCCACTGTTCGTGTTTGTCATGCTCGCAACGCGAGCCGTAATGGTGTAGTTTGTGCCTGCGGTCTGATAGGCGTAGTTGAACTGATCGGCAGTACCAGTAATGCTTGTTCCGGAGCCGTTCACTGTGAACGTGCCGTTGCTGTAGCTGGCGCTTCCGGCAATGCTTGCACTGCCTACGTCCTGGTCCGCCCATCCTGTGGGCAGGCCTCCGGTGGTTGCACTGACGGTCAGAGTGACCGTAGTCGAATGCGCCAGGCTGCCACTGGTACCTGTGATTGTCAGTGTGTACGTACCAATTGCCGTTGTGCTTGCCGTGGTGATTGTCAGCGTTGAACTTCCCGAAGTCGCGACGGACGTCGGATTAAAGCTTGCTGTCGCTCCCGTGGGCAATCCACTTACTGCTAAGTTCACAGCACCACTGAAGCCATTCAACGCAGCGACTGTTGTTGTGTAGTTTGCGCCATTTCCCTGCGACACCGTCTGTGAAGCGGGCGTTGCTGAAATGCTGTAGTCCGGTGTCGGAATCACCAGCGTTACGGCGGCTGAATGCGAAAGACTGCCACTCGTACCTGTGATGGTTAGAGTGTACGTTCCTGTCGGAGTCGTCGTTGCTGTCGCGATTGTGAGTGCCGCATTGCCGGAACCGGAGATTGACGTCGGACTGAAACTCGCCGTAGCTCCTGTGGGCAATCCGCTCACACTTAGGTTGACCGTTCCTGTGTAGCCACTGATCGCGCTGACGGATGCTGTGTACGTGGTGCTATTGCCCTGTGCGACTGTCTGTGAACTCGGGCTTGCCGAGACACTGAAGTCGGGGGGGCCCGAAACAACCAGCATTACAGTAGCTGTGTGAGACAGGGTGCTGGTAGCACCTGTGATTGTTAACGTGTATGTGCCGGCAGCTGTTGTCGATGCTGTTGCAACCGTTAATGTCGAGCTTCCGGACGTGTTGACCGACGTCGGACTGAAGCTCGCGGTAGCTCCAGTCGGTAGCCCGCTCACGCTTAGGTTCACAGTATCGCTAAAACCATTCAGGTCGCTAACGGTCGTTGTGTAGGCTGTGCTGCTTCCTTGCGATACCGTCTGTGAACTGGGCGTGGCAGCAATGGTGTAGTCCGGCGTTGGCACGACCGTCATCCTGTGAATAACAATCGAATTGTTGTTGTAGTTGTCCTTGCTGATTAGGTATTGGCCATTGTTGGTTTTATAGGCGCGAATGCCATACATCGAATCCACATCGTTGCCCACTGCAACATTGGGATCGGCACTGGTCATTGTGAGATCGTTGGCGCCCGTCGTCAGGTTATAGGCATCGACATCGGGCACAGTGTGGACGTACGAGATGAACAGATAATTTCCTGCTGCCGCTCGTCCCTTGGGGTTCTGGCCAGTCTTTAGGTTGATGACCGGATTCGGTGTTGTGGTGTTGCCAGCCAGCCAACCGTGGTAAACCTCGACACGACTACCCAGTGACGTCCAGTCGGTAGAGTTCGCACTCATCAGGATCATCGTGTCAGTGGAGGGGATGTACTCAATGCCGCCGAGGGGAGCGATCGTTGATGGTGTTGGTGTTGTCGTCGGTGTCCCATAAATTGGCACACCATTGGCGTCGAAGCCCGTCAACGGATAATGTGTGATCGCGTTGGTCTTGTCCAATCCAACCCATATGTCTCCGTTGGTATCAAGACAGAATCCGTTTCTAACCCGAGCAGTGGTATTGAAGTAGTTGGTGTAACCCACTGGGCTGGTTTGTCCCGGCAAAGTACCAAAAGGTATTGATGCGTATTGGTTGGTGGGGAAATACGAAAACAGGAAGATATCCGGGTTTTGCCCTGCGGCTGCAAGGATGCGATGGCCATTGACACTGGTTATAAGGCCGAAATCGAAGCCACGGCTGTTATTGGTTATGTCGACGCGAGGGTCTGTGGGGTAGTCGATCGTATCGACGCTATTGCCGGCATATCCCGCAGCAGCCGTGCCAGAGAAGACATCCTGACCACCGTATAGATAAGCTCCATCCGTGCCGGGATCGAAAGCGGCATTGCCTTCGAAGTTCAAGCCCTGCAAGGTGTACTGCAACACCCCAGCGCTGTTGTAAGCATGAATGTCTGTTTTGCCATTTCTTCCAAGATCCCAGGTTCCACCCCAGGGATTGTTGAGCACATACAGATTCCCTGTGCTGTCTTTTCCAATGCCAACGATGCGTGTGAAACGCTTACTTCCGGTCTGACCTTTGTTGCCAGTAGTCGAATCGAGATATCCGCCCTGCACACCAAAAGATGCCACTACGGAAGGTGAGCTCGACAGGTTTCCATAAATCTGGATGTTCATGTTCGGGCCTTGATCGCCAACCATCAACTGGTTGTTGGCCGCGTCATAATACAAAGCTGACGGCCGCGCACTGGCTCCAATATTGATTGTGCTCAGCGCGGTTCCCGACGATGAGAACTCCTGGATCGTTCCCTCGTTCATCTGAGCGACCCATATGTTGCCCGATCCATCGATTGCTATCGCACCCGGATCGGTAAGGCTCCAGTCCGATTGCCATACTCCCGCAGTCGTGTAGCAACGCACCAGGTTGTCGGGATGATCGCTGACGTAAACGAGCGTTCCTGTGTCGGCGATTCCTGTGATGACATCGGCGCGTCGCTCCGTTAAGTCTGTACTCGCGGACCAGGTCAGATCACGCACACCGGTGCTGCGGTTGTAGCGCCCGATATAACCGCTGCCGCCCAGGCTTGTATTGAACTGCAGTGCGGAGAAAAGATGTGTGGCATCGCCGCTAATGGCACCGCCTTGAGCCTCTCCATGCGCGCCGATAGTGTTTGTCTTCTGTCCATTCTGATAGACGTTGATGCTGCCCTGGCTTTCATCCCACATGGATGCGGTATAGATGACGCCCTCAGGCGCAACCCACATCGAACGCATTGCGTTCCCAACATATGTAGGAGTCGTTGAGTATGAGTTTCCAGCCCACGTCGTTGTATAACTTACCTGTGCATGGCTCATCGACCCACTTATCAGCAGAGAGAAAAGCCAGGAAATACTGAGCGAAAGCCAACCTCGTTTTGAAAACATAGGGTCTCCTAAGCCTTCTGGCACCAAGGTCAGAAAGCTTCAGCGGGGGGATTTGTAATTTCCACGAGCCTTGTAGTTCTCAGTACGAAGGCGTGTCAACGCGAATGCCCCGCGCAAATAGGTAAGTAGCTGCCGTTTCATTTTTGAATCATTGATCGGGCGGGCTCGCATCCTCGGATGTATCGAATTCCCCAACAGCGTTCGCGTTTTCACACAGGGAAGACACTCCCGGCCTCGTGAATTGCACGCTACAGTGAAGTACTATTTCGTCTCACCCAGCGATACTTAGATCTAGGCGTCTCGCAGATTGGGAATCCAGTGCTCGCGGCATGAGCTGCCATGGAAGGTTTGCAAGTTCTCGGTCGACAGATCATCTGTAATGAACGAGCACGACTTCGGCCTTGGGTGAACTTGCGCCAACGACACGCGTTTCCAGCAGAACTTCAAACGGGCGCAAGGTTCCATCGGCATTGCGAGCGAGTTTGAGAATCGGGTCCATGGAAAGCCTGTCAGTCGCAAAGTCTGCAGTTGCTTGCGTCGCTCCCATATTGCCTCCGCGGAAGATCAGGACATGGCCATGGCCATCAATGCTAGGCAGAAATGAGAGGATGCTGTGGTTTACGTAGCCACCTTCTGCATGGAATCCATTGGAATATCGACTGGCTTCACCAGCCTTGGGGGCCTTGTTGATGACGACACGCGCGTCCAATTGGGAACCGTGAAACTCGCCAGGGATTTCCAAGCGAAAATCAGAGGCTGGCTCATAAAGATCACCCCACGGATTTGCTCGCGGACCACCTACGATGATTGCATTTGCATCGGAGAGATCGTCCATGTGTACCTCTTGCGCAGAGCGCACACGAGGGCGGGTTGCAGCAAACTGAGGTTGCTCAGCAATATCAAGCAGACTATGGATGTCGGCTGTGCTGGTTAAGTTTTTGAAGCGGTCAATTCCGAACGGGACATCGGGGAAGCGCTTTGCGAATGCAGTGGCTATAGCGGATGTATCCCCGAACGCATACTCATGAAGTCCGATTCGAGCTCCGGTGATATCTTGCAGCACCCCCAAGCCACTGTCAGCCAACACCACCACATTGGAACGGCTCGGCGTGAGCACCTCATTCCAAAACTCGGTGTAGGCATCCGGGTGGAATGCGACCCATGCTCGTCTGCCAGTGTAACCAGCCGCAATCAGCAGAAGCACGGCAACTGCGGCTATGGTCCAGGCTTTCCCGCTTTTCCATAACGGGGCTGGGCCGATTGGTTGATCTTCAGAGATGTGTGCCGGTATGTCCGGCAAAGCCGGCGGAATCTCCGTCAGACTCGCAATCGGAACCCGGCTGTTCTCTACCGGGAGAGTCTGCTGTTCGAAGTGGGGAATATAGCTGCCGCGAGGAATGACAATACGCAGTGCCTCGTCACGGCCCTCTTCGGCGTAAAAGTCATCCAGACGCAGACGAAGAATGCGTGCATAGTTGCGAACAATATTGTCGTCGCCAGGGTTATACGCTGCTGGACGACCAAAGGCATGGGTACCAATCTGCTGTTCCGTAATTTCGGTAACGCGACCCTGCAGCTTTTTCTCGCACACATAGCGAAGAAAGTTCGAAAGCAACGCCGATTTGGCGAATCCGTGGCTATTGGTAATGCGGAGGACAGCCTGCCATTCCAGCGAGTCTACGTGCGAATCATTGCGTAGGTGATTGGCCTCTGCCAGACGCGCGCGTTTGGTGGGGAGAATGTTGGTAGCGGGCTCTACAACGCGTTTTTCTTCAGCCATGTATTTGAAGCCAGATGAGTTTGTTGCTATGCTGCAAAGCACATGAGCACTTTGCTGCCCATCTACGACAGTTGTTTGGCCCATCCTTTTGCGGCCACCTGTTGTTGCCTGCGCTAAACCCCTCTCTGAAAAAGTGTGTCGTGGTGACGAGCGTCGCCGTATTGTGCGATTGATCCGTTGGTCGAACATCGTACGTTGCCGCTGATACCAAACGCAATTCGTGTTTTACACGGTGTAAAGCACACCTTCATAACCTCGATAAGTAGCTCTATTTTCGTGATTTAGCGCGAATACACGGTGTTTTCACCTTTGCAGCGTGGACACAGAGAGCGAATGCTTCGAGGGTTCGTAAGACCAGTGGAGATATTGCATTGAATCGAAGAACATTCCTAACTCAGGCCGGATCGCTTGCTGCCGTTGCGGCTGTCACTCGTGGATCGGGCGCGGCTCCCCTCAAAAAGCGACGCCCCAATGTGCTGTTGCTGATGTCCGATCAGCACAACCGCCGTGTGATGGGTTGTAGTGGCGACCGAGTTGCACACACCCCGAACCTCGACGCCCTGGCGGCGACGGGGAGCCGCTTTACACAGGCCTACTGCACCAACCCTGTCTGCACGCCATCGCGAGCATCTCTGATGACGGGGCTATACAGCCATCACAATGAAGCGCAGAACAACATGACCCCCTATGCGCCTGAACACAAGACCATGGCGCACCACTTTGCCGCGGCGGGCTACATGACAGGCCTGGTTGGGAAGATGCATTGGGTGGACGCTCAGACCCACGGCTTTGATTACCATCTGGGCTTTAATGACTGGTTCCAGGCACTTGGGCCTAAAACGCAGTTGTATGCCGACGAGCTTGGGAGGCCAAACTCTGGATCGGGACTGCCCGAGATCGATGACCTGTGGCGTGAGGAAGGTGATCCTTGGAAGGGGCATCGCACGCTTGATTCGCGAAAGGGATCAGTCGCCGTTGGCGAAGTTTCGCTGATGCAAGAGGAAGACCACTTTGAGTCGTTTGTGGCTCGTGAGTCGAATCGCTTTCTCAAGCGGTTCGGTACTGGGGATAAGCCGTTCTTCCTCGTGTCATCGTTCCTCAAGCCGCATGACCCATTTATGCCCTCGAAGCGCTTTGCAGATATGTTCCGTTGGCAGGACATGGAGTTGCCGGCCAGCTGGGGCAAGGCAAACCTCGCAACGTTGCCTCAGGAAGTACAAAAGACAATCGGCTTCGATGCTCCCACCCCGGAGTTGCACGACCCCATGGAAGCGAAGAAGCGGCTGGCCTTCTACTACGCAAATCTGGCCCAAATGGATGACGCGTTGGGGCAGGTGATGGCCACGCTGCGCAGTCTGAATCTGGAGAACGACACCATCGTCTGCTACACGTCCGACCACGGCGACATGCTGGGCGAGTTGGGACTTTGGGCGAAGTTTGAGTTCTATGAAGGTTCCTGCGGCATCCCGTTGTTACTACGCGTTCCCGGACAACACGCAAGCACGGTAACTGAGCCAGTGAGCCAGGTGAACCTGTGCACCACGTTTACTGATCTTGCTGGCGTGCCACTGTTACAGCCAAATGATGGGCGCACCATGCGTCCGCTATTGGATGGAAAGGCCCACGCATTTGGTCCGGTGTATGCCGAATACGCTCTCGGTGGCAAACAGCCGAAGACCATGATTCGCGAAGGCGACTGGAAGTACACGCTTTGGGAAAACGATATCCCCGAACTCTACAACCTCAAGACCGATCCGCAGGAGTTGCATAACGTTGCGGCACTTCCTGAGAACGCAGAACGATGTGCGGCGATGAAGGCACAGATCCGCACATGGCAAAAACTGCCATCACCACAGCACGTACGCGTTTAAGCAACGACGATTCATTTTTGAGGCCATCATGAAAAAGCTGTTTGTAGTTCCTTCTCTCCTGCTTGTAAGTGCAGCGGCATATGCACAGCAGACTGGCAACATCCTTGGCACTGTCCGAGATAAGTCAGGAGCCGTTGTCCCCAATGCGACGGTTACGTTGACCAATACTTCAACGCAGTTTTCACGAACACTGCACTCGAATGCCAGTGGCGACTATGTCGGATCATCGTTGCCAATTGGTTCCTACACCGTAACGGTGGAAGCACAAGGGTTCCAGAAGCTGGATCGTTCCGGCATCACGCTTACTACGGCAAGTTTGCTCACATTGGATCTTGATTTGACTGTAGGTAGTGCAGCGGAGACGGTTGAAGTAACAGCGCAGGCTTCGCTGCTGCAATCGCAAAGCGGTACCGTTTCGTCACTGGTCGATAGCAAGCAGGTTGTGAACCTGCCACTTGCCACACGCAACTTCACGGACCTTGTATTGCTCACACCGGGAGCGCATCAGGGCACGGCAAGCAATCTTGGTGAGGGCGGCAGCGCGTACTCGATTCGTGGTGGCGCAAACTTCAGCGTGAATGGCACAACGGCCGCAACCAACTCGTATCTGATTGACGGAATTTATAACCGCAACCAGTGGCTGAACACTCTCGTGATCGTGCCTGTCGTAGATTCCATTCAGGAATATCGCGTATTGACCAGCAGCTATACATCCGAGTTTGGGGAATCTGCAGGTGCGGTTACGCTCGTCAGCACAAAGAGTGGCGCGAATCAGTTTCACGGCGCTGCATGGGAGTTTCTGCGCAACGATCTGCTCAATGCGAACACATTCTTTGCAAAGCAGGCTGGTCTTGCGCGACCCAAGTACAACCGCAATGTTTTCGGTGGCAACCTTGGTGGACCCATCATCCGTGATCACACGTTCTTCTTCGCGGACTACCAGGGCATTCGCCAGCACACACCCGTAACCCAAACCACAACCATTCCAACGCAAGCAATGGTGAACATGGTGAAGACGGGCAATTTCAGTGGTGCTCCCGCCACGATCTATAACCCGTACACCACAACCACGGTGGGCGGCGTGACCACACGTACGCCTTATGCGGGCAACAATCTCTCTGCTAACCTCGATCCTTCAGCCGTCAAGCTGGCCAGTCTCATCCCGTTGCCCACCAACGGCAACGCAACCAATAACTACACCATCACGCCAAGCTTGTTGTTGCGCGACAACCAGTTCGACGTTCGTATCGACCAGAACTTGTTCAGTTCAGATCGGCTCTTCTTCAAGTACGCGTACGACCGCGCATCGCAGACCGTGCCCGGCACCATGTATCCCAACCCCGCAGCAAATATTCAGGTAGGCCAGTATCTCTCAACGGGTGGCAACGGATACCAGACAGATGCGTTTGCTCACTCGGGGACGCTCGGTTACTCTCACGTATTCTCCGCAAACACACTGCTTGACCTGCACGCGGCAGTAGTTCGGTGGAACGCTAATGTTGCGCCAGTAAACCTGAATGTTCCAGCAGCAACAAACCTCGGCATTCCCGGTATCAATTACAACGCGCAATCTGGTGGCCTGCCTGCATTCACACTCAGCGGATTTGCCACGCTGGGCGACAGTTCAACCTATCCAGAGATCAGCCATATCACTACCTTCCAATACGATGGCAACCTGACGCACACCGTCGGGAACCACACCATCAAGGTGGGACTGCTTTTTCTTCGTCACCGCTTTAATGGCTTCTCAGCCTTTCCAGTGCGTGGAACCTTTGACTTCAATGGTCAGTACACGCGCGCGAACAACGCCGCTACGGTGTCTGCAACGCAGTTGCAGTACTACGCATTGGCCGATCTTGCGTTGGGTGCTACTGACAGTGCAAGCCGTAACATCCTCACCGGTAGCTTTGGCATGCGAACCTTTCAACTTGCACCGTACGCACAGGACACATGGCGCGCCACAGATCGTCTGACGCTTGATTACGGTGTTCGTTGGGAGATTAGTGCTCCACCCTACGAGGTGCATGATCACTGGGCGAATCTTGATATAAAGACGGGACTGCTAAAGGTAGCAGGTTTAAATGGAAATGGACGTCGTCTTCGAAACTTTGATCTGAAGACTATCTCGCCTCGCCTCGGTCTTGCATACACACTGGATGAATCGCGGAAGACCGTTCTAAGAGCAGGATTCGGCATTTCATATGTGGACACGCTCGTAGGTGGTGCACAGTTGTATAAGAACCTGCCGTATTACTTTGCACAGGCCATCACCACCTCTGTGAATTCAGCGCCAACAGCGTTGTTGCGGAACGGTCTTCCAACTCCAGTTGCGCCCGATCCGAATAACATTGCCGCCATTTCCACAGGCAGTCCAACAGTATGGGACCCCAATACACGGCAGACCAGCGTTACTCAGTTCAGCCTTGGTGTGCAGCGTGAGTTGCGCAAGGACGTCATCCTGGACGTGAGTTATGTGGGCACGGTGAGTCATCACTTGTTGGTGAACAGTTTGAATCTCAACCAATCGAGGCCCGGCGCAGGTGATCAAGGACCGCGTCGCCCGTACTACACCATTAATCCCAACCTGGTGAATGTTGCATATCGTGGAGGCGTCGCGGATGGCAACTACAACAGCCTTCAGGTGCATGCAGAGAAACGAACTTCCGGTGGTTTGAACTTCGGCGTTTCCTATACCTATTCCAAGTACCTGTCAGACTTCGGCAACCCCAACGGTGGAGGCAATAACGACATTCAGGACAACAGCTGCTTGCGTTGCAACTACGGCCGCTCTGCCGATGACCAGCGTCATAACCTGGTAGTTAACGAAGTATACGAGTTACCATTCGGACCAAAGCGCCGCTATCTCAACCACGGCTTTGTCTCGCGCATCGTTGGACCATGGAGTGTGAGCAGTGTGTGGTCACTGCACTCAGGTTCGCCTTTCACTGTCTTCTATAGCAGCAATCTATCGAACTCGTCGGGTGGTGGAACACAGCGCCCGAATCGCATTGGAAGCGGTGCCCTGTCGTCGGGGCGTACGATCAATCGTTGGTTTGACACCACCGCGTTTGCTGCGCCAGCGCAGTACACCTTTGGAAATTCTGGGACCGGCATCCTCACAGGCCCTGGCTACTTCAACGTGGATATGACAATCGAGCGGCACGTGCTCTTTGGTGATCGTTATGACCTTGATCTTCGCGGAGAAGCATTCAACACACTCAATCGCGCGAACTTCAATAATCCTGCAGCAACCATCGGATCGCCCACGGCAGGCATCATCTCCAGCACGCAGGCAGCACGAATTCTACAGATCGCTGTGAAGCTGGCGTTCTAAGCAAGGTTCTTCAACAGAGACACCGTTACGAATGAGGAAGAGATGTTCAATCAATCCAGCAGCCGTCGCAGCTTTCTGAAAGCAGCCGCAACTGCATCCGCAGCCACAGCGATTCGTCCTGTGGCTGCGCTGGGGCAGGCTGCATCATTGCCCAATATTGTCTATCTGCATTCGCATGATTCAGGACGTTATCTGCGGCCCTATGGCCACAACGTACCCACGCCGAACCTGATGAGAATTGCCAGTCGAGGCATTCTATTTCGAAAGATGCATTGCGCAGCACCTTCATGCTCGGCAAGCCGATCCGCGCTGTTGACGGGACAGAGTCCACACGCGGCCGGCATGAACGGTCTTGCCCATCTGGGTTGGAAACTCCATGACTATAAGCAGCACATACTTCATAGTCTGCGTGAGCAAAAGGGCTATTACACGGTGCTTGCCGGCCTACAGCATATTGCGGTCGATCCTAAGGTGATTGGCTTTGACGAGATCCTGCCCGGCACACACCGTCTTGCTGCGGATGTTGCCGGCCACACAATTGAGTTCTTGAACAAAGCGCCGAAGCAACCGTTTTTTCTTGATTGTGGCTTCTTCGAAACGCATCGCGATTACCCAGCACCAACAGATAATGCCGACTACATCCTGCCGCCCGCTCCACTGCCAGATAACCCATCCACACGAATTGATATGGCTGGCTTTCATCAAAGCGCACGCGATATGGACAAGGCCGTAGGCCGCATTCTGGATGCGCTGGAAGCCAACGGCCTGCGCGAGAACACGCTCATCATCAGCACTACGGATCACGGTATTGCATTTCCAACAATGAAGGCCAATCTGGACGATGCAGGAATTGGCGTCTCATTCATGATGAGCGGTCCAGGAGAATTTTCCAAAGCAGGTGTTTGCGATGCCTTGCTATCACACATCGATGTATTCCCAACCATCTGCGATTATCTGGGCATGACCAAACCCGCATGGCTTGCGGGAAAATCATTTCTTCCTGTCGTTCGCGGAGAGAAGGAAGAAGTGAACGAAGTCATCTTTGCAGAGGTCACATATCACGCTGCATACGAGCCGAAGCGCTGCGTCCGCACGCCACGCTACAAGTATCAGCGTCGCTACGACGGTCGCACCACCTATGTGCTGCCTAACTGTGATGACGGTGCCGCAAAGTCTTACTGGTTACGTGAGGGGTGGCAAAAGCAACAGCTATTGCACACGGAAGAGTTATTCGATGTGGTCTTTGATCCGGCAGAACGTAACGATCTGGCGCGCGATCCTGCTTATGCGGAGATATTGCGACATATGCAGAAGCAGATGGATGAGTGGATGCACGCCACGAACGACCCGCTGCTGAATGGCCCGGTGGCGCTGCCGCCAGGAGGTCGTTCGGCACCAGTGAACGGTATCTCTCCAAAGGAAATGCCCACAAGCAAGGGCCAGTTTTCTTAAGCCGTGAGTACACCGCTCCAGTAGCGAGGCGGTGTATCTCTTCGCAATGCTGACGCATTAGCAATCGGCGACTTTCGTCTTATGCGGTAAGACGCGAGCCGGCTGTAGCAGCCCGGTTGTAATTATGATCGCTGGAATAAGGAACGCGATCGACCCGATGACCCACATAATGACCGCGCCTAACACCTGATCGTCGAGTGGATCGACTTGAAAACCACTCCCGTGTTCCACGTAGTATCCGTACACAGGCCGACCGCAGAAAGAAAGAACGCCCGCGAGAATAGTGTTCACCACATCGGCAGAAACCAGATAAATCAAAATTCCCCATCCGTGTTTGTCCGCACGCGCTGGCCACGGAAGAAGGATGTATCGCCAGAACAACATGGCAGACGCAAGGAAACATAAATGCTCTATCCCGTGAACGGTTTCATTTTCGAGTGCGAGATCGTAGAGCAGGGGAACATGCCAGCCGAGAAACATACCGTTCATCAACAGCCATGCCGTGAGAGGTTGCGTGATCCACTCACCCAAACGGCGCAAATACTTTTGTCGCAGTAGTGGAGCGATGAATCTACGGCGGACTGGCGTGGGGATTCCGCGGAGAATAGGTACGGTTGGCAAACCAATCCACAACAGAGGTGGTACGACGGACATGAGCAGCAGATGTTCCACCATGTGGACGCTCAGCAACCGGTCGGCGAATTCATCCATTGGCGATGCGATAGCAAACCACAAGATTGCGATTCCCGAGAGAAAGGACAAAAGACGTGCCGAAGAAAACTGGACACGTCGAGTCTTTCGAATGAGAAACCATCCGCGCGCATAAACAACAGCCGTCAGAAGGAGAGAAAGCGTCAGCCACGGTGGCAGACGCCAATCTGCAACGGCGTCGCGAAAGGCCTCCGAGGTCACTGGCTCTTCCTATCGGTACTCTCAGCTTCAGCAAGTTTCCGTGAGGCATCTTCTGCCAACGGCACGTTATTCCCCTTGAGAGTTAGCAGGAATTGAACAAGCGCTTTAGTCTCAGGCGGAGTAAGCGCATTTCCGTATGCTGGCATGTTTCCGCCACCCTGCAGCACCTGACGGATGATTTGATCTTCGGTCATGCGAGTGGCGATCGTATCCAATGCGGGACCGCGTTCTCCGCCACTCCCGCCCAGCATGTGACAATTGCGGCATTGTTTGTTCTGTAAGACGAGCGCGCCCTGATGCTCAAGCGGTGATCGATTCTTCAAGTACTGTTCCGGAATCGGGTCGCTCGACCAGGCCTCCATCTTAGGACTCCATGGAGTTGTGCTCCCGAGCTGTGTAAAGATGCCAAGCGCAACGACGACAATCGTCACTGTAAGAACGGCAACGGGGCGTCTGCTCCAATGGCGTTCTCCTTCACTTGCAACGATGGGAACAAGAAGCAATCCCGCAATGATGAGCACAGGTGCGATCAGTATTAGAGGGGTCTCAAGCGCTGGCGGAAGAAACGCCAACACGGAATAGAGCCAATAGAACGGATAATCCGGTTTAGGAACAGTTTGAATGATGGTGGGGTCTGGCACGCCGCTGGGACCAATCGGACCGAAGAAGAAAGCACACGCCATCACCGCCAGAATCATTGTGGCCGCGAAGACTGCATCCTTCCATGCACCGTCCGGGACAAAGGGCACGCCCGTTCTCTCCGTGAGTTCGTGATATTCGCTTATATACGTGTCTTTGCTAACAAGCCGGCCTGGCATTGGCCAATCGCTGACGCCGTGCCGTAGCACCATCCAGATGTGGACACCCGTGCCAAGAAGAAGTGTTCCGGGGATGATGAACACGTGCAGCGCGAAAAAGCGTGAAAGAGTTGCTCCTCCGATGATCGGTCCGCCCAGCATGATGTGAACCAGTGGCGCGCCGATCCATGGAACGCGGCTGACCAGCGACGCGCCGATTCCGAGGCCCCAATAGGCATCCTGATCGAAACGAAGAACCTGCCCTGTGAAGGCCATTCCCAACGTGAGCAGCAGAAGAAAGACGCCAACAATCCAGGTGAGTTCGCGCGGGAACTTGTAAGCGCCGAAGAGAAAAACCTGAATGAGATGGATGAGCACGATGACGACCATGAAGTCCGATCCCCATCCGTGCAGCGCCCTCAGATACCAGCCGAGAGAGAGATTGTGATTGATGAATTGCAGACTGTCCCACGCATCTTTGGCCGTGGGGTTGTAGACCAACCCCAAGAGAACCCCCGTCACTACCTGCAACAGCAGCAGCACGGTAGCCGCGCTTCCGAAGACGTACATCCAACTGACATTGTTTTCCGGTGTCGGGTGGGTCGCCGCCTCGGTCATGGGTTCGATGAGGCCGAGACGCGACTCAACCCAGCGATACAGTTTCCAAACGTTCTGCTTCAGCTCTCCCATGTGTTCGACCTCGAAGTGCTGGTTGCTGGAGCAATTTGAATCAGGGGTTTGTCCTTGCAGGAGGCTTGTGTTGCCGGCGTCGGCATATCCCCAGCGTGAATGGAAAGCTGTCCATCTTCGATACGAGTACGGTACTCAAAAAGTCCGCGATCCGGCGGGCCCGCTGCGCGATCCCCATTCTCGTAGTAAGCGCCTCCATGGCATGGGCACATAAAAAGCCTTGACTCTGGGAACCAGCGCACCGGACAACCGAGGTGAGCGCAGTTGACGGCGAAGACTTGAAATTTGGCGGAACTCGCACGACGCACCCAACAAGGAATCTTTGCTGTGTCACCATCGCTGAAATTTGCAACAGGACTAACAAACTCCGCAAAGCGCGTTTCCCCAACAGGAAATGTGTCTACATTTCCGAGCGAGATCCACGACCCAGATGATTCTTTACTGCGCCGTACCGGTCCAAGCAGAAAGCCGACAATAGGCACGGCGAGAACCGCGCCAACGCCAGCGTTGAGTAGAAGAGAGATCTTGAACAGAAACGCACGACGTGTGTGTGCGTCCGCTTTTGCCTCTGAAGAAGCTTCGGCGTTTGGGGCTTCGGATTCATTCATCAGATCGCTCATAGTCCTCTCACTCTTATGGGCGTTGCGGATACGGCTGGCCTGGATTCTCGGTACGGTGTGATGTCATCCACGCCACGATGTCTGTAACTTCGGCATCGGTCAGCTCGTGGGAATTGGAGCCTGAAACGTAGGATCGCCAGTCGATGCGCGCGTCCATATGGCCAGCGATAATCAAGCTGCGCAATCCCTGATCACTAATTAAAGCCAGATACGTTGGATCCAGGATCGACTTCGATCGTGACGCATCCGAAGCTCCTGTGTTGTTGCCGTGGCATCTTTGGCAATAAGTAACGTAGGCCACTTTGCCCCTTGCTACGTCGCCCGCATTCGACGCAGCGTAAGGCAACATTTTCACGTTGAGGAAATCGGCAGGTTTACCCCAGGAAGACACTATGCCTTGAGCGAGTGTGGCGATTTGCGCGTCGGTCAGAAATCCGCCTGCACCTTTCCCAAATCCTGGCATCATGGTTCCCGCAACACCTTGGGCGATGATGTGCTGAATGGAGCTTTGTCCAGCGGTCGCGATGTATGCCGGATTGGCGAGTGAGATTGCCGCGCCGCCTTTCCCATTCTCGCCATGGCAGGCCGCGCAGTTCTGCTTATAAAGAACTGCGAACGAATTGATTTGTTGCGGACGTGGTGCTTCGATTGCGGGACCGGGCTTGCCTGGTGGTTCGTTGCATGCGGACAAGGCGAAACAGCAAAGGGCACTTACCAGTGCGACCGTCGATAGGCGCTTGGTCATCGAGCATCGTCCTTTGGTTCGGTGTCGTTCGTGGTCGAATCAAGTGGTACAGAGCCGTGGAGGCCCGCCCTGATCGAGAACGGAAGCGCCTGAAACTGCGGTGTCCGCACCTTGGCCTGCAGGTTGACCACGAAGCCACACACGAGCCCAAAACTAATTTGCGAAAGAACAAACCAAAACCAGTCGATCCGCGCATTCAGGATGGGACTAATAACCCCCAGTGCGGACCGAGTGATGCCTGTGAACAATAACGGGACAACTATGCCCGCGGTCACAATGGGATATCGCGGATACATGGGCAACATCGCGCCATAGAGAAGGCCAACGAGCAATGAGATGAATCCGTGAATCGCGATCGCGGCGAGTAGTCCTTGCCAATGAAACTGACTGAGAAACGTGTCGCTTGCCCCGACCCAACTGACGAAGCCGCCCGCAGCAAGCAGGTTCGCCGAATACCAAAGGCTGTGGTGCTTCAATAAGCCGAAAAGTGTTGCAGGAAGGATCATGGCGATACCGCCCACTATGCCGCCCTTTACCCCGGTGCCGATGTGAAAGGTCTCAACGGGCAAAATCTTACGATGGAGGTCGCTCGTGGGCAGCCTCTGATGCAGGCTGCGAGAGGTGACCACACCAACCTCTTTGACCGTCACGGGCACGTCGATGTGACGTTCATGCGGAAACACTTCAAAGAACCAGCCGACCGCGCCGCAAAGAAACAATACGAAGCCAAGGATGCCGAGCACTTCGCTTGTTACCAGAGCGGCCAACATGAATGCAGTGCCCAGCGAAAGTACAAACGGCCACACTGTAGGCGCCGGGAGGTGTATGACCTCATCGTGTGGCGCTTTCTCCGAAAGAACAAGTGGCTCCGCGGGATCTGTATGCATGCGTTCACCTCCCAAAAACGTAAACCACAAGAAAAACAACCACCCACACGGCATCTACGAAATGCCAATACAGCGATAAAACTTCCAAACGTTCCGTGTGCTGGACGCCCAGGGAGCCTCGCAGCGAAAACAGAAGCGCAACCGTAAGCAGGATGAGTCCAACGATGACGTGGGACGCGTGCAGACCTACGAGTGAATAAAAGGTCGTACCAAATAGGTTCGTTTGCAACGTCAGGCCGTCGCGATAGATCAGCTTGTGCCATTCGAGGGCAGTGCTGCCAAGAAAAATGCTACCCAGAGCAACGGTGGCAGCGATCCAGAGCGAGCAGAGTGACTTCTTTGCGGAATGTAAAGCACTCACAGCCATATGAACGGTGATGCTGCTTGATAGAAGGCAAATCGTACCGAAAATTGGTAGCGTGAGAACTTCACGCGGCGTCGGTCCGCTAAGACTCTTACCGATATAAAACACATAGGCGACTACGAAGATCAGGAAGATCGTGGCCTCGGCAAGAATGAGACACAACATGCCGACAATGCCACGTGATGGCAGCACCCAATCAGCGTTCGGTTGTTGCGGTATGACGGCGGTTTGGCTCATCATCGTCCTTCCTACTCGTAACTGTTGTCCGGGTCTTCAGGATGCTTCAGGTCCCACAGGGGGCGGCGGCTGTTTACAGAAGGTGTTGTTGCAAAGTTGTAGGCAGGGGGCGGTGAAGCCGTCGACCACTCCAAAGTCCACGCATCCCATGGATCAGGACCCGCCTTGCGGCCCTTGAAGAAAGACCATACAAGGTTGTAGACAAACACCAGCGTTGCGACCGTTTGCACTACCGCACCGCATCCCACAAGAAGATTCCAGATCATCCAACCGCGATCTGCCTCGTATGTGTAAATACGCCGTGGCATGCCCAGAATGCCGGGAATATGCATTAGGTCGAACGTCAGGTGAAACCCGATCAGGAAGAGCCAAAAGTGCCAGCTGCCGAGTGTTTCATTGAGCATCCGGCCCGTCATCTTGGGATACCAGTAATAGAAGGCAGCAAATAGCGAGAAGAGAATTCCCCCTACGATGACGTAGTGAAAATGCGCTACGACAAAATAGGAGTTACCTAACTGCCAATCGAATGGTGCGGCTGCCAGCATGATCCCGGTGAGTCCAGCTATTAAAAACTGAAAGAGAAAGCCAACAGCGAACTTCATCGGTGTCGCAAACTGAATCTTTCCTCCCCAGATGGTTGCTATCCAATTGAAGACCTTGATCCCGGTCGGGACGCCAACGGTCATGGTGGCTAAGACGAAAAAGGTATTCGCCCCTGGTCCCATTCCGACGGTGAACATGTGGTGTGCCCAGACGCTCAAGCTGACGAACCCGATGCCGACTGATGCGGCGACCATCGCCGGATAACCGAAGATCGCCTTACGGGAAAAGACCGGAACGATTTCGTTCATGAATGAAAAGGTCGGGAGGATCAGTACGTAAACTTCCGGATGTCCGAAGATCCAGAAGTAGTGCATCCAGAGAACGGCAGAGCCTCCGGCCTGCGTATCGAAAAAATGCGAACCAAGATAGCGATCCAGCATCAGCATGATCTGGGCTGCAGTCAATGGGCTGATGGTGACAAAGATCATCAGCGACATCACAAGGTACAACCACGGCAACAGTGGCATGCGCGTGAGCTTCATCCCAGGGCAACGCATGGACACGACAGTGGCAACGATATTGATTGAAGTACCAATGCTGCCGATGCCGCTCAGAAGAATCGAAAGCGTCCAGTAGTCGGTGCTGTGTCCTGGGGAAAATGGCTTTGCTGTTAGTGGCGCATAGGCCCACCAGCCCACGTCTGGAGCGCTACCAGCTCCGTAAAGGCCCGATGCGCCAAGATAGCTGAAATACAAAAGGAAACCGGCGAAGGCAGAAACCCAGAAGCTGAACGCGTTGAGCCTGGGAAAGGCCATGTCCCGCGCGCCGATCATCAGTGGGATGAGATAGTTTCCGAAACCAAACAAGACTGGCATGGCGACGAAAAAGATCATCGTGGTGCCATGCATCGTAAACAGTTGATTGAAAGTCTGAGGTGAAACCACGTGATTATCTGGGACGGCCAGTTGGGCACGCATCAGGAGAGCCTGCGAGCCACCAATAACCAGAAAAACCAAGGCATATCCGATGTACATCAAGCCGATCTTCTTGTGATCGACCGTAGTCAACCAATCGTGCAAAATCTCGAGTACGAGGCTTCGCCGCTTGCCTATATCTGTTACATCGACGGTCGCAGGAATCGGTTGTGTCGCCATAGCCTCGTCCTTCTACTTCAGCGTGCCGAGATAGGTTGTGACGGTATCCATATCGTGGTCGTTAAGGTGCATGCTTGGCATCAATACACCGGGTTTGAAGTGTGCCGGGTCATTGATGAATGTGCGCAGGTTTTCCGGCGTATTCTTTACTGCGCCGGAGGCTAATGTATCTCTGCTTGCAACGTGGGTTAGATCGGGGCCGAAGCGTCCTGTGGCTTCAGTCCCGGAGATCGTGTGGCAGCTCATGCAGGCGTTACGCAGGAATACGGCGCGCCCTTCTTTGGCAGATTCATCCTGAACAGCAGGCTGCTTCTGATGCGCAATCCATGCGGCGAATTGTTCCGGAGTGTCTGCATACACTCGGAGCAACATCTTCGCATGTTGTGTTCCGCAATATTGAGCGCATTGCCCAAGATAGAGACCCGGTGTCTGCGGATCGACCCACATGATATTTACTTTGTTGGGAATAACATCCATCTTGCCGGCAAGACGCGGAATCCAGAAGCTGTGATCCGTATCTGCTGAGGACATCGTCAGGTAAGTGGGAGTTGGATTGGCCTTATTACTTACAGGAATGTGCAATTCGTTTGCAGTAACGATGCCTTCCTTGGGATAGCGATATTCCCACCAGAATTGATGCCCAATGACTGTGACGTCCAACGCAGAGGCCGGTTTGTGTGCGTGCTCTGTGACGTAAATAATTCGCGCGCTGGCGAGAAACAGCATCACCACAATCAGGACGGGGACAACCGTCCACGACAATTCAATCTGATTGCTTCCGTAAATCTGTGGTGGTTCTTGAAGCGCATCTGGCGAAGAGGATCGCTGCCGATACTTGAGCAAAGCATATGTCAGTAGTCCGCCAACAACTATGAAAATGCAAAGCGTCGAAACCAGCACCAACATCGAGAGGCCAAAGATCAGGTGCGAAGGTGTGCCATTGGGAGAGAAGATGCTCGTATTCCCATGGACCACATCTGGCAATTGATAGCTGGTTTTGGCGAGCTGAAAGATCATAGAACGCTCCCAGCAGAAAATGCAGTGAACCGCAGATCAATGAACTGCAACGCGCGAATGGCCAGCGTATCTAACTGAATCTCTTCGTGTCGGGATGCCCGGTGATGTCGCACGTACGAAGCTCCTGTCCGGTCTTGCATGCTGCGTTGATTGCACTGCAAAACAACGCGCTCCAGCCCAAAGGAAAATCCGTTTCGCGCACAAGCATACGACGATCGACCGAAATCCAACCATTATTATTTGGCCATCAAATGGATTCGGAGAAAAAGTGGCGGAGGTTTTGAAACGCGAGGTCTGGCACGGCGTTGGAAAGGTTTGCAAGTTACTTTAGGGTGACTGCTATGTCGACTGGGAAAAGAGCCAGTCGGGCCTTTTTGTAGATCGGCATCCCTGATTTTGCTTGCCGCATTGGTCCAAGTGCGGATCTCTCGGCTGTCATCGAGGATTGGTATGGCTCGGGATAGCGTCCAGCCCAAGGTGCCATGCGCTCGCATGACCCGGTGCTTGAGTTCGAATGTACCCTTCGTTTCAGTCGCCTGTTGGATGGCTTCACGAACCAGGGGCTGATCCAAGCGATGAATGTGCCTGCTGATCCAATCCGGATCGCCATTCGTCACGTCTGAAAGGGAAGCTTGGCGTCGAGATTTAGATAGTGGCCCTTATTTCGTTTGCATGCGCGAGAGTTTGCTGGGGCGCATGACCCACATGATTTCGTAAATGCCCTGATCGGAAGCGTCTGTCGCTACCAACCCGATTGGCTCGTTCGCACAAGAGATCAGGATGGATTCCCTACCGTTCACATGCGTCCATGAAAGCGTGACACCCAGCCAGAAGTGGGACGCGAATGCCGCAATGAACTTGGCGACACGCTCACGGCCTGCCACAGGCACACGTGCCGCGCGCACAAAGCCACCGCCATCGGAATAGGACACAACATCTTCTGCGAATAGGTTTTCCAGCGTCGCCATATCGCCACGCTGTGCAGCGTTGATGAACGCCTCAAGAAAGCGACGCTGTTCCTTAGCGTTCACAGCTGTTCGGCGCTCCTCTGCAATATGTTTGCGAGCACGCGACGCCAGCTGACGGGCGTTGGCCTCTTCAATTTGAAGAGTCTCTGCAATCTCACGGTAGGAGTAGTCGAACGCCTCGCGCAGTACATAGGCAGCACGTTCCGTAGCGGGTAATTTTTCCAATAGGACCAGCACTGCCAGTTGCAATGCTTCTTCGCGCTCCGCCCCCAGGGTGGGATCGCTGCTGGTGTCCACTGGCTCCGGAAGCCACGTTCCCGTATAGGTTTCGTGGCGCGATGAAGCGGATTGGATCAGATTGATGCACATCCTCGTGGTTATTGTGGCGAGAAACGCCGCAGGATTTTCCACCACGTTTCGATTGGTGGTCTGCCACCGCATCCATACGTCCTGCAAGATGTCTTCTGATTCCGCAGCACTGCCGAGCATGCGATAGGCAATGCCAAAGAGACGGGGACGCACCGCTGCAAAGGCAGACAGACCATCGTCGTGTCCACCTCTGTCGTGAACGTTCGGAATCAGTTCTTCTTCCATCACGGTTGGCATATTTTATCCCGCTGCGTAAGCAAATGGCCCGAATGAGTTTTCTCTCAACGTAACCCCTGAGCTCCAGTACTTATTCCTACATGGCTCAAGAACAGAATTCAGAACTGCCTAAGTGCGTCTTCCACTTGGTCTTCACTTAAAGGTGGGTCATCCGAATCTCCTGTGAGAAGGGCTTCGATTTCCCTCTCGGCATCCGGAAGAGACTGTTCCGGTATCTGAGAAGTTGTAATGTCACATTCCAAAATCATCCGAAGGTTTTCCTCGGTCTCTTCCAGATAGAACTCTTCCTGGCTGGCTCGAAGCTCGTATGAATCAATCTGCAGACTGCTCTTTTCCCCACTCGGCTCGTAAGCGCTCATTGTTCTTCATCCTCCTTTCGCGGTTCGTATGCACACGCAGAGTTCCCCAATTGCCGGCGATTCTCCTTCATCGGGAACAAGCTGGTGAAATCGCGAAAAACCAGCTCCTCTGCGCATACATCTCATCACGCGGAACGAAACCAGTCCGCGTAATCCCATGCCGGGCTTGGATGCAACCGCCCGGAATTTTCGCCTGCACTCCCAAGACAAGACAGCCATGCGTTTTGTGACAGGAAATTTTCAACTTAGAGATCGAGACCCCCTGTCACGTTTCCGCAGCCATCCTTGTCTTGGAGGTAGTCAGACAGTTTTGGCTTTCTGGTAGATCGTCTTCAAAAGGTGCAACCATGGAAAACAACACGCAAACTCCACTTGCTCCAGCGTCCAACGCCCCGTCCGATTCACTCACGCGAGAGTGGTTTCGTATCGATGACATCCCGGAAGATTCAGTGCGGTCGGTTGGTGACGTTACGCGCGTTGAGAAAATGCAACAGGCGGACGCAAGGTGATGTTTCCAAAACACAATGAGGAATCCATGACCACCGTTCGGTTGGAAGCATTCAGCGATGCGGTCATCGCGATCATTATTACGATCATGGTGCTCGAACTGAAGGTGCCACACGGCACGCACATCAAAGACCTGGCCCCACTCCTGCCGGTCTTTCTGAGCTACATCGTCAGCTTTCTCTATGTTGGCATCTACTGGAACAACCATCATCACCTTTTGAAGACCTGTAAGGAAGTTACCGGTTCGATCCTGTGGGCCAATCTGCATCTTCTCTTCTGGCTTTCGTTATTACCGTTTGCTGCAGGATGGCTGGGAGAAAACCACTATGCATCGGCGCCCACCGCACTCTATGCCTGTGTACTTCTGATGGCTGGAGCTGCTTACTACTTTCTTCAACAAGCGATCATGCGGGCACAGGGTGGCCGTTCTATTCTGAAGCGGGCCATCGGAAAAGACTGGAAGGCGAAGCTATCGCTACTGCTATATGTCGTAGCACTCTTCGCCACACTTTGTGCTCCCGGTATCGCTCAAGCGCTCCTCGTAGTTGGAGGCTTACTATGGCTGGTTCCAGACCGACGCATTGAAAAAGGGTTGGCTACCGTTCATCCGCAATAGTTGAATTCACAATCAACAACAACCAGTCAGGGAGAACCGTGAGAAGCAGCGCTCATCCGATTCCACACCACTGCCTCGCACGCTTGGAAGCAGGGACACCAATCGATGCCCCGCTCGGGGCAGTCCATTACGCACGGATGTTTCCCCGCCTCCCAGCATTTCGTGCTGAGGAGGAGTTCCTGCGTGCGCTGGGCAGGGTCGGTGGCGTGTGTGATTGTGAAGCCACGGAAGATACACCGGAGTCGCTCGCGGAGACCGCGGCCGGCTGGCCTGTGTTCGGTCAATTCGTGGCCCATGACACCACGGCTGATCGTTCACGCTTGCAGTCCGATACGGATACTGCTGGGTTGATCAATGCACGTTCTCCAAAGCTTAATTTGGAATGTCTGTATGGAGACGGTCCTACCGGCCATCCCTATCTCTTTCAGCGTGATGATCCTACAAAATTTCGACTCGGCAAGGAAGAAGCTGATCTTCAGCGAAATGAAGATGGCACTGCCATCATCGGCGATCCGCGCAATGATTCTCATCAGCTCATCTCACAGTTCCACCTGGCAATGCTGAAAGCACACAATGCCTTTGTGGATGAAGCTCGTACGCAGGGCATAGAGGAAGCACGCGTATTTGACGAGGCTTCTCAACAGATGCGTTGGCACTATCAATGGATCATCCTGCACGAATTTCTGCCATCGCTCATCGGAGTGCACGCCGCAGCTGAGGTCTGCAGTAAAGGCTCTCGATATTTCCATCCAGGCGAGCATGTGTTTATACCGCTTGAGTTCGCCGACGCCGCATATCGATACGGTCACGCACAGATTCGTCATCGGTATCACTTGAATGCTCGCAGTGAACCTCTTCCACTCTTTCCAGACCTGTTGGGCTTTCGTCCTGTGCCCCGCGAACACGTTATTGACTGGAAGATGTTCTTCGATACCGCTGGTGCTCCAGCCGCTCAACGCGCAAAGAAGATGGACGGGAAACTCGTGCGCTCTCTTCTTGAATTACCCCCGTCAATTACTGGGGAATGTGAGATTGCTGACTACCACTCACTGGCTGTCCGCGATCTGCAGCGAGGACAAGGTGTTGGGTTGCCATCTGGTGAGGCCGTTGCAAAACATATAGGAGTCTTGCCGCTTGACGCGGAACAGATTGGTATTGCCTCTACCGGTTGGCATGGCGAAACACCGCTTTGGTATTACATCCTTCGCGAAGCCGCAGTGCTTGAAGAAGGGAATCGTCTTGGGCCCGTCGGCGCCCGCATCGTTGCAGATGTTTTGGTCGGTCTTATTGATGCAGATAGGAACTCATTCCGTCACAGCGAAGAAGAGTGGCGGCCAAACAAAATGCTAAGTGATCTGCTGACGTGTTCTTAGCGCAGCATGCATTCTTTGGATAAACAGTAGAAATTCCTGTCACACAATTCATCCCTGTTCGGTCATAGCGAGTACGAGTGGCATATATGAAATTGCCATTCGACTAAGGGGATGAATCATGAAAATCGTCGTCATCGGCGGTACGGGCCTTATTGGGTCAAAGCTTGTCAGCAAGCTTGCGGCCCACGGACATGAAGCGATCGCGGCATCACCGAACTCCGGCGTTAACACGTTGACAGGGGAAGGTCTCGCAGAGGTGTTGAAGGGGGCCGAGGTTGTAGTGGACGTTTCCAACTCACGTTCCTTTGATGAAGACGATGCGATGAACTTCTTCAACACTGCCACGCGCAACCTTATCCAGTATGGAAAAGCAGCAGGCGTAAAGCATCACGTTGCACTTTCCGTTGTGGGTACAGATCGCATTGCACAGGATCGTCCCTCCGATGGCCCCAAGACAATCCGTGGATACTTCCGCGCAAAGCTTGCACAGGAAAAGTTGATCGCAGAATCGGGCATTCCATTCTCCATCGTGCATGCCACCCAGTTCTTTGAGTTCGTAAAGAACATTGCAGACACAGCGAGCGATGGCACTACGGTTCGTCTGGCGCCCGTTCTCATTCAACCAATGGCGGCTGACGACGTGGCAGCGGGAGTAGGGCGCGTTGCTGCTGGCATCCCTGCGAACGGCATCGTTGAAATCGCTGGTCCAGATCAGTATCGTCTCGATGAATTTATCCGCTTGGGCTTGATTGCGCGTAACGACCCGCGCAATGTCGTGGCTGATCCTGCCGCAGGATATTTCGGTGTTGAAGTCGACGAGCGCACGCTTGTTCCTGGCAAGGACGCTCGACTCGGTACGACAAGCTTCAAGACCTGGCTCGCACAATCCGCTACAGCGCCAACTCGCTAAGCCACAACAAGGAGGACACGTTGATGAAATTCGCAAAGCTCGTCTTATGTCTTGCGTGGCTCGCACCCCATTGCCTGCTCGCACAACAGGCCAAGGTGACAGAGGTGATGTCGAAGGACCTGACAGATATCCCGGGTAAAGAAGGTCTGATGATCACAGTCACATATCCTCCGGGCTCCTCTGATCCCATCCATCGCCACAACGCACATGGGTTCATTTATGTGCTCGAAGGTTCGATTGTGATGCAAGTGCGCGGTGGCAAAGAGGTCATTCTCAAGCCGGGCCAAAGCTTCTACGAGGGTCCCAACGATGTTCATGTCATCGGTCGCAACGCCAGCCACACACGCCCAGCAAAGTTCGTTGTGTTCCTCGTTAAGGACAAGGGCACGCCGGTCGTGATCCCTGCCAACTAAAACGGTCCGAAGCACAAAATTCATCTGCAGACATTGAGGAGAGAAGTACCCATGAGCACCTTCAAGGGAAAAGACGGTACAACGATTTACTACAAGGAGTGGGGCTCAGGACCAGTCGTCACGTTTTCTCACGGCTGGCCTTTGAATGCCGACGCATGGGATGCACAACTGCATTTCCTCGCACAGAACGGGTTCCGCGTCGTCGCGCATGATCGACGCGGTCACGGTCGATCAGATCAGGCCTGGTCTGGAAATGACATGAATGGGTACGCTGACGATCTCGCCTCGCTCATCGAAACGCTGGACTTGGACGACGTAACCCTCGTCGGCCACTCCACCGGTGGCGGTGAGGTGGCGCGTTACATCGGCAGATACGGCTCAAAGCGAGTCGCGGCAGCAGTCTTAATCGCCGCTGTGCCTCCCATCATGGTTAAGTCTCTTACCAATCTCGAGGGAATCCCCATCGAGGTGTTCGACTCATCGCGCAGCAGTCTGGCGAAGGATCGTTCGCAGTTCTACAAGGACTTCGCAGTACCGTTCTACGGTGCGAATCGTCCTGGTGCCAAGGTGTCGCAAGGCCTTCTGGATCAGTTCTGGCTCTGGAGCATGCAAGGCGGTCTGAAGAATATCTACGATTCCGTCAAAGCATTTTCTGAGACTGATTTCCATGAGGATCTTAAGAAATTCGATGTCCCCACTTTGATCATGCACGGGGAAGACGATCAGATCGTGCCGATTGATAACACTGGAAGACAGTCGGCCAAACTCATCAAGGGAGCAAAGGAAATCTACTATCCCGGACTCCCTCACGGTCTCACAGCCACACATGCAGATCAGGTCAACGTTGACCTGCTGCAGTTCCTGAACTCTGTTCACGGCGCTCGGTTCAGAGCGTAAGACTTCCGAACGGGCAGGCTTCATGTGTGTGGGCCTGCTCGCCCGGCTCCGCAATGTCAGGAACGACGAACCGATGAGATACCCAAACGAGATAGAGCATTTGACTCAAGCGATTCAACAAGACGAGTCAAGGTATGTCGCATCCAGGCTTATCGAAAACCAGATCATTGCAACCATTGCGGAAGGCGAGTTTGCATCCGCCATTCAACGGACTCGTCAGTTGGCCAATCAGCAAGCACTGGCGGAGAGAATCCGGAGAAACAAAATCATGCTGGCATGGGCACAGCTATAGGTTTTCGAAAAGCTGTTACGAAGAGAAAAATGCGGCCTTAATACAAGGACGCGATATCATGAAAAATTTCGAGGCAAGGGCGTTGTCATCACCGGCGGTAGCGCCGGTATTGGACGAGCAGCAGCTCTCCAGCTGCGCGGCCTTGGGCGCGCACGTGTTCTGCTCACAGATTTTGCTAACAGTTCGATCCTCGTACTAGAATTCACAGCGATTCACAGGGACAACTTCCCGACTGGCCACACTCAGGTTTTTGCGGCTATTCGCACGAGCTGACGACAGTGATTGCGCTTCGTGACACTGGGGATCTAACGTGGATCGCAGTCTGACATGTCATTTACGTCTTCGACCTCGCCCGACGAGTGTTCGCAGAACTGAAAAGGAATCGGAGCCATACCCATGACGTATACGCGACGGCAGTTCGGCAAGCTGGCAGCCACCACTCTCCCCTTCGCCGCGGCTGCAGCGTCATACCCGGGGTCGCTCTTTGCCCAGGGCAAACCTAATTCCGTATTCGGCGGCGTCCAGGTCGGCATTATCACGGCGTACAGCTATCACAACATGCCGGACGATGCCCGATCCCTGGTGAGTTACATGGTCAGGGACGGCATCAGCGCGACCGAGAGCCATGACGAGCCGCTGGCAGAGTTCCTTGGTGCTCCGAAAGCGCCTGTGCGGCCGCGGCCCGTCGCTGCCCCTGCTGCGGGTGCCGGACGTCCTGCCGCCGTCCCCCCTGCCGGTGAGCCGCGTGCTCCTCGTGCTCCAAGCCCGGAACAACTCGCATATCTGGAAGCACTCAACAAGTGGCGTCTTGCAACGCCGCCTGCGAAGTTCGGAGAGGTTCGCAAGTTGTACAACGACGCAGGCATTTGGATTTACGGTTTCAAAATGAGCCTGACCAACGCGATGCCGGACGAGCTTTATGACTGGACGTTCGAGGTGGTGAAGGTTCTTGGTGCGAACCAGTTGACCATGGAAATGCCGGATGGCGATTCTGCCCTGACAGCGCGGATAGGCAAGTTTGCACTCAAGCACAAAACGAGGGTCGGGTATCACGCCCATCTGCAAGCCACACCAACCACTTGGGATGAGGCAATGTCGCAGTCGCCTTACAACTGCATCAATCTCGACATCGGCCACTATACCGCCGCCGGCAATCACGATGCGGTGGCCTTCGTGCAGAAGAACCATGAGCGCATCACCAGCGTGCACCTCAAGGATCGCAAGTTCAAAGAAAATGGTGGCGCGAACATGCCATGGGGACAGGGCGACACTCCCATCAAGGAAGTGCTGGCACTGATGAAGAAGGACAAGTATAAGTTTCCGGCCACGATCGAGCTGGAGTACCAGCCGCCCGAAGGATCAAACAGCGAGAAAGAAATTGTGAAGTGCCTTGCGTATGCGAAAGCCGCATTAGCATAGCCAGAAACAGGCTCGCAGCGCGCGAGCACTTCGGGAACAGCCGCGTCGGATCGTAGTAGTCGAGGGTAGCCTTTAATGAAGCAAAAATCGCAGTGGTGGTGGATGGTGATTGTCCTTGCATCCTTGCCATCCATCCTGAAAGCTCAGCAGCCGGCAGCAGAGGGCCATGCCGGTGCCAGCCCGGCGGGCCCACAAGGTCGCCTGCAAACCGAACCCTACAACGCACCTCGGCCACCGGTAGCTCCCGCTGTAATAGCGCACGGCAAAGAAGTGTTCAGCGCCAACTGCAGCTTCTGCCACGGCGACGATGCGCGTGGGGGATCGGTGGGCCCAAACCTGATCCGCAACAAGGTGGTGCTGGACGATCAGAATGGCGAGCTCATCGAGCCCGTCGTACACGGCAGCCGGCAGGCTGAGGGCATGCCCAAGTTCAACCTGGCCAATGATGACATTGTCGCCATCGCCGGGTGGTTGCACAGCCAACCGCTCGGCAACAGGGGCGCGCCTTCAACGCTGGACATCGTGGTGGGCAATACTCAGATGGGTCAGGCCTACTTCAACGGTGCCGGCAAATGCAGCACATGCCACTCCGTCACCGGAGATTTTGCTGGCATCGGCGGCAAGTACACGCCGAAGGATTTGCAGAATGCAATCGTCTCCGGTCGCGCGGGTCGCGGAGGGGCTGCGAAGACTGTAACCGTGACCTCTGGTGGACGGACAGTTGAGGGCCGCCTGGATCACCTGGATGCATTCAACGTCTCGCTAACTCAGAAGGACGGCACGCACATGAGCTTCGAGATCATCAACGGCGCACCACAGGTGGTGGTTCACGATCCTCTGCAGACGCACGTAGACATGCTGCGGACCTGGAAAAACAGTGATCTCCGCAACCTGACGGCCTACCTGACAACATTGAAATAGGAGCTCTGCCCGTGACGAACACAATGATGCGGCTCATGGCCGGGTTGTCTTTCCTGTTGCCGGTGGTGCTGCAGGGGCAAACAACAGCAGCGGCTGGCATGGGGCTGGACCCGGCCACTTTGACACAGCAGTTGGCGCAGCCGGCAACCACTTCATGGCCAACCTATGCGGGCGATTACTCACAGCGGCGCTATAGCGTTCTTGACCAGGTAAACCGCACCAACGTCAAGGATCTGACGCTGGCTTGGAAGAGCGTAGCGCTCACCGCCGGACCGGGCGGTGGAGCAGGGGCACGGCGAGGCTTCGGGTCGCCGGGGTTTGTCGCGCCGACCATCGTGGGCGGTGTCACCGAGACACCGGTCCCGGTACCGGGTTCCAGCAGTGGCTCTCCGCGCATCACCGGTTCCATCCTTCAGGTGAATGGCGTGCTCTACATCTCGTCGCCTGACAATGCCTGGGCCATGGATGCTCGCGATGGCACGGTTCTGTGGCATTACTGTTGGACAACGCGCGGCGGCGATCACATCGGCAATCGTGGCATGGCCATGTACGGCGATACGTTGTACTTCGAGGTGCCTGAGGACTACCTTGTGGCGCTGGACGCGAAGACGGGTAAGGAGCGGTGGCACAAGGAGATTGCACCCTATACTCAGCAGTACTTCTCGACCACTGCGCCGGTGGTGGTGGGCAATCACGTACTCGTAGGGACCAGTAGCAACCTGGATCAGCCGGGCTTTCTCCAGTCGTTCAATGCCGAAACGGGCGAGCTGCAATGGAAGACCTTTCTGGTGCCGATGAAAAAGGGCGATCCGGGATGGGATACCTGGGGCAGCATGGACGCGGCCCAGCACGGCGGTGCTATGCCCTGGCTCTCCGGCTCCTACGATCCGGAAACCAAGCTTTACATCTTCGGCACCGGCAATCCGATCCCTGCCTACTCGGCTGCTCCGCGCGGTAAGGACGAAAAGGACACCAATCTGTTTACCTGCTCGATCGTTGCGCTCGATGTTGAAACGGGCAAAATGGCCTGGTACTACCAGACCTCGCCCGACGATACTCACGATTGGGATTCCGTGCAGGCACCGGTCTTTGTGGATGGCACGTTCGAAGGCAAGCCTCGCAAGCTGGTAATGGAAGCGACCCGCAACGGCTACTTCTTCGTCCTTGACCGCGTGACAGGGCAGCATCTGCTGACCACCAAGTATTCACCGGCGGCTAATTGGGCGACCGGGCTTAACGCGAACGGCAACCCAATTCGAGATCCGGACCAGGACTCGACGGTGGCTGGCTCGCTGGTCTCACCCACCAACGGTGGCGCGGTCAACTGGCAACCGCCCAGCTTTTCCCCGCAAACAGGGCTGTTCTACGTCGGTCTGCATCAGGGGTACGCGATGTACTACCTCACACAGACTGATCCGAAGCAGATCATGGGATTGGGAGGCAAGGAAGAAGACCCAGTCGGCTCGTACCCCAGCTCGATTGTCGGCATTGACTATCGCACCGGCAAGACCGTGTACAACTACGTCTTTCCGGGTGACGGCTCTCCCACGGGACTGCTCACCACGGCAGGACACCTGCTGTTCTCCGGTGACGGCTCCGGCAATCTGGTGGCCTATGACACCAGCACGCCGAAACCGCTGTGGCACGCCCGCATCGGCAACGTGTCCAACGCTCCAGAGACCTATTTGCTGGATGGGCGTCAGTACATCCTGACGGTAACCGGCGACACGGTCTATGCCTTTCGGCTCTCGAAGTGATCGCAGGCAAACGCGTAGCACATGAACCGCTCCCGTCTGGTCTCGGTTTGACCAGACGGATGACTCCTCAATGATTCGGCTTGTTTCACCGCATAGTTTGGATCAGTGCTGGCGATAAAGGTAAACGTTCTTCTTCTTTAACGTTCAGCGGACGGCGTACGATGGGCGCCATGAAATATCTTGCAGTGGGTTGTTTGCTGATGGGGTGCGGTATGGGTCTTGGGCAAAGTTCTGCAGCGCCTACGATGGGTACAGGAGAGCTGGCAAAGGCGCGGGTGTTTACGCCGGAACAAGGCAGCGTGCGCACGATGGCGAACGGTGGGCAGAGCCGTGACATCCTGCATGCAGCATTGGCCACCGGAGAGCCGGTCAGCATCCATGAGTCCACGCAGCCGGTCGGAGCCAAGCCGAATCCACCGCATGCGATTCAGCACTCGGAATTCATCCTGGTGCGCGAAGGGACGCTGCTCTTTGAACATGATGGCGTTTCGGAGAAGGCCGAGCCTGGCAGCGTGATCTATGTGGCCTATGGGACGATGCATACGGTTCGCAATGCGGGCAACACACCCGCGAAGTATGTGGTGATCGCGATCGGCGGAGATCAGAAGTAGTAGGGCGATTGCTTGCAGGACATCACGTCACGAGAGGCCTCCCCGCAGAGTGACGTCGGGGAGTTAGGAAGTCGCTGGGATGGTTCCAGCTTTCGGCAGCCAGACTTCTAACTGGCCTTGGGGTGCCGTAAGGCCCACGCGGACGACGCGAGCATCTATGCCGATCGACTTGAGATGGTCGCGACATTTGTTTGCGATGTCGAGATCGGCTGCATTGAAGAACCGAACTTGCGCACCACTGGGCATCTTTGCGGAAGGGATCTTTTCTACCTGCTGGATGACCTGCGCCTTTGGCCAATTGTCTTTGAGGGCCTGCGCAAACTTGGTGCCGAAAGCAGGAGGGTCTGCGGCGTCTTGTTGGAGATACACACGAGCAACAAAGTTTCCTATGGGCGGAGATGCGACCTGTGCTGTCTGCGCTTCACGGATGATGGGGGCAGGCACCTTTACGGGGGGCTGGGCCGGGGCCGGGCCGGGATGGGCCTGATGATGGTGGCCACGGTCTGAACCCGCCGACGCCGGATTGCGATCCGGCTGAACCGTCTGAGGAGGAGCCTCGATTACAGCAAGCATTTGGAGAATCTGGGTAGTCTTCTGATCGGCAACCGTGACGGAGGACGAGTCGGCGTTGGTGGAGATGCTGCCTCCACCAACATTCTTGAGTTGTGCCTGCACTGAACCGGGGTTGTTGGCGCTCATGGTGAAACTGATCCTGCCCATCACGACACCGCGGATGAGCCGGACGCCAGGATGCCCGGCGACGTATGTGCCGCACTCTCCAGTCGCAGTGAGTTGGCCCAGGGTCTTCATGTCCATAAGCTGCACAGAGACATCATCGATGGAGTACTTCAAGCTGTTGGTATGCGTCAGGTTGAGACCGGCGCTGGTGACACTTTGTAGAGCGTTGGAGCCGAGGGTGATCTGCGCGGCTGTCTGACTGGAGAGCTGATAGGAAGGAAAGAGATTCAGAGCATCGCGGATCTGCGGGACAGGCTTGGGAAGACAGTCGCTGTCGTCGGAGGGATAGGCCTGTATGGGATCGAGTAGCGTTCCAACGTCATAAGGAACGTCAGCCACGACAACGGAGCCAGGAGCTACGTTGAACTTGGTCTGGATGCGCTGGGCCAAGGCGTTTTGGAATGAGTCGAAATCCATTCCGGGTACGGGCGGCTTTCTATTATGGACTGTCCAGAAGTACCAGCCTGAGATGACAACGAGAAGCACGACAACAACCGAGATCGCCATCTTCGCGTTCTTCAACTTGTCGGAATTCGAATTTGATGCCTGATTTTCTGCCATGGCTCGTCGGCACGATGCTATCGCCGAGTCGCAGAATGCACAACAGATAAGAGAAATCTGATCACGCATCCGGTCGTGAAGCTGTCAGATCTAAGGGCATCTGACTGCCAGGATGTTCATAAGCGGCTTTGGACTCGATAGAAGACCCACCGATGGAAGTACATCCACCAGAACGTGGTATCCAAAGTTGGCAAGACTTCTTTGTCCATAAGACGACGACCGTTGAGAGCAAACTGCGTACAACAGAAGTCATTCAAGATAGTCTCGACGCAGAGTCCGATTTGGGCTCGTGTGAAAGCCAGGAAAAGATGCCACTTAAGAGAACGCTTCTGTGGGCGCAGCTTTTCAAGCTGTCGAACCGCACCTGATGCGAACCGCTTGTCCCACATATCGAATAAAGATGCTCCTTCTCGGCGCGCTCGTAGATAAGCGCGTAGAGTCACTAATAGAGTCCTTTCTCGCCTTCAGCCTTCACGGCTTTGCTCCAGACGAGCGTCTTTCAAGCACGCCACAGTCTCGGAGTTCCACATGAGTATTCCTCGTAACAGCGACGTCTCAAAGCATCTTGCGCGTATACCCAAGCGCCCCGGAATAGTGCTGCCATTTCCAACATCAGCGGCTCTGAACCAGGACGATCAGATGAGTGAGGCGCTCGTGACGACCGAATCGCAACTTCTCGTGGGCGATGTTCAATCGATCAAGGGGAAGGAAGACCCCAGGTCTCGGCCAGAGGCGAGTTAATTGGTTGATAGCTCTTCTTGCGGTCCTCACAGCGATGGGCAAACGGTGAACATGATGACTAATAAGACTGACATTGTTAAGAACATTCCAAGCTGGTATCCAACAGCAGGCGAGATTGTGCAGACGCAGCGGGCGCAGCTTGATAGGTCCAAACGAGAAGCAGCAGCATTCGCATCTGAAATGTTTGGCCGTAATACTCGTCCTTGGTGGAGGCGACTATTCGGAAAAAGATCTGAGTAGACGTTTACTACCTAATGACAACAGGCTAGGCGTCATCGAATAATTTTCGACCGGAAGAGTCAGGGCCGTTCTGAGGAACGCCAAATACTTTCGGTTATTAACCGCTCTGGCCGCATCCACGAAACAGGTCACCTCTCTGTTTTGCGATCTCCAGATTTGGTTCAGCGAATTACTTCACAGCATTTTGTTTGGAGTTCCACATGCGTTCAGCTGAAACCTTCCGTTCTCTTGAACAGATTTCAAATCGCTTCATGCTTTGCCAGGTAATTTCGCAGAGTGTGCGCCTTATGCACAAAAGCGGCTCTTCTATTGAAGAGAGTGTTTCCGAGGCATTGCGTGGTATTCAGACGGGAAAATTTAGGGGTGAGAGCCGACTCGTTCCAGTACCACTCCAGATCGAACCCCACATCACTGTCCTATTCGGTCTGCCTGATCTGTTGTAAGTTTCGATCCCCACCAAGCTTCCATCCAAAGTCCGATTGCTCCACTCCGCAACAGGTAATGTAGGCGGCCTGGAAAACACCTGCGACATGCGCAGGTGTTCTCGATTGTAAGAAACATTTGGGCCAAGGCCTAACCAGGACAGAATCGCGCTGCCATTCGCGATGGAAGAATAGCTCGCTCTGCAATTGTCATCTGTTCAGGTCCATTGGCCCATCACCCTTCCGGCGACGGATTGTTTCCAAATGGCTGTACGAACAGTTTCCCTTGCCAAGTCACATCTTGCGGCAGCCCAACATTCACAGATAGAACAGACGCCATGCGATGCCTTCCTTCATCTGAGAAACCGTGTCTCTTGTTGATCCATATCGGGGGACATCCTACCGCAAGGTAGTCCCCGTTCAACCTAATGAGCAAGTGTGCAATGTACTGAGAAAGCAGCTCAATTATCCGGGCCTGAAGAAGCTGATTGTTAGTCACATGAGGCAGTACAACGCGACCCGGGTCATCATCGAAAATCGTGCTTCAGGGATTCAACTCTGTCGGGATCCCAGAGCCGATGGTATCTATCAGGTCAGGCTCTATGACCCTTCTCCTGGCTCTGACAAAATCATGCGGTACATGAGCAGACTCCTGAATTTGAAAGTCACGCGACAACTATTCAGTCATTAAGACATCACTACTGCGTAGGGCCATGACTCACACTCTTATCGAGGCGGCCCGGCCACCAGTTCCGGTCCCCTGCGAGGCGAAGGAGCGCCGGGCCGATGACGATGCGCACGATGGTTGCGTCGAGCAAAACCGCCACGGCCAGTGTGAAGCCGATCATCTTGACGACGAGGAAACCGCCAAAGGTAAAAGCCGCAAAGACGACAATCATGATGGCGGCAGCGCTCGTGATGAGACCGGCGGTGCGTGCCATGCCCTCCGGGATGGCGTCTTCTTCGCTGAGACCACTGCGGCGTGCTTCGAGCACGCGTGCGACTAGGAAGACCTCGTAATCCATGCTGAGGCCGAAAACGATGGCGAAGGTGACAATAGGAACCAGCGGGAAGATGCTGCCGGTCCCTCCCGGCACGCCGAGAAGGCGGCTGCCATAGCCGTCCTGGAAGACGAGAACAAGTGCGCCAAACGCTGCGGCTACGGATATCAGATTCAGCACGATGGCCTTGACCGCTGCGAAAATGCCGCGGAAGCCGGCCAGCAGCGCGAGAAACGTGCCCCCGACGACCAGTCCCATGACAAATGGGAAGTTGCCGCGGATGATGGTCTCGTAGTCGGCGTTCAGTGCCGGGATGCCGCCCACCAGCAGTGTGGCTCCGGGCACGCCGGTCAGTGCTGGCGCGCCGGTCTTGCGAAGCTCACGCACCCAGTCGACCTGGTCGCGCAGTGTGACGGAGCCCTTAGGTACCACCTGCAGCAGTGCGGCCCGGCCGTCGCTGCTGAGGAGGGTGCGCCGCGTCTCGCGTGAGAGCTCGGTCAGTGACGAACGGTTGCCGTCGGCGATGGTGGTGATAGAGATGACGCGGTCGGTGCGTGGGTCGGTTGCGACGTGCTTGGTGATGGCATCAATTGCGTTCCAGCCGGCATCGGTCTGCGCGATGGAATCCTTGGGTAGCTCGACGATAATGCGGAGCGACTCGACGATTCCGCCGCGGTCCATGTGTTCCAGCTGATGCAGCGCGTGGACCGACTCTGCAGACTGCGGCAGCCAGTCGCCCTGCGGCACGCTGGTATCGAGGTGCCGCACCTGAGCGGCGAGTAGCGCGAGTGGAATGCCTGCGATGACGAGCGCCAGCCACGGGTGCGCGACGATGACCGTTCCCCAGCGCCGCCAGCGCACTCCGGTGCGTTCAGCGCGGCATGCGTCGAGCTTAGGCGCAAAGGGCAGCCGGCCGAGGTCAATACGTTTGCCGAGGAGCGCCAGTAACGCCGGTACAAGGGTGTTGGTCAGCAGTACGCTGAGCCCTGCGACAAGGAAGCCGGCGATGCCAATGGACCGAATTTCGCTGATCGGAACCGTGAGCAGCGCAAGGAAGCCGATGCCGACGGTGGAGGCAGAGATGAGCAGTGTGCGCCCTGCCTGACGGGATGCAATGTGCGCCGCCTCCGATGCGCTGATGCCGGTGGCAATGGCCTCGCGGAAGCGGCTCACCATCAGCAGTCCGTAGTCGATGCCGAGACCGAGGCCGAGCATCGTCGCCAGGTTTTGCACAAGGATGGACAGGTGCCAGCGATGGGCGAGGAAGCCCGTGATAGCGAGCGTGGTCGCAATGGCGAGTTGGCCAACGGCCAAGGGGATGAATGCCGCAACGAGGCTGCCGAAAGCCACCAGCAGAAGCGCGAGCGTTGCGGGAATGACCAGGCTTTCGCCGCGGCGAACATCGTCGGCGCTGGCCTTTCGGATGTCGAAATTGAGTGGGATCTCGCCGGTGAGCTCCAGCTTGATCCCGGGATAGCGGCTCCTGAGCTGGCCTTCGAGTGACGTTGCCAACGTATGTAGGCCCGGCACGAGCGATTCGACGGGAACGTCGGTCGAAGCCAGGCCAACGAGAACGTAGGTGCCCCCGCTGCGGCCAAGGAAGATGGGGTCATGCAGGTCAAGATACGAGACCACACCGGAGACTCCGGTCTGCGCCTTCAGGCCATCGACAATCGTCCCTAATGCCTGTGCACCTTCGTCAGAGTTTGCTGGGGGAATGTTCTCGACGACGAAGACGACCTGGTCCACAAACGGCGAGTGAAAGCGATTGGCAAGCTCGTCGCGAACAGTCTCCGCCTGGCTGCCTTCGACGCGAGTGGCGGTCTCCAGGGAGCGCTCCGCGTGGAAGGAAAAAGGCAGCAGTGCGAGTGCCGCTGCAAGGACGATTCCAGCCACTAAGAACCGGCGAAAGAACATAGCTTTCATCATGTCATAGACGCTGTTGGACGCCGATCAATCTCCTGAGAGGGCTGCGCGGGAGCATTTCCCGACCGGGCACGCGGCATACGTGCGCAAACATTTCGCATCCTATGGCGGGTATACACTCGCTGAGGTTACCGCGTGGTTCCGTCTGGGTACACACGTGTTGGCGAGGTAGGAGGACACATTCGTACCGTATTGCTTTTCGCGTTCTTTGCCTTTCAGGCGGGCGTTGCGGACCCACGCATTGGGTCGTGGACGCTGGTCTCCGCGCAGTCCAGCATGGACCCTGCCAATAAGCTTTCCATCATGACTGTCCCGGATGGCTCGCACGTGGTGATGTCGGGCGAGACGCGTCTCGACTTCACGGCGAACACGCACGGCAAGCAGGCCCCCGCGCCGGGCAATCTCGGGTTCAATCAGATCGAGCTGCACCGGATCAGCAAGAAAGAAGTTGAGGTGCGCGAGAAGAAGGATGGCGCGCCGGTGGCGACCGTTCGCGAAAAGCTGTCGAACGATGGCATGGTGTTAACGAGCACCACGACGTCCACAGGCCATACCCCGGTGATCACGGTGTGGACGCGCAGTGGTGGTACGAAGGACCCCAAAGACCCATTTGTGGGCGATTGGACGCAGGATATGGGAAAGACCCGGATGCAGCAGGGTTCAGTCCTTAAGATCGATGCGGACGGCAGCGGTGGTGTGCGCTTTTCAGGCGGTTACACCTACACCGCAAAATTCGACGGCAAATCGTACGACGTGAAGAACTCGCGAAACGACACAGTGGCGTTAGCGCTGGTTGATCCGCACACGGTGGATGCTACCTTCAAGCGCGACAACCAGGTCTCGCAGAAGGATAAGTGGCAGGTCTCTGCGGATGGCTCGCAGATGACGCTGACCAGCACCGCGACGCTGGAGACTGGTCAGCACATCACTGAGAAGCTTGTGTTTAAGAAGCAGTAACCGAGAGTGCGGTGGAGTCAGCGGACAACTCGTTCGTTGACTCCTCGCCATATTCGCGCACCGCGACCGAGATGATGCCCTTGCGGTTCATGAACTTGAGGATGCCATTGACCGTGTCTTCGAGCGACGGGTCTGGACGTCCCCATGCTGAGGCATCGCGCGCTGTCTGGTACGTCGTACTCTCGTAGCGCTTAAACTCCATCGACGAGATGTTGTCAACCGAGCCCACAAGGAAGTCGAGCAGCGGGAAAAGCAGGTCTTCCTTACGGCAGCGGCGGATGAGCTCCGGCACGAAGTCCGGCAGCAGGAAGTGATCGAACTGGCGGCCGGTGGACTCGGTGATGAGCCGCGTGATGTCCGTCATGTTCGAGTACTCATCGCGGACAACGTGGTAGGTCAGGTTGGCTGTGCCCGGGGTCATGGAGATTGCGACGATGTTGTTCGCGACGATATCTGCCGGAACAAAGCTGACCTGGTTAAGCGTGTCCACCCCAATGCCGTGGTTCACCATGAAGGCGACGAGCCGGACGGCGATATCGAAATTGTTGCCGCCACCATCGACCGACGGACTGACGAGCGCCGGGCGGAAGACGCGAACGGACAGGCCCTTGCGCTGTGCGGCAAAGACGACCTGTTCGGCGACCCACTTGGTCTGGCTGTAGCCAAAGTCCAGCAGCGCCATCTCGGCGTTGCAATCGGTCTCAAACAGGCTGGGTTTATGGGCCCAGCCGTGGATGAACGTCGTCGAAACGTAGTTGAATTCCTTCGCCTGACCTTCAAAGGCCATGCGCAGGATTTCGTTCGTTCCGAGCACGTTGGCGTCGCGCATCATGTCGTAGTTGAAGAGATAGTTGACGGTTGCGCCGTTGTGGAAGATGGTGTCAATCCTGGTGGTCAGGTCGTCCCATGTCTCCTGCATCAGGCCGAGCGCGGGCTGACCGAGATCGCCGCAGACGGGCACAACACGCGCATGGAACATCTCCATCACGTGAGCCTGGACGTGTCCCATGGAGTGCATGGCGGCTGTCAAACGCTGCTTGCCCTGCAGTTTGTCCGAGGCGCGGACGAGCACATGGATCGTTGCCTCGGTCTGCTCGAGCAGGCTCTGCATCAGGAACGGCCCGATGAAGCCGGTGCCGCCGGTCAGCAGAATCTGGCGCGGCGACGGAATCGTCGGTACGGGAGCAGGAGCTGGCGGATCGAAGAGGAGTTTGCAGTCGTCGCGCATCATCTGCGCTTCCAGTTCGTTCTGCTCCTGTCGGAAGGCTGCGAGGAATTCGCGCAGGTGCAGGATAGCTTCTTCTGGAGCAGCATCGAGTTGGTCTGCGAGATTGAACAGTTCCGCCACGCTAACGCGCTGGACCAGGCCAATATCTACCTGGCGCGCGAGCAGTTCCGCACCCTTGTCTTTCAACAGCTCTTTCAGCTCGTGCATGAAGCAGACGAGGTCTAGCGAGTCGAGACCTGCTTCTACCAGATTGTAGGTTTCTTGCCCGGTCAGGTTATAGCGCGCCTTCAGCTCGGCAAACGGCGAGTGCATGTTGGCTGCCGTTTCAGCCGAGCCAGGATCGCTGTCGCGTGAGAAGTCGGAGAGCACGTTGAACTCTCCGGCCGTCCACATCTGCTTGGTCTTGTGGCGCATGATCTTGCCGGAGCTGGTGCGGGGTACGGCGCGCGGCGCGATGAGCGCGATCATGGCGACTTCAACGTTCAGGTAGTTGCGCACGGCCGTGGCGATTTTGCGTGCGTCCGGGAGAACCTTCGGATTCTTGATCTCGGCAACGATCGCGAGCGCGGGTTCGTTGTCTTCGTGGATCTGAAACGCAGCAACGCAGTTGTGGCGGATGAGGCTGGAGGACTTCTCGACGACGTTTTCAATGTCGTGCGGGTAGTAGTTTTGCCCGCGGAGGATGATCATGTCTTTAATCCGGCCGCAGACGTAGAGCTCGCCATCGTGCATGAAGCCGAGATCGCCGGTGCGCAGGTAGCCGTCGTCGTAGGGGCTGTCGTCGACAAGCCGCGCGCGAAACTGCTTCAGGGTGAGTTCGGGGTTGTTCCAGTAGCCCTGACACTTGCCATGGCCGGCCAGCCAAATTTCGCCGATGCGGCCGGCCTCGAGTGCGAAGTGGCCTTCGGGATCGACGATCTTGAGGTCAAGACCGGGGAGCGGCGCACCGCAGCTCACGATCTGCTTGGACGTGTCTATCTCAGAGACATCTGTCGTCATGCGCGCCTTGCCCTGTGCGAGAGCGCGCTTATTGACGGATACGATGTTGCGGCCGTGCAGCGTGACGGCGAGCGTGTTCTCCGCGAGGCCGTATGCGACGTAGAAGGCTTCCGCGTTCAGTCCGTATGCCTGGAAGGCTTCGAGGAAGCGGATGTAGGTGTCTGGCTTGACGGGTTCCGCGGCGCACATCAGCACCAATAGCGAACTCAGATCGCAGGACTCGAGCGTTTCTTTCGGCAGACGGCCAGTGCGGAGGCAATAGTCATACGCAAAGTTCGGCGCAGCGGTCGAGGTCGCGCGGTACTTCGAGATCGTCTCAAACCACAGGACCGGACGTTGGATAAAGTCGATCGGCGAGAAGCCGTAGGTGGTGCCACCGCGCATGGCGGGGTACAGGTAACAGCCGATCAATCCCATATCGTGGTACTGCGGCAGCCACGAGACGACGACGGGCGACTCGTTCTCGACGACGAGCGCGGCGGTGCTCAGAATGTTTTCGTGGGAGACGATGACGCCCTTGGGCTCCATCGTTGAACCCGAGGTGTACTGAAGGAACAGGACCTTCGACGGTGCGACTACAGGGACCACGCCTCGCGGGGCAATGAAGTCTTCTGTCGCGATCCACGGCAGCCCGGAGATGTAGTCGATATCGACGCCAGACGTCGCAACGCCGCTTCGCGTGAGATTGGTCTTGAGCGAGGCGTGATAATCGCGGCTGGTCAGGATGCCGGCGGCGCCGCAGTCCTTTGCGATGTGCACCATCTTGTACACGGCGCTTTGAAAGCCCCGCGAACTCGGAGGATAGACCGGGACAGGGATTAGCCCGGCACGCACACAGCCGAAGAACGCGCAGATCATCTCCAGCCCGGCAGGATAGGCAAGCAGCAGCCGGTCTCCCGCAGCGAATCGGCCATCGGTCAGTAAATGCCCTGCAATCGCCTCTGCACGGAGCAGAAACGAGGCGTACGTGTAGCTTTCGATCGGATCGCCGTCCACGTCGAGATACGAATACAGAAGTTTGTCAGGGTGCTTATCTGTCAGTATCTGCAGCTGGTTCAAAATCGACGGCGTACTCAATCAGCGATCCTCCAAAGCGGATTAATGAGGCAACTGTCTTCCGACAATCGCGCGGGGGTAAAAATGCGACGTTCAACGAGTAGACGGGAATTGATGACTTATGGTGACTATACGCGCTCGTATTTTGCCACTCCCTCGCAATTTTTGCGGATGTTAACTTATGTTTCATCTTGGCAGAGGCGCGTAGAAAACCGAATGCTTTAGGCCACACAATATGTGGCCGCAGTTCTGCAGCGCCACGAACAGTTGCATAATGGCAAATGCATTTTTGATAAGGTACGCCTCGGGCTTCATAAAGGCGTCATGTGTTCGTTCTACAATCGTTATGAGGGCTGCGGTCAAGGCCGCGACCCTATTTGCGGAGGTCCCGATGTTTGCAACGCAAGGGGCGATTGCTGCGGGGCCGGACGCAGAAGATCTTGTGCCGCCCGAAGACGCCGCATCGTCGGCGATTGAGGCAGCAAGCGCGTCTTCCTTCCCAAAAGTCCTGCGCCGAAGGCTGGAAAGATTCTTTGCGGACGCGGATCTTTCTCCTAAAGCGAACCCAGCGATGTGGGGAAAGATCGCCATTGGAATGGCCGTCCTCGCAGGCAGTTGGATCGCTCTCTACGTGCTCCATCCAGCTGCTTGGGCGTTTTTTGCTCTCTACGTTTTGGGCGGTCTGGCGCAGACCTTTCTTTTGTTGAATATCGCCCATGACAGCAACCACAATGCGATTTCATCACGCCCGGCGATCAACAAGAGCCTGAACTACGTCTTCGATCTCTGCGGCATCAGCTCGTATATGTGGCGTATCCTGCACCATCGGGGCCACCACTCCTGCATCAATCTGCACGGCGAAGACGATGCGATCGAGGGACGCGGTCTGTTTCGTTTTACGCCGCATACCCCTCGCACTCCCTTACACCGCTTTCAGCATATCTACGCGCTGTTTCTGTATGCGTTGTTCTCTCTGGAGTACGTGTTCGTCCGCGACTTCCAAAGCTTCTTCGCCCCGGCTCACGATTACTTGACGCGGACGAAGCACCCTCTGCGTGAGTACGTCATACTCTTCGCGGGTAAGGCTTTTTACCTTACGTACATGCTCGTGCTGCCCATCGTGGTGATGCACGAGTCGCCGTGGCTGGTGTTTGCGTCGTTCTTCGCCGTCCACCTTGTCGTTGGCATCAGCGTCGTGCTCGTCTTCCAAACGACGCACGTCATAGAAGATACGTATTTTCCATTGCATCGCGATGAGTTCGAAAACGGTGTGTATCACGTGTTCGCGACAACCGCGGATTATGCGACGGAGAACCCGCTTGTGGGCTGGCTTGTGGGCGGCCTGAATCATCATGTTGTCCACCATTTGTGCCCATACGTATGTCACACCCACTATGCTCCGCTAACGCGGATTGTGAAGGAAACCGCCGAGGAATTCGGTGTGCCATACCGTCAACACCGGACCATGACCACTGCGGTCTGGCACCACCTGATGCTGCTGAAGCAGTTGGGCAACGAAAACTGATGCAGCTCCGCCGATCCCACGTGGCAGCATGCGTTCATACAAAGCACGTCCAGAAAGGCTGGGCATGACCACGTCCACGCTCATTCCGGCAGTTTCGCGTATGCGTTCGCTCGCGGACTCGCGCGCCATGGCCAACAATCCTACGCAGGTTCTAACGAAGTACAGCGAAGAGTTCGGCGATACCTTTCGCTTCTATCTCGGCGGCATCAAGGAAGCGATTGTCACGACCGATCCAGCCGTGATCGAGCACGTCCTGAAGGTCAACGCCGGGAACTATCGCAAGTCAGAGATTCAGGTGAAGCGGATGGGGCACTTCCTTGGTAAGGGTCTGCTCACGACCGAAGGTGAAGCATGGAAGACGCAGCGCCGCCTCATCCAGAAGGGCTTTGACCGCAAGCAGCTTGATGCGCTATCCGTCATCATGCAGGACTCGCTGGCTGAATCCCTGCGAGAGTTCGACACGCAGATCGACAACGGTCCCGTCGATATCTATCCACACCTGATGAAGATTACCTTTGCGATGGTCGCTCGTTCGCTCTTCGGAGCACGCCTCAAGGACGAGGACATCGAACTCGTCAGCCACACCATCTGCACGGTGCAGGAATTCATCGTGAAGCAGACGCTTCAGCCGTATCTGAACCCGTGGTTCGAAGTGTCTGGCGAACTGACGAAGCATGAAGAGATGCGCAAGAGCGCTGATGCGGTCCTGATGGCGTACATCAAGAAGCGGCGCAACGAACCGCCCGCGCTGGACCTGCTGCAGACCCTGATGGATGCGCGCTACTCCGACGGTGAGGGTATGAGCGATGAGCTCATCCTGAGCGAGAGCATGCAGTTGCTTGTTGCGGGACATGAGACCTCATCCAATGGGCTCTCATGGCTGCTTTACCTCCTGAGCTCGCGGCCAGATTGCCTGGAACAAGTTCGACGGGAGTTTGATGACGTGCTAGGCGACTCTCCTTTGAGTCACGCCGACGTCCCTAAGTTCCCATTCACAACACAGGTCATCCAGGAAGCACTTCGTCTCTACCCGCCGTTCTGGATGGTCGACCGCGAGGCGATCGCAGACGACCGCATCGGCGACATAGCAATCCCAGCTGGTTCAATGGTCATTGTGCATGTTTACGGCGCTCACCACGCGCCAAAGCACTGGGCAGCCCCTGAGTCATTTGATACGGACCGCTTCATCAAAGGAAAAGAAAAGCTGCGTGCGCCCTTTACCTACCTGCCGTTCGGAGGTGGGCCTCGAGGCTGTATCGGCAACAACTACGCGATGCTGCAGATGCTCATGATCCTGAGCGACTTGCTAAGGCGCTATGATTTTCAAGTTTCACCGGGACAAACGATCGAAGCTCAGGCGATGGTCATTCTGCGGCCGAAGAATGGCATCCGTATGACCTTCACGAAGATATCCCCCGATTCCAGCCAGCAGCTAGGAATTCTCTAACTGACACTTCGACCCGCTCTACGAAAAGGAAGCTGCGTTACCCGATGCTTGGAAGGCAATAAGAAATGAGAGCTAGGAGCTAGCAGTGCGGACGAGTCGCTCTGCCTTTGCTAATCACTGCGTAATTTCAAGGCGGAATATGCAGTTTTCAAGAAGAGAAACCAAACTAAGACTGAGTGGCGGTGGGCGCAGTCTCGGCCAAACTCATCTCCCATTGCGAACGTTTGATCAGGGATTTTACAGGGGATACGCGAATTATCGAGGGGGAGCGTAGCGCCGGGCCGCGCCCTTCGGAGGCGAGCATGAAGGCGGACGTTCATGGAGACAGGGCTTAGCGGGGAAATGGGAGCTCGTAAAGCCTCAATCTCTACAACTACGTTGGGAATAGTTCGCTCACGCCCGCAGATCTCGATGGACTTTGCTGGAAGTGTTCCCAATGGGCCTGCAATGCTGTGTTACTTGTTGACGCTTCAACGGTTGTTTTGATCTTCCAAAGCACGCAGTTCTGCTTCCCGTATCAATCACACGGAATGGAGAGACAGAGCGCTCCCTTTGTCAGAATCCTACTAGTAACGCGCAATATTGTTTCTTGACTTTAAATGGCGCTTACGGTTTCAATGATGCGCATCGGATAGTCCCCTATTGTTCCCGGTTTTGCATTCGCATAGCAGATTCGAAGTATAGCTCCCAGTTCCTAGCTGACCGTATCTTGTGAGATCGACCTATGCCGATGCGCCGAGGTATCACTCTGCTCGAGCTTCTTCCTCTCCCCGCTGGGGCTGAGAGTCTCGTGCCGGACGAAATTGCCAGCCAGTTGAATCTCCTTACGGTGCTGGATTATCGGTCCATGACCACGGCAACTGCGTTTGTGCATACGGGCACAGCGCAGGCAATGCTGGATGCGCTGAATGTGAATACACGCGGTTATGTATTCCGTGCACCGGGTATTACGGATGGTCTTAAATTTCGCCTGGCAGTCGCCCGTCCTAATCCTTTGGCAGCAAACAGCACGACGATTGAAAGTGTTGGGCAGCAGTGGCAGCTCGACCTGTTTCTTGATCCGGTGGAGTTGCAGCTTCCGTTCCGTGCCGGTGACCTTTTCACCAACGAAGAAGGCCTGGTTACGGTGCAGCCTGATCCCGGGCGGCAGAATGTCTGGCTTGTGGGCAGCGCCGTGCTGCGCGTGGCGGGTGACCCAACGGGGCACGTCACGGTTGAATTTGTCGATCAGCCCGATCCGTTTGACATGAACCGTCCGACAGGGCCGGTGGTCGATCTCACGGTTTCTCCGCCTACTTTCGTCTTTGGATCGACGCAGTACGGCATGACGCTCGACCGGTTTGAGATTGATGCATCGTCGAGCTACACGCCGCCCGATGTGATGGCGCGCGGCCAGGACGAAGCCTGGCAAGGCGTCGCATTCCGTGAAGCGACCTTCTATGCACCGCCAACGACGCCAATCGTTGGAGCACTGTCGATAGGGTTACGCGATGTCATCATTGGCACGCCGTTTGGCATGCAGGGTGAGATGGCGATTCAGCTTGGACAGGATCCGTCTGGCGCGAACTTTGCCACGGTGACTGCGGTGCGTGAAACGGCGACAGGCCAAACGAATGTACCGATTCCTGCCGGTACGAACGGAACCGTGCAGCTTCCGGTGGATGAAACTTCTGGCACGGCGAGTTACCACATTGAATTTGTCCTACCAGCGGGACCAGTACCGCCTCCGGGTGGCAATCCTCCGGGAACACCGGACAATACGCCGCGCGGTATCTGGTGGCAGCTTCCAAATGGTGTACAGGGAACCTCGCTTACGACACCGGCATTTGCCGTGCCGAATCCCGGCGATCCCAGCGCCCCACTGAAATACCGTATTCGCGTGGGTGAGGATGCCCCAACAACTCCGGGCACTGTAACGACAGTTCCTGACGGACAGGTAGAACTATCCGAAGTCGACATCGTATTCCAGGGGCCGACGGTTACGGTTGGGCCTGCCGCGAATCCTCCTGCAAAGGTCACAGTTACGCAGGGAGGGACGACGTGGGCAAATGTAGCAAGCATTGCCGGGCCGCATGACAGGATTGCGGCACTCGCGTTCGGTACGAACCCCTCTGATGATGGTGCACGCTGGCAGTTCGATAACGGCTCGTCAGGCACGGGATCTACACCGCAGCTCACGATCCCGACCGAGGTCGGCACACACAACCTGGTGATGACCTCCAACCAGGCAACACGCAATGTACGTGTTGAAATCACCAGCAGTGGAGCGCTGTTTGTCGGTCACGGTCATGGACCAAGCGGCAACGCGGATGTTGCGATCGATCCTGATCCTCTGGCCTATACCGTTCAGCCGCTGAACAAACCGAACCCACCGAATCCGCCGAACACGCCCGATCCGGGCCACACCTTCGATCTGCGCACTTACAACTCTTCGGGTTCACTGGTTCCCTCGGCTGCTGATGCGACGTACGCAGGGTCGGGCGATCCTCTGACTGTGCCGGATGGTACAGTCGCGCAACTCACTATTACGTGGACCGACGATGGAACGCAGGCAAACCAGAGTACCGGCTCAACGGTGCCGTCATCACCGAGCGCTCCACCTGCAACGCAGCCGAATCCGCATTTTGCTGTTTACAACTACAACGTCAACGATCCTACGCCGCCGCCGGGTTCGCATCAGGATCTGATCGACTGGGCTACGAGTGCGTTGCCGACAGGTTCGGGCGCACCGGCGCGCGTCTTCTACGTTGTGGGTCGCACGGACGATCTGTGGCTTGACGCCAAGTTGCCCAGCAACACCAGCAACAACGCGCTGCTTGCCACGAAACGCGCTACCGGGATTGCGAGCTTTCTTACCAGCAATCTTCCGGCGGGTGCTGCGTTTTCCGTGCTTTCGCGCGGCGAGCAGGATGGGGCTACAGGCTTGGGCTGGCCTATCGATCTGGATGGTGTTGATTCGCTGGCGCGGTCTGGTACGCGAAACGCAGTACCTTCGGTGACGCCATCCGGCTCGGATCATCCTGTGTGGAAGTCCGGCTGGTCTGCTGATTCGTCGGATGTGCAGGCACACGCCACGGCAGAGTCTGCTTCGGAGCGCGGCAATGCACGGCGTGTTGATGTGTATATTTCGCCGACCACGGCGCCGGGTGTGAATGTGCCTGCCAATCCGGGCGGAAGTCACAGCGGAAGCACACCGCAACCAAGGTCGCGCACCATGCTGGTACCGGGTGAAGATACGCCCAACCCTCCTACCGTCAAGCGCACGCTTGACCAGGCATCCACGCATCGTCCGTGGATGATGCGGCTTGCGGCAAAGTGGGACAGCCCGGTCGTGGCCACGCTGGCGGATGCAATTCCCACGGATTGCGAACTCACTGTTGCGTGGACTGCAACCGACACAACGCTTCCACGTTCGGCGGGCACAGTACCGCCACCTGCACCGCAGAGCTCCGGCTCGAATATCTGGCTGCTGCAAGGGAAGTGGACCTACGATGCACGCTCCGGCGAAAACGCGTTCACACTTGCGCTGACGTTGCCCGACTCTGTTCTTACTTTCAATAGCGACTTTTTGGCCTGGGCTCTGGCGCTTGCACCCGCGCTATCGGGGCTGTTGCCTGCATCGGATGCGGCGGGAGAACTGGTCAGCTTCGTCGGATTGATGGTGGTTGGCGGCGTGGTTGGTTCGCTGATCAACGGCTCCAGCGGGAAGAACGCGGATGGCAGTGCTCATCCGCATGTAGACAGCAAGCTGCATATCCATCGCCTTGAGCTTGACTATCACGGCCAGTCGGACAATCGCGTTCGTTTCGCTCTGGATTACACAACCGAGCTGAATGTGAACTTCTCCATGTTTGGCCAGTCGCTGGTGGGCGATGGGTTGAAGATGAAGTTCAAGAACGTAGTGCTTGAGGTGGACTTCACTTCGACAACGCTGGAGAGCGTGCGGCTGGATTACACGCAGTTCTCAGTGGAAGTAGAGAACCCGGGCACATGGGCGCTTGGCGGCACGCTTGGCAACCTGCTCAACATCAGCAATCCTCGCTCGGGCAGTTCGTCCACGTGGATTCAGTTTGATCTGAAATTCGCGATTGACCTTGGAGTGATTCAACTCAACGGCGCGACGATCCGCCTTACCATGAACGGTCCGAATATCGGTTTTGAGATTCGCGGCCTGAATATTGGCGTGGACATTCCAGGCACGCTTTCGGGACAGGGCGCGTTGTCAGTGGGCGATGATGGCAGCCTGCGCGGCATGATTTCGGTCACCATCATTCCCACCAAGTTGAGCGCCTATGCTTCGCTTGCCATCGATCCGCCGATGGTTGCGCTAGAGATGGGGGTACAACTTCCGGTCGGTATTCCGCTGGCATCTTCCGGACTTGCGATCTATGGCTTTATTGGCCGCTTTGTTGCGAACGGTCAGCGCAATCTTCTTGGGCTTCCTACGTCCGATCCAACGCAGCCGACTTTCGATCCTGTGCAGCGCGAACTGGATTGGTACTGCCGAGCGCCGCAGGACAAGTACAGCAAACTCTCCGGTGAATTTGCGCTGGGCGTCGGCGTGATTATTGGCACCATGCCCGACGGCGGCACGACATTCAATGCACAGGGCATGATCGCTGTGTCCTTCCCTGATGTTTCAGTGGACCTTGGCATTGATGCTATGCTCATGAGCCAGCGCAAGTCCGCAGCGACAGAGCAGGGCGATTCGAGCGAAACCGGCTCGTCTTCCAACCGTTCGTTCCGCATTCTCGGCGTGGTTGTTGTGAATCCGGATTCGTTGATCCTGGGCGTGCGCGGCAGTTACAAGATTGAACGCGTTCTCGAACTTGAGATTCCCATCAATGGCTACTTCCCCTTCCACTCCAACGGACCGGGTGGCGACTGCTATTTCCGCGTTGGATCGGACGGTGTTACCAGCGAAGGACGCACCGGCACACCGGTACAGATCAAGCTCTTTCCGGGCACGCTCGATGTAAGTGCGTGGTCGTTCCTGATGATTGAGGAGCGCAAGCTGCATAAGCTGGGCAACGATCCCACCTTGAACTTCGACGGCTTCTCGATTGGCTTTGGTGCAGGCTTCAACCTGGACTGGGGTTCGCACACCATTGGCTTGCACGCAGGCGCGAAGATGTTGCTTGGCGTCGGCACAAATCCGCTCACGTTTGCCGGAATGATCGGCGTGAACGGCGAGATTGATCTGGTCATCATCACGCTCTCGTTTGAAGGCGATATTCACTTCATCATTGCCGACCAGGCGAGTGGCTTGATGTGGCACCTGCACGGACACTTCTGTGCCTCGATTGATTGCTTCTTCTTCTCGATCAGCGGTTGTGTGGATATCGACTTCGGTAGCGATGGCGGCAACCCGATTCCTACGCCCAAGAGCCCGATCCTGGGCGTCGATCTTACCGATCATCTGGGAGCAGTGAAGGGCAAAGCCATTCCGAGCGGAGCAGGACAACTGCCGACCGTGTGGCCAGACACAATTCCGGTGGCACACTTCGCCCATTATGCGGTGGACACAGCAGCTTCTGCGGGAGTCTTCAATCGCTTGATTGACGAGCCTGCGACGGACAATCCGTGGAGCGGTACGAACGATCTGAAATATGCCTTCCAGCTCGTCAGCGTTGAGCTTTGGAAGTATCCCGATGCCTCGTTCACGGGCGGAACGCAGATCACCGATGCGGGGCTTTATGACTCGGCGTGGTGGCTGCCGACGCATCGGCCCGGAGTGGCTACGCCGGATAATTCTGCTTCACCGCTGGAAGGTCGCGAGTTGGGTTTCATGTGGTGGAATCCTGCGCCCTGGTCGCGCTGGTTGAGTGACGGCAGCGAAAGCGTTCCCGGAGACCCATCGCAGACATGGGGCAACGTCTGCGATCCTCCACCTGCGCCAAAGCCAGTCTGCGCGCTTGGCCAGAACGCGGTGCAGCTCGATCACAACACGGCACAGTTCGTGCCGCTTGCTCCCAGCCCTGGGCCTTTCAGCAGCTTCTTTACGGTGAGCGGTGGCCTGCCTGCCGATGTGCTGGCTACGTTGCAGGCCCTGGTTGCGGCGTATGGACTCAGCATCACGCCCGCCGGTGTGCGTAATCTTGCGGCTCCGTTGAACCTGCCCAACGGAGTGAACGTTACGGCTGGCTACATGTTGCAGTTGCTCATGCGGCAGGGACGCTTGCTCGGCTCCGCGCCATTCGCAGGGCGCTTCTCTGCGACGATCACACGCTGCTCGCTGGTGCTGCTGGTCTGTCCTCACAGCAAGTACGATGTTTCCGGATGTGACGACTTCACCGATCAATCGACGAACACGCAGCTTCCCAATCCGTATAACCACAACGGGCTGGTTTACGAATCGCTCGATTCCAAGCCGCTTACCGTCAATGCACAGCACGGAGCGTTGTTCAGCACAGGAGTCAAAGTCACTCTGCCACAGGCAGTGAGTTCCGTTACCGTGACGGTTGCCGGGCTGAAGTCGCCAGCCTTTGTTGTGACCGCATTGAACAGCAGTGGCAAGATTGTCGCGAAGAACACCGGCGCACCCACGGGCGATGCTGGCCCGGTCGATATCACGGTCAGTGGCGACGGTATTGTGGTGGTTATGGTGAGGGGTGGTGCCCGCGCGTCACTCATTCGCGTCTGCTGGACGCTCTCTGGCACCAGCATGCTGCAAACGATCTACGGCCGTACTGCTGCCGTATGGCCATCCGTGCCGACGGTCTTTGGAACAGGAGCAGACAATAAGCAGATCGCCTGGAATGCCAAGGTGATCGGGACGCCGCCTTTATCCGGTGCGACCGTTCCCACGAACCTGTCAGCGGTTTACATTCCGCCGAAGTGTCAGCTCGTTGTGTATACGCCGCCGGATACAAACGCTGTCTGGAACGGATTCGAGATTGAGCCAATCGCAGCGGCCACGGTGGAGATTCTCTCTGTCTGCGGCATTACGGTTGCGGCGCTACAGGCGCAGCAGCAGGATGCCGCCGTGCGGAACTCGTTGCAGAATGCATGGAACAATGCTGCGAATCTCGCGTCGGGCAATGCGGGGGCAGGAACTTCTTCGGGAACGCCGAACAACGCAGGCGACAACGGTCCCAACTCGACACGCACAAACCTCTTCGACAAGGACAGCTATTACGAACTGCGGCTTACATGGCAGTGGCAAGGATGGCGCTCTGATCCGAGCAACTCTGCTGCGCAGAATCCACCGTTGCCGTTGCCGGGCACGTGGACTAACGGCACGACCGACCTCTATCGCTTCCACACCGCGAAGGAGCAGGTATCGACACCGAACCCGCATACGCTGGGTGACCACTTCATCACCGATCCCACGCAGGCCGGTGCTGTGTATGACGAGAGCGTGTTTGACGCGCATGGCATTGCGCGTTATCTCATCGGCTTCAGCCCGGCGCCGAACGATCCGCCGCATTACCTTGACGACGACATTCTCGCCAGCTTCAACGCGGATCACATTCAGACGCTGCTCGACATCTATGCGCGCACGCTGCGGATCAAAGTACGCCGCACCGATCCACCTCCGGGAACATTTAGCGCTGCCAAGCCGGACCCGAATGGGCCCATTGTGCCGGTGATCATACCGAAGCCAAAGCACGCGCTTGATGTGCATAGCTCTGCTTCGTGGGGACCCCTGCCGAAGGAGATGATGTACGCTGCCGATGCAAGAGCAGAGGCCGCGGCCAGCGCTGCCCCGTGCCTCAATGGCAACGGTGCTTTCGGTGGCACACAGGCCACGATCAAGGCCGATCTGTTGCCGGATGCCGAGTATGACATCCTGCTGGTTGCTGCGCCGAACAACGATCTTGAGTTGGATGAAGTGCTGGTCGAACGCAGCCATTTCATCACCTCCAGCTACCGGAATCCGCAGGAGCAGTTTGAGGCGATGGGCTTCGCGCTCGGAACTCCTGTGCCGTGGGCACCGCACGACTTTGAAGTGACAGCAATCGCGCCAACGGCAACGCTGTATTCGGATGCTTCGCTTGTGGCCACGCTTGCGGCGATGGGCTTTACTTCTGAGCCAGTGCCACCCCTGCCGCAGGCGACAGCACTATGGCGCGCACCGGTGGGCGCAGGGCCGTGGCAGTTGGCGGGTCTACTGCTTGAATCGGATGAGCCGCTGCTGCGTGACGGTCGACTCTCTATCGTTAATGCGAGCCTTGCCGGTGCAGGAAGTCTTTCGCTCTGGGCATGCAATCAGAGCGCCACGCGAGTGCTGCTGGCAACGGCAAGTCCATTCAATGTGCCTGCTGGCTCTAACGTGCTCAACGTCACGTTCCAGAAACCGTCGGCGGCAACGCAAACTGTCAGCCGTGTTCTCTTTGAACGGCCGCTCACTCGTCTACAGGAGGGCGCCTAATGTATCTAGCACCGCGTTGGGCCTTCAGCGCCCAGGCCATTGACGCCACCGGCGATGCACGACTGGCCAAGGGCATTCATGTGCGCGCACTGCTCTCTGATGTGCTTGGGCTGCCTTCCGCACCGCTGCTCGTCTACCGTCTCCCCGTTGATTTTGGTGAGAAGCTATGGCGCAGAGATGTGGTCTGGGTAGACAGCCACGGAGCTGTACTCAGTTATCCATTCACGGTAACGCCGGATAATCCTGTCACGGGATGGTTGCCTGTCGGCTCTACCTGCTGCTGGTTTTCCATGGAAGGCACGGCGGCTCCCATCATCATTCGTCCACCGTTTCCGCTTCCCATTGGCGTTGTGGATGCCACAGTCAATAAGACCGTGGCGCATCCTGCGCTCACTCCATCGGCGGTTACTTCATCGGCGGCGGCTGCTGCCCAGGCGCAAACGGCACGTCCGGTTGCAGGGCCAGTGATCACCGCAACCACAGTTACGACAGCTCCTGTTGCTACAACACCGATTAACAAAGTACCAATCGTTGTTCCGCCGACGATCTTCACTCGACTGGCTGCCTTTCAACTGGACGCAGTCGTATCCACTGCACGCGGACCTGCTGTGGTTGCAACCCGCACCGGGCAGCCGTACATCGTGACGGCTTCGCATATCGAACAGGTGGTGGTGCATGGCAGCGGCACGGTCACCGGGGCGGAATGGGTGGATGCAGGCAGGCTCGGCACGTTAGGTGACCGTCTGCAATTGTGGAAGCAGTGGAGCCTGCCGGTGCAATCCGGGCCGCGCTATCTTGCCGAGGTCAATCCCACCACGAATTCCAAGTTGCGCACGCAGTCAGGCGCCCCCACGCGCCATGCGCTCTACCAGGAACCGACAGCTGCGGATGTTGCCTCTGCAAGTGCAGCCACACCGAACGATGAGCTCAATCGTGTCACAGCACTGGCACCGGATCTGGATAACTGGCTCCAGAGGCTCGTCTCTGACACCAGCGCTGACCCGTGGTCGCTGGTACAGAACTTTACCGTGCAGGCAGGGGAGGATGCTTCCAATCCTGATACGCAGGGAGCGGCTTCCATGCCGCTGCTGCGCATGGCACTGCAATCCATTATGGATCCCGGTCTCGCGCGCTGGTCCGGCTTCTATGAGGTGGACACGGCACCGGCAGTCAGTGCTTCGGCAGGGGCTGCGAGGACCACTGCGTATTACGCCATTGCCGGTATCTGGCCGCTCGACCGCAAGCGCATTCCACAAGCACTGATCGATACTCTGCCGCCGGGCAGCATCTTCGACTCTTCACAGATTCCTGTGAACAAGCGCCTGCCGTTGAAGGTGCAGGGTGAATTGCCGAAGGGAGAATACGTTGAGTTGTGGGTGGTAGCCGCGGCGGCAATAGGTGCGCCCGGCAATCCACCTTTGGCACCGGCTCTTGCACCGGAGCCAGGCACGTGGATGCCGAGTCCGCCAACAGCTCCCATTCGGCAGATACCCATTGATATCAGCGGACTCTTCCCTGGCGCGTTGCTGGCTTTCGCGCGGCAGGATACCTCGGGCATTGTGCCGCTTAACCCGGTCGACAAAAACAACGCACCGATGCCGATTGTTTCGTCCCCGACAAAGGCCAGCATGGTGAGTGGTGTTGCGCAGATTACAGACCGCAAAGCGCCGCCGGGAGTGCTGACGTACCGTCTCTCGCAGAGTGACTGGTTCGGACGGTTCAGTCCGTGGGCTAAGGTGAATGCGCCGGACCAGACGAGAACCGCGCCGCCTAAACCTACACCGGAGGTCTTCTATACACCGCCAGCCCCTGTTGGCAGTACGCCGCTTGCCGGTACATTGCTGGTGCGCGTGCCGATTCCTGGGGATGCTGCCTTGCCGCCCGGATGCGGGCCTCTTACAGGCTTGATCGTTGAAGCCACGGCGGCTGACGTTGGATTCAACGTGAACGCGACCTATTCGTTGAGTGGTGGCAGCGGCGTGACGATTACGCCTGCGGTTGTAGGGCCACCACCCAAGCCCGCAACGCTGAACATCCAGTTCAACGGCCCAGCTTTGAATGTGGCTGCTTCCACAACGGTTTCGATTACAGCGCAGTGGCAGACAGCGACGGCGGTTTCACTTGTTTCAGAACCAGTGCAGCGATTTATCGGCGATCCTCGGCCTGCGCCGCCGCCTGTCATTCCTTCAAGTCTGCGCTACACCGCCAAACCCGATGCGATGAATCGTGCGCGCTTTGAAATCGATTTGCCTACGGTTGCCGGTGCGCAATACCGCGTCTATTTTGCGGACGAGAACCAGCTTCTGAAGGGCGTGCAAAATCTCATTGCCAGCACTGACCCGCAGGTGACCTCTGCGCTTAAAAGCCAGGCGAATGCGGCATTGCCGGACTTGACTGCCGCACTGGCGATGAATGCCACTGACCGCGCTGCTGCTTTCATGGCGCACTCCGCGCTCTACACCTACGACATGTTCCAGAACCTGACGCAGACAGCCGTTGCGCCGGGAACGTTTGCGCATTCGCTGCCGGGTGATCTCAAGACGCTCTCGTTCTATCGCGTCCTCACATGGAACGCGGCGAATGTGGGGAGCGATTTCCTTACCTCCCCACTGGTTCCGGTGGCTGTTCCGAACGATCCACCGCCGGCGCGTCCAGCCATCTCGGTGAAGCCAGCCCAGGATGTTTCTGGCGCAATCATCGGTGCGGCTGTGACGGTACGCGTGGCCAGAACAGCGGTTGATCCGGTGCAGTATCGTGTGCGTCGGTCGTTTGCCGGTGCCACGCCTGATCCCCGCCGCATGCTCGTGATCTACGAAGGTGTTTTACCAGCCAGTGGAACCGATGCGGCTCCGGTAAGCGGCTTGAAGAGCGGGCCAAACGGTGTCACTTTTATTCACACGGATGCGACTGGCATCAAGCCGTGGCATCGCTATGCGTGGTGTGTGGAACTACGCGGTGGCGCACCCGTCGGCTCACCTTCTGGCACCTCGATCCACGGAGATTACGGGCCGCCAAGCAAGCCTGCTTCGACGATGATTGTGCCTCCGAACCCGCCTGATCCTGTTGCAACATTGACCGGTGTTCGTAACGGCTCCGGCAAGGCCGACCTCGCATGGACTGTTACCGGCAATCCGGTCGAAATGATGTCAACGGATATGGGGCCGCACAGATTTGAGTTGTATCGCATTCCTGCAGGGGCGCGGCCTGTCCTTGTGGCTATGACAACGGTTCCGCAGGCCGATGCCAGCAATGTTTTCCGCTTTACCGATCCGGATACACCTGCGGGCAGCGTCAGCTACCGCGTTGTTGTTGTGGACCCGCTGGGCCGTGCCAGTCAGCCCAGCCTAACCGTGAAACTCACATAAGATCGCCATGCCTACTGCACTCGTCCCCGCGAACCTCGCCGACCTGAACCTCTCGTCGCCTGCGCTGGGTCCATGGTTCTCCACCAGCGTTACGATTGCCGCGCCCGGCGATTCACTTTCTGCCAGCTTCACACTGTCCGCGAGCACAGATTGGCTGCCGCCAGCAACGGGCGTGCTCAGCCTTTACATTGGCGGATCGCAGTTGCCGATATCGATTGCCACCTTGCGCAATGCACAGGGGGCTGCGCCCTTCGGCACCAATCACCTAGTGGCGGTTTACCAGCTTCTGCCCGAAGTGGAAGAGCGGCTTGATGCTCTCATGCTCTTCGTGCCGCCGGTGGATGCGAACCCTCCGGTAACTGTTCCCACAACGGCTGGAACTGCCGCGACACGTGCCCGTGTGCGCTGGTTTGCCATTGAGTTTCCTGATTCGTTTCTGGGTGCTTCGCCGCTCGACCAGATCGTATCGGTCATTCCATCGCCTGATGCTTCCATTACCGGCGATGATCGCGCGGAGTATCTCGGCTTTAAATTGCAGGGCGGTCAACTTACGAATGGCGATTCGCCCATGGCCGATCTGCGTCGTGCGGGTGAGTACACCTTGCCGCTCGGTGGAGGAACAGGGCAGGACAAGGTACTGCAAAACCTGCCTGCGGGCACGTATACGCTCTGGGCCTTCGATGCCCGAGGCCATGCGATTGATCCCGGCGCCGTGGCTGCATGGTGGACTTATCTTGGGCAAATTGTCTTCTCCAACCTGTGGGCTCCGAATGTGTGGCCAGCGGCGACGCCGCTCGATCAGCAGGTGGTCTGCGCAGCGGACGCAAAGCTCACCGTACACCTGGTCAATCCGCATGAAGGCGCATTGGCTGCGCCTTTGCTAAACGGACGGCTTAACGTTACGGGTGCAGTGGACGGTACGGTTGCGATTTGCAGCGCGTCCAACGCGAGTAGCGGGATGAGTTTTGCCTTTGGCACAGCCAGCGATTCGAACGTGGATGACGCGCCGGTTCCTCGCGTGGCGCTGTTGCCATCCGGTAAGTACGGAAGCACGCTCGCCATCTGGCCGGGTGGGCCGGTGGGAACCACAACAACATCCACGAAGCTTCTTCAGCGCGATTTTGTGCGTGTTGCGGCAGTGGATGTGGAGCAGTTTCTGGTGGGGCAAGAGCGCGGAACAACGTCCGTCACCGATTCTTCGACTCCGATGGAAAAACGCGCAGCCGATCAGAACCGCGCCTCGACACGCGTGAATGTTGCACGTGCCACGAATGCCGATGCGGTACTGCAACCCACGATCGAAGCGGCTACGAGTGCGTTGCTCGGCGTTTTTACTGCCGCTGCTGCACCGCGTCGACTCGTTACCTCGACCGTTTCGCGTGGACTGGGCGCGCTGCCGTTCAAGCCTGGCAGCGAAACCGATCCCGATGCATTTCACACAGCCTCAGCGCTGCCCACGTTGCCGGGAGGAACAAAAATTCCACTCGACATCAACTCGGATGGGTCGACTGTACCGTTTTACGTTGTACATGCGCTGACGGGAGGACATCTGCAGTCAGCCGGTGTTACGACAAAGCAGCGCGTACTCTTTGAATTCAATCTGGGCACGGCCTTTGCCAATGCGTGGGTTCGCGTGTGGCCCGAGGGCTTTGACGATGTCGTCGGTGTACATGTGCGCATGGATGGTGGTTCAGGCCGCGTGGGTGCCGATGGCAAGGCACACGTTGTAGCCACGCTGCCGGACGTGGGCACGATCAGTCCTGCGGCACCCGCTGCCTTCACTGCGATGCTGGTTACGGCCAATGGTTCACGCACGTATGCCGACAAACGTTTCAACCGTCCTTCGCCACCCGCGAGCAACACACCTGCAACTCTTGCAGCTTCGTCCAACTGGATTCTCTGCGAAACGGCGGACAGCGGAACAGGCGCAACGCTTGGCGGAAAATTCTTCGCTGGTATGAACGTGGTGGTGGATCAGGGCAGTGGAAACTTCGCCATCGTCGATCCATCGACACTTGCCACCGCCGATTTCGCTACATCGACGCTTGTGGCGAACCTTGCCGCAGGCGACGCAATTGAATTGACGCAGCCTGCCTTCAAATCCATTCCTGACCGCTTCTCTCCCAACGGTGAACCGGCTCCGAGCAACAGTACCACCGGCGATTCGTTGGATCACCTGGGCAGCATCTGCACGGTAGACGTCTGCCCACGCGTGGGAGCAGCAAGCCTCGTTGCTCCAGGTGGTCCTTCAGCCACAATGGAGCGGCTTGAAGTGGCATGCAGCAACCTGAGCGGAGCTACTGTCTCCGGCGCAATCGCCAGCGCACCGGGACTCGGCATCCACCACGAATTGCTCACGCACGATGCAGCGCATCCCAACGCTCCGGCAACGGCAGAGACACATGGCACGGGTGCACGTCTCGATGGCGATGCTGCTATCGGCATTGTTGAAGCTGTGCGTGATCGCACGGCTGGTCTTGGCTTCTCATTTTTCCCAGGGTTAAACGCGGATGAAAAGACTTTGGTGGCCCGCTCAACACCGTTGCTGCTGGCGGAAGCAGCCACCACTCTACTGCCAACGATTTCTTCAACGCCGCCCGCGGACAACGGTGTCTGGGCTGCTGTCCTGCGCACGATTGCACCCGGAGTAGAAGGGGAAGGAGCCGGCTTTGCTGCAAAGGGAGCCATTGCTGCTGGGCTGTATCCGCTGAGCGGAACCGTTTCAACCCAACTGCAAAATTGGCTCAATCAGGCTGTGAATTCTCTGCCTTCCGCAGCGCAGAGTCCGGTGAACAACGCGCTCAATGGACTCCAGCCAAACGAAGTCAGCGTGCAGCGTGCGTTCGACCGCCGCATCAAGGCCAGCGCGTTCGGTTTGCGCGAAGCTGCTTTCTCGATCAATGCAGCATTCTCTCGCGCCGAAAACTTTGTCTACATCGAAACACCAGCGCTGGACAACCGAGAATCCGGGCCAACTGGCACCGGTGCCGACCCAATCAACATCTGGTCAACGTTGGTTGCACAGGCAACGATTCGGAGTGGCTTGCGCATCATCGTCTGCGCGCCGTTGCACATGGTCTCCGGAACACCGCAGCCGATCGAAGATGTGCGCACGGCCATGATGCTGGACGCGCTCGACGCGCTGCGTCGTTCCGTGGGAGACGACCGGTTGGCCGTCTTCTATCCATCGGCCGCAACCGGTCGTTCGCTGCGTATCTGTTCCACAACAGTCGTTGTGGATGATGCCTATGCGCTTACCGGTACAACACACCTGTGGCGGCGCGGACTCAGCTTCGATTCATCGCTGGCAGTCTCTGTCTTTGACGACAGGCTCGAAGATGGAAGGCCGAAAGAGGTGCGTACTTTCCGGCGTCGTCTCATGGCTGGCAGGCTCGGCATCCCGCTTTCGCAGCTTCCCGACGATCCCGGGGAAATGGTGAAGGCAATCAACCTGCTGGTGCAACGCGGATCAAGCCGCGTGACCGCAACCCTGCCAGGACAACCGGGTCCCTTCACTCCCACGGGAGAAGCCACGGTACTCACCTATCCGACAAGCGCGGACAATGGCCCGAGTGCTTCCGATCGCGATACATGGAACCCCAACGGCTTCGACTCCGCACTCACCTTCGACAATCTCTGGAGTAAGCTGCGCCGCACAACCGCCAAGAACAGCGTGGACGCAACGCTGAACGGAACATAGCTTTGGTTTCGTTCGGTGAGCCTTGGTCACGGACGCTGGAGAGAGAAACCAACTCAGACTAAGTGGCGGTGGGAAGAGTCCTAGCCAAACTTGTCTCTGGTTTGGAACGTTTGATCAGGGATTTTTACAGGGTATATGGGACGTTTAGCCAGTCAGAGTGGGCCTACGGCCGCGCCCTTAGGCAATAACCGGATTTCGCCAGTCACTGAACAGGGAATAACAGGGATTGCTGGGCGTAGCCAGTCGCTCTGCACATCATTCTTGATGCCCGGTCCCGTCCTGTCTCGGCAATTCACTAGATAGGGAGGTCGGTGAGAATGAAGCCCGCGACATCGGCAGGCAGTTCGTTCAACACCTGAATGCAATCGCCAGATGGATCGAGCCGATCGTCGTTAGGTGAGGCGCATTCATTTTCATGATGATTACTCCGCATTCGTGGGTCTCCCTAAGAATCGGGCACACTGCGCGAAGCGACGTGAACGATCAGGCTTCCAAGGTATAGGTGGCAGTGGCGGCACTCGCAAACGGCCGGTTCTGTCCGACGGCCCGATTGGCCATACATAAATAGATAGAACGGGACTGTTGCCTCTGGCTACAGCCCCTTACTTTGTCCTATAGGCGCGAATGCTACAAGTATAGTTTGGCTCTGATCAGAGAGATGCGATCTAGCTGTGCTACACGCAGAGACGAGTAATCGAAGAGAGCGTTGCTCTTCAGAGTCGAAGATGTTCGGCTTGCCCGGTTGATCTTTCGCGAGGACTCAACACTATCGATCCATTCGCGCAGGCTTTTAGCCTGATCGGCAGGGCCGATATCCATAATTGTGGGAGGCTCGTCGGGATTGACATAGAGGAGTTGCTGCCACTCGTTCGTCTCCGGGTTCACCCACGAAATATAACCACCGGGGAGGATCTGACGAGGACTCGTTAGTGATCCAGTGAAACTGTAGCGTGTCCCAAGAGTGGCAACTGGATCGTAAAAGCGAGGGGTGATGAAATCAGACACTGCTATACCGTTGATCGTGTAAGCGTGGTCGTTATCCTCGCACGGATCGCACGCCTCGACGAGATAGCCAAACTGGCCGGTTCCATCTCGAATCTGTCCATCTACGACCTCGATCGCTACTGAAGACTGAATCCGATTCCCATATGGGTCGATGAGCATTTCTAGAATTTCGTGACTAGCATCGATGGTCCAGCTTGGATCGTTCTTCGAGGCGACGACCTGCGCGTAGGGTTGCTTATGCATATCCGCATGAAAGCCGCCTTCGCCTGGAGGGAGCGACTTCACCAGTCGGACGGGCCAAATTCCTACCGGAAGCTTGCTTGGGTCCGGAAGATAAATGACGGTGGCCGTGACCGGCCAGAACTGAGGAAGATCGCGTGTGACCTGCAGATTGAATGCGATGGAGGCTGCTTGCATAAGGTCTTTGTCTATCTGGCCGGACACGTCGATGAGACCGATTTGTATCAATGACATGAATCTCTCCTTGCAACAACGAATGATCTATGGAAGTGCTCTAGTACGGCAGGAAACTTGGCAGCGATGTAAGCGAATTCATTACTTCCTAGATCGAGCGGATTGCGCTCCTCGGGTGCAATTGATTCGCCCACCAAGCATTCGACAAAGTCCCCCGCAGATCTATCCAGTGAACGTTCTCGGAACTGCGTCACGTACAAGACTCTGAAGCATCGCATTGGAGCGATCAATCAGAACCGTGAGAGCGGCAACGCGGGCCAGATGGGCAGTTCGTCGACGAGCCAATATCTCATCAGCATGTTAATTTGTGGCCTGTTGAATGGAAGGCTGATTGTTGGCGAAGGTTCCCACTCAAGCCTCCTAAATGCTTGGGAGTAAAACCACACTGGCCTCAACTCCTACTGGACTCGCGGTTTATAGAAGAAGGCGGCAATTCGTCGAAAGACGAGACATGCGTCGTCCACTTACTTGCATTCATTTTGCAGAGCTAGGCAAATGAGCCGATGTCACTGCTGCTCCGGCCAAACGCGGCTTCACCTTCACCGAGAATGTTCCAGTATTTAATTTGATGGGGTCTTGCGCGTTTGCCAAGCTCCACAACATGTGGGTCGGCACAGAACTACCCGACACCGTAGCCTGTGCCGTGCTGTGACACACTACGCAGTTGCTCGTTAAACCACCGGACTGTATACCTTCAAGATAGGGATTGAAGGCAACAGCTGGATCGGGAACGCCCGACGCGGTCATAGAGGTGATATCCATCGCGTAGTGGTCCCAAGGGGAGTCTAGCTCCACGTGTTCTGCCCCGGAGCCCCTATTGTCCTTCGAGGGGGACAGAGTCCAATAGAAGGTCGACCAAGTCCAAGTGGGACGATCCGCTGTGATGACGTGCATGCCCGAAAGTACGAGCGTGGTTATCTCGCCCTGATCGCAGGCCGTGGCAGGCTGCGCGACTCTCATATCGCTGCACCTTACGTCCTTATGATAAAAGCAGCTAATGCTGACCGTCCCAGCGGTTCCGCCGTTCTTGTCACAAGGAGAATCGTTGATAGCCACTTTGAGCGCGGTCCAAAACCCCGCACCGGACGTAGGAGGCAACTGGCCGAGTGTTCCTCCTCGAAGGTAATCAGCGAGCTTTTCCGAGTCATAAACCCAAACCTGTGAGTGCAACACAGGCTGCCAAATTAGCTTTACGATGATGGCGTCCGGAGGAAAGTCCGATGAACAGTCGGCAGTTCGGACTCCATGCGCGAGCAGGGACAGCCCCTGAGGTGTCTGCAGTTGTCTTGCTGAGATAAAGGAGGCCGCTGCCTTGTTGTACAGAATCGTCGCAAGGGTTCGCGTCCCACTGTGTGCTCCTTCCAACTGCGCCGGTTGCGTGATGACCATGCCAGTCCCCCCTCCAGGGTTCCCGGCCGCATCACCTGCTTTTACACATGGGTTGCTCGATGAGGGTGCCACAGGTTGGGGACTTCGGATATCAAGGTTCTTGCACTGCCTGTTACCCAGCAGACCAAGGTCGCATTTGTTAAACCAGAGTTCTGGACTCTGTTCCCACGCTGGCGGATGCATCCCATCAGCATTGACGGAGCTCCCCGTTTCGAGGACTCTTTGGAGAATATCCCAGCCTTGTTTTCGGAGTGACACTTGAGGATCATCGCCGCGCGATGAGGCGGCGACAACCCGGTTGAGAGAAGCATGATAAGCAGAACGGGAGCCCACCCAGCCGACGAGGATTACGGCAGAGACGACGGGGAAAACAATGGCACATGGCGTTGGCAAGCGCATGAATGCTCCCTGTAGGTAAGTAGAAATGATTTTCGCTTTATTAAGTAAAAACTCTGCCCGCATTTGTCGCAGGGGACGCTATTGCCTGATCGCTTTCAGTAGCTGGTCGACCGAGCTCAGGCAGGCTTGATCTGGATATCCGCTACCGCGGGTCAGCTCCAACCATTGCTGGTTTATGTCCTGATAGCTTCCCGGAGAGCTTTGAGCCATAGCAAGCACCTTATCGACAACTATTCGGTCGACACCGATGCCGTTCGCAAAGCGATTGAGATCGTCATCGGAAGCGGGCCCATTCAAGACGGGCCGCCAGAGCGCAGGATTTGTGATGACCAGCAGCCATGCCTTCATCAAGTAGCCTGCGCTGTCATCGTCGAGTCGGATCGATGTTGTTCCAGGTCGTGGGGCAGCGCCCTTGAGCATGTCTTCGTAAACGATCGCCATTTTGTTTCCTCCTATTTCTTGATCTGTTTCACTCTGGATGGGCGCTCTTTCGGCAACGCCCACCAAACTTTAACGGGGTCGGAAAGTTGCCAGTCTAGTTCGTGCCTCGGCTTTGCGCCGATCGCCATCAGACGCGAGCTTTATCCAACGCTCTAATTGGTCTGTATATGCACCGGGCGGCAACAGACTTGCATGGAACCATACCGACGTCGGATGAAACGCAACGCGTGCATAACTCTCTGCTGCTTCCTTTCGGAAAGAGGCGGCACGCACCGGATCCTTCTCCCATGTGGCACATGCTTCCGCTGCTTGGCCGCGATAAACTCGAGACTCCAGCACATCGCCCATTCTGTCCTCATTGCGAAAATCATCGAGCGCTATCGCGCAGTGGTGTTTTAGTAGAGCGAGAGTGCCATCTATCTGCAGCCGTGCCATGACGAATAAAGGGCCAGGTTGGTCGAGCGGGAGATCGCGACGCATTCTGCGCAGCAGCCTTTCGGCTGCAGTCACGTCCGCACCTGCTGAGCGAGTGCCGTATTGAGCCAAAGCGATGCTCGCGATCCGGAGCGGTTCCGGCGAATGATCCTGCCCCAGTGCTTTGGCCAAGTCTGATACACACCCGTGTCCCTCTGTATGCATGCAGACCAAGGCCGCGCGCTGCAATTGAAGCCGAGCTCTATTGCCCCCGTCCCCCCCCAACATCTCGCTTTCACCTTTCGTGAGTACTTCCGCGGCTAAACCAAATCTGCCATGTTCAGCCTCGAGATGGCTCAACAGAAGCGTGCTCCAATAAGTTTGTTCCGCACCTCCGAGCTGACGTACCGCGGCAAAGTGCGTTCGTGCGCCTAGCTCGTTGCCTTCGATCGCGTCGATTTGCCCTAGGAGTTGATGCGACAGAAGGTTGCTCTCACTCTTCTGCATGGCCTTGGCCCAGATTCGTGCCTGATTTGCATCCCCAGCGATTAGCATGTCGAATCCGAGATGAAAGGCGATGGATGCGTCACCCGGACGGAGTGCCCATGCTCTCTTCATGCAATCGATTGCTTCGGCGGTCCGACCCAGCCTTAACAGGGGACCTTCGCGATAGAACCACGCGCGCCAATCGTTCGGATAAAAGGCCGTTAGATCTCGGAACTGCTCTTCTGCCGCGAGGTGATCAAGGGTATCCAGCGCATACATGCCACGCACCCGATCCATTTCTCGCCGCGTCAAACGTTCCCGATCTGTCGTGCTAATAGCTTGGCTATAAGCAGCAAGGCCTTCGGTAAGTTGGCCGGCTGCAATTCGTTGATCACCTAGTCGCGCAAAGGCCAGCGCGAAATGCGGGTCGATCTTTGTCGCTCGCTCCAGCGCGTGGATTCCATCCTCTCGTTGTCGAGCATCCAAAGCCCGGTCTGCGCGCGTGTACTCCTCCAACGCAGCCCAATCAGAAGTGGTGGCATCCTCCGGCGGCACATCGAGACGCGCAATATCTTCGGACGACTCTCCTGATTTCGCTCGAATCCAATCGCCAGCCGAGCGAACCGCTTCGAGCACCCCGGGACTGATTTTCTCCCCAACTACGGAGGGTGACCATGGAAAACTGCGGCTCCAAGCACTCCGGGCTCGATGCGGAGACTGGTCCGGCTGTTCAATCCGTATCTCGAGCATCTCTCCATGACTGTCGCTGCGAAGCGAAGGAAAGATGATCCGGACCGCGCCTGCACGCATCGCAATCTCGCGTGCCGTAGGAGTGTCGATCTGCTCGTCGTCCCTCTTATTCATGGTGCGCAATACACCCAACAGTCGGTCTCTGTCGAGCAACCGAATTTGGGTCGATTGCGTGAGTGCTGCATGAAGTAGTTCGTCGAAAGCACCACCCCGCTGGGAAACTCGATCGTCTTGAGTTGGTGCCACGTACACAAGTGCCCCCTGAGCGACTGAGGATGGTCTCTCTGTCTTTACAAGGCGTCCCAGCCAGATGAAAAGGGCCATCGATATGAATGCAATAGCAATGAATCCCATTGCTATCGCGCGTCGACGACTCGGCGGCGTTTGCATCGCGAGCGTCATGTCTTGACTAGACCCTGCTGCCACACCTGCATGTGGAACGATCGAAGCAGCTTCCAGCGACTTCACAAGCTGCCTAGGCAACATCGTCCGCTCCGCCGGATTGGGTCGAAGCGCTTCTGTGAATACCTCCACCCAATGAGCCGGTGCATCCTCAGGAAGGAGCGTGGCCAACGGAACGTGGCCTCGAAGCCTGTCGCCGATTCCACTGAGAGGATTCGCGCTTCCGAAAACTCGTTTCCCAGAAACCATCTCTAGCATGATGATCGCCAGCGCGTATGTATCTGTGGCGGGACAAGCAGCCAACCCTTCAATCTGTTCCGGTGCCATATACGGCAACGTTCCGATGGGAAGAAGTGACCGGGAGAGTTCGGGAAGCAAACGCGAGTTGCTGGAGTCTAACGCTGGCCGCTGCGTCCTCGCCAAACCGAAATCCATGACCACGGCCCGCCTGCCGCCGTCACATTTCCGCATGATCATGATGTTCGCGGGTTTGAGATCGCGGTGCACAATACCAAGCTGATGTGCCCACTCGATTCCGGCGGCTACCTCTCCAGCGATCACGAGCGCTTCTTCAACGGGTATTGGCTTTCCATTGCCGAGGCGTTCACGCAATGTAATCCCGTCCAGCAGCTCCATCGTGAAGAAGATGATGTCCAGCCCCCGGCTGCGCGCACGCCCGACATCATACGTTCGACAGACATTTGGGTGCGTGATACGCCGCGCCAGGGTGACTTCGCGACGGAAACGATCCAGCGCTTCCGCAGACAGGTCGAACTGGTCACGAATGAGTTTGAGCGCAATTGCAATGCCGAGCTCGAGATCGAAAGCTTCATACACCTGGCCCATGCCGCCTTCGGCGATGAAGCGGCGTATCTCGAAGCGATCTGCAAACACCGCCCCAGGAGGAACTCTATCGTGAAACTCTGCGACAGCCTCGACGAACGGAGCAAATGCTGGCTCCTTTAAAAAGGAACTCGCCTCCTCATCGGCGCGCAGCATTGCCTCCACCTCTTCGAGTAGCGAAATATCTGCATGGGTAATCGACGCCAGATAATCTCTACGCAGTTCGGGAGAAAGCCCGACCGCTTCGTCGAAGATCCGATTTACGATTTCCCAACGACTGCTCTGCATCGCCAGTTAACGCTCCGGAGTTGCAATTGCTATTCCTATGAATGGGCCAACGCGTTATAAAGCCACGCGCGTGCCGCTCTCCAATCACGCTTCACTGTGCGGGAAGAAATCTGGAGTACGCACCCTATTTCTTCCTCAGAAAGGCCACCGAAAAAGCGCATCTCGACGATCTTCGCCTTTCGCTCGTCCAATTTCACAAGGTCGAGCAAGGCATCGTCGAGCGCGATCAAATCAACCGGGCGTTGCTTCGCAGCCAACATGTCGTCGTCAGCCAAGATCAGTGTGAGACCTCGGTCGCGTTTGTCTGCACGGTCGCGCCGTGCCTTATCGAGCAAAATTTGCCGCATTAACCGTGAAGACACCGCGAAGAAATGAGCTCGGTCGCTGTAGTGGATCCGTTCCATCCCCACGAGCTTGAGGTACGCCTCATGTACCAGGGCGGTCGGCTGCAAAGAATTATCGGCCCGTTCCCGCCGCATGTGGGCTGCTGCGATTCGGCGTAGTTCCACATAAACGAGCGGCATGAGCCGCTCGTGAGCACGGTCATCCCCCTTCGACAGACAACGAAGCACTTGAGTGATTTCCGACTGCCCGCTGTCCATGCAGCATGCCCTTGAGCGTTGTATTTTTCCGGGAAATCATAACACCGAGTCGTCGATCTTGGGTCCGCAATAGCCGACAGGTTTGTTCCTCAGGCGCAGGGGCTCCATGTCCTTTATCGCTTCGTGCCTGCGCCTTCATGAACAAACAGTTATCTCGCAGTGGCACTCAGATCGGAACGCTCCGTGCCAAGGGTAGAGAAATTCGGTCCAAGCTTCTCGCTCATTGGTACAGACAGATTTGGTAGTCGATCGCGAGAACGTTATGTATCAGGAGGAAGAATGAAACAGAGATTGTTCCCAGTCGCAACGTTCATCTTGGCTACATCGTTGTGCGCCCGAGCCCAGAAAGCCTATTGGACTGTGAGCGGGCCACCTGCAGCGAGTGCCTCTCTCGTTGGCTCACCAGGCATCGAGATACCGTATTACAACTTCTTTCGGTTCGACCCGAACGTGAAAACATCCACGTCTCCCATCGCAGCAGCAACCCCGCCGAGCCAGCTCGCATTCACGCCTTCGTCCCAGCCGACGGTAGGCGCCTCTAACTCGGCCCCAACGACCGAAGAATCTGGAAAAGATGGTAATAAACCCCTGACAGAGGCCAAGATACCCGCTGCGCAGCCAAACTGTCCGTCCGACCCCGGCGCTGCAATTAGATCCGAGGATGCCTTTGCCTGCTGGCGACTCTATAGAGGTCATATCGAAACGCATCGCGTGGCTGTCAACCGGACACGTGATCTGGTGAATGAGATCATTCGTATGGTTGCAGATGAACAGTCATGCTATGGGAACAAGCTCGCCTTGTTTTCTCATGCCATTCTCACCGAAAGGGAGGCGACCGTGCTCGTAGCCTTCGCGTCGGGTAACAACACGGTCTACGCATCAGACGTCATCCTCCCGCCAACTTCTTGTCACCGAGAAGGAGCAGAAGCATGGCCCTTTCAAGCAGCACAGAATGAGATGGCACAGCTCAATTCGGATAAGGACGACCTAGGCCGGCTTAGGAGCTCGCAGGGCTTCCTCACCTGGCTGAAGAATCCCGACAACAAAGCGGTCGATACCACACTCTCCGCGCAGTTGGACGCCTTGATCTCTGAGGCGACAGGCTATGCCACCGGGAACGTCGGAAACGGTGCTGGAGCTGTCGTGACACAGACTTATTCCGACCTCTTGAAAGTCGATCAGTCCAATCGACGCTGGCGTGATCGACTATCGATGATTACCGGGTCTGCGTCTCTCCTGTACAGGATCCCTATCGATGGCTGCCGTGAGTGGTATGGCAAGGGACGCAAGGATACGATCACTCTCACTTCTATCGACCTTTCCTCAGCGACAGGTGCAAGTTCTGATCTTCAGCTAGCGACCAATACCTGCAACCCATTGTCCATTGCAAGCACGGGCATCGGTATATCTTTCCTCGCCAATCCAACGTACTCTTTTGTCCCCACGGACAACGCCAACAATCAAGTCGTTGGGATGAGCAGCAAGAATGATCGCCTACCTCTTTACGCCTTGATGTACAACGTCAGCATTTCAGGCTCTCGGTGGGATAAACCCGTGGAGTTCTTTGCCACCGCCGGAGTTGGTTTGACCTCCACTTCGAGTACGACTACTGGCGATTTTCTCGGAGGTCTTTCGGTTTCTCTCGCCCGACGGACCCTGTTTCTCACCCCGGCTCTTGATTTCGGCCAACGTACCACCCTCGCACCTGGCTTCACGCTCAACACGACGCCTCAGGGATCGCTCACGGCAGTTCCTACGGTGACGACGTGGAAGCCAGGCTTCATGCTCGCCATTAGTTTCGGAGTCGGCCCGTCATAGGTGCTGCCACGGGCTATCTGCGTGCAAAGGTAATACCGTCGTCATCGGTGGTAGCAGAAACTAATGCTTCTGCTGCCACTTCCGCGGAGCGGATTATTCAGTTCTTGTGGATGTCGTGATTTAAGCAAAGCCGAAGAACTTCCCGAAGTGTGATGAGACCATTCAATCTTCCACTCGTTCTGAAGCTTGCGTCTTTATCTATCCAACTAAACGATTATCAATCGATAATTCGGAGCCTTAATAAATTCCCAATACGGGACTAGTTAGAGCCTGTGGAAAAGTAGAGCTTGAGGTTTTTGGGTGAGCATGTTTTGCTTGTGTCGTTTCCGAAAAGCAATTGAGGAGCTTCCCGACAATCCTAATTGGTTGCCGGTTCATGCCTATGAAATTAGTCAGTGCGTTTGTCTCTGTCCTCTTATTTTCCTGCCCATCCTATATTCAACATATTTCTGCGCAACAGCTTCGCCCAAACGTTAGAGACCCGCGAGCGCTAGAGCTACTGGCGGCAGGAGTGGATGCTATGGGCGGGCGTTCTTCGTGGCGAAACATTCAGAAAACTTCGATCAATGCAGCTATCTCCACCAACGGGAAAACCGACTCCTTCTATTGGGAGGACGATTGGTCGAATGGTTTAAAGATGCGGCGGGATCCACTGGATGGAAACGGTATCAAGTCGTCTTCTATCGCGAGCGCGAACGCAGCTTCTGATGAAAAAAACTCCACCTCGAGATTTCATCCTAAGTTCGATGTGTTCAATGCATTGATTGCGCAGGCGCCGGCCGCCGCAATGGAATCGGTTCTCGACAATGAGCAGTACGCTGTATCACTCTCTTCGTCCGATAGCGAAAATAAAGAGAACTGCATACAGGTTTCACTTGCGACCAAGCGACTTGAAGACGGGGGCGTATACACCGAGCTATGTCTTTCTGCTGAATCCCATCTTCCATCCAAAGCGAGGATGGCCTTGGCAACCCGCGGAAATGATGGACGGCTTGCACTGGAAAAAATCACCTATAACTCCTTTGAAAACCGCCAGGGATTACTCTTCCCGGCGACAGTTTCGATGGACCTTCCAGGAGTGAAACGAGATTTCACCTTCACATCTGCGAAGCAAATCCCTGCGGTTTCGGAAACGGCGGTCACACGATGAAACGAATTTGTGTTGCTGTTTTTATGTTGCTCTTTTACTCATGCCCGGTTCTCAGCAATGCACAAATGGCTGCAACTACAGATACGGGGCCTCTACCGTTTCACGCGTATTCGGGAGGGAAGTTCGACCATGTTCAGATGCAGAATGGTAGCCTTTTCTTCAGTATCCCTATACTCTCATTCCCGCAGTTAGGAAAAGCCGAGCTTACGTTCTCGCTAACGGGACATTCATCTTCCGCTTCGCCATCTGAAGTGTGTGACGCTTGGGGATGCGTACATGCGTATGGAGGCGAAGATTCTGTTCTGGTCGACGATTCCCAGTGGGGAGAGTACTACACGGGAAATTTGAGGATTCAACATGATCAAGCTGTCTCACTGGGGAGTAAGCTGGTCGAATCTCAAGTTGGCAATAGTGTCTACGACATACGCAAACATTGGTCCTTGCGGGAGGGGTCAGGGTTAACCCATCAACTGGGCTATGATTCGACGGATTACTCGCTGCTACATGCCACTGATGGTTCTGGCTGGACGGTCAAGCTCCCCATCGCTAATTCTCCGTCCGCCGTATTCGCTGCCCCTTCTGGTGCTGACATCTATGCCTACGACGGGGATGGCAGGAAATACACACTGAATATTGGCGTCTCAACGGTGCAGGATTCCAATGGAAACGCAATTTCGGCTGTTCCTGACCTTTCGCATGGTTCCCTCTATGCAAACGGGTTTTTGTCGCTGACTGATTCAATTAACCGCCCAATTCCTCTAATCAATAACGCCTCGCGCGGTGGCTCAACAAGCATCGCAACCTGTCCCGATCTTGGAATATCGGATCAACCTTTAACGGCGAGTTACCTGTGGAACGTGCCAGGACCGAACGGAGGCACTCAAACTTATCAGCTCTGTTACGCAACTCTTAATCTCGCGACAAACTATTGGGGGTATGGTGGGACAACTACCGACACATTCTCCGTCTACGATGAGAATGGAACCTTCATAGGAACCGGCGTCGATAGATGGATTGAATCAACCGCCGCCACTACCGTATTGCAATCTGTGTTGTTACCGGACCACCATCTAAAGAGCGGTTACTCATCGTTTTGGGGCTTCATATATGATTCACCGGCCGCGGGCTCCGCGGACACTTATGGTGATATCGTCGAGATCCGAACTCCAGAAGGCGGCAGTCTTCACTATGACTACACTCTGACAACGGCTTGCGGTCCCTCGGTTCCCTCTCCGTCTGCAGCTCCGATGTATCCTCGGGTCCGCAGCGTTGCAAAGCGAGTCGCCTCGTCAGGGAGTGGTCCCTCTATTTCAACAACCTATTCGTACAGCCCCACTCAAACAACCGAAACCACTGCTGGTAACGATACAGTCCACATGTTCACTCTGGACAATCCACCCAACTACTGCGGCGCCAACGAAACGGAGACGAAGTTTTTCCAAGGTAGCTCAACTGCAACGACTCCAGAGGTTCTCAAAGACGTCTCGACGACCTATCTGAGCGTACCCAGTCCACAGGACATTGTCCCTTTTGCATCGCCTGCTCCGTTCGTTAATGTTCGACCTTATCAAGTGATTACTCAGGTCACGGGGCAGGACACAAATACTACGCTGTATTCTTACGAATCGTTATTTACCGATGTCGATCCGATTTGGAATGGAAGCAGCGGTTACACTCAGGCGTCGCAACAGCCTACGATCTACTTCACGAGACCCAAGACGATCAACGATGGTCTAAAGACGGAGAGCATGCCTTTTTATTGGGTGGGTCACCCCACCTATAAGGCAGCTAACCTTCTGAATCTCCCCGCTTCCGACGAAATTCTTGATGGGACGTCCGCCAGGCAGGCCTACAAGTCCTTTGGATATGACGAGAGCAATGGAAGCCCATCTGGCGCTCTTGGAAATTTGACATCGACGTCGTATTGGGTTGGAGCAGGACGTCCGACGATTTCAAATGGCTCGGTTTATGACTCAACAGGTCAAGTTATCCAGAGCATTGATGCTATGGGCGTTGTGACCCATGTAGACAGCACCGGATGCTATGGACTATTTCCTGCGTCAATCACTGCGGCGTTCGACACTCCTCTTGCAAGAACAAGCACTGAGAGTCATGACTGCGTGACCGGGGCGATTCTCGGTAGAAATGATGTAAACGGTGTAGTCACTGCAATCGATCGCAGCGATCCCCTTGGCCGTGTCACGAAAATCCGGACTGCGGTTAATAGGGCGGACGAAAGCCATAGTGCATATTCCTATCCTCAGAGGGTGCAAGTGAGCGTTGCTCAGGATAAGAATGCTGTGGACGACGGAGTCTTGACGAGTTCGCAAATATACGATGGCTTCGGTCGTTTGAGTGTCCAGGTTTCGCCCGGGAATATTGCAACAAACACGAGCTATGACAACGAAGGCAATGTTGCTTCAATCTCTAATCCGAACGCTCCTGGTTCAGGACTCGCAGATCAGCACACAACCTTTCTCTATGACGCTCTTGGTCGTAGAACCGTGCAATGCAATCAGGATAATGGAACTGGTACGACTTGCAGTCCATCTTTGAGTTATAAGCGATGGACCTATTCGGGAAATCAGGTCACTGTCCGGGATGAGGACGGAAACCAGACGGTTCAGACATTCGATAGTCTCGGCAGGCTTGTTCAAGTCAACGAGGCCTCAGGGGGAAGCGCCGCAAGCTATACCTACAACGTACTTGGTAACCTGACGGATGTAGTACAAACAGATCCATCAACCTCCTCGGTTCGTACCCGCCACTTTACCTACGATGGGTTATCTCGGCTACTCACCTCATCCAATCCCGAGACGGGACCTGTTTGTTACGGTCAATGGTCGGGCAGCGACTGTGTAAACGGCTATGACGCGAACGGCAATCTCCTTGCGAAGACGGATGCTCGCGGAGTGGTGGTCAGTAATTCGTATGACGCCTTGAATCGTATAACGAGCCATAAGGTCTATGGCGGCGGAACTGCGACATCGTCTTCCTGCTATATCTATGACTTTCTGCCAGGTGTAACAAATGGGATCGGTCATCTCCTGGGGGAGTGGACTCAGTCCGCAGATTGCCCTTCTACACCGGCCGCAATTCCGTCAAGCGGGGTGCTCACGTCCAGGCAGATTACTTCCTACGACTCACTGGGACGGATCAAGGGCGAGATTCGTTGTGCTCTCGGTCATTGCAATACGTCGACGCCTCAAAGCTATGTTTACGACCTGGCTGGTAATCTCGGCTCGTACAACGACGGCCGTGGAGTGTCTTCCTTCCTCCAGTCGTTTGATACTTCGGGCAGACTTCAGGCCGTCCAGAGTTCAAACGGAAATGTGCAGTCTTCGATCCTAAATATCCTGCAATACGATCCCGTAGGTTGGAGCAAAGCCGTCCTCGGCAACACGATGACACAAGAGCGCACATTTGATAACCGGATGCGGCTGCTTACGAACACGGTGAAGGCGGGTGTCCAGTGAACAAGTTTCTTTACCGCCTGCCGTATCTTTTTCTCGGCGTTGAACGTCGCCGCTCAATCCAATCCGGTTTTGCACTCATTCCAATAGCTGTTTGCATACTCGCTATGATTGGGGCTACAGGTCGAAGTCAGGGCCAGACCAGCACGACTGTTACGATTACCCCACCTTCACCTGCGTATACGAATTCGATCCTGACATACAGTGTCCATGTTTCGTGCAATTCAGCGTGCGGGACTGTGAGCGGAACATTTGGTCCAACTAACCTGGGTACTCAAACTCTCGACGGTAGCGGCAATGCCACCTTTGTCACCTGGACGGGATTGAACTCCACCGCAGGAACATACGTCTCGAATTTTTCCTACAGTGGAAATTCCAGTTATCAGAGCTCAACAGGCACGACGAGCGTGAATGTCGTCAATAACCCTAACCCGGCGACGACAGTCACCATCACTCCACCTTCGCCTGCGTACACGAATTCGATCCTCACGTACATCGTCCATGTTTCCTGCAACTCAGCGTGTGGGACTGTAAGCGGAACGTTTGGCCCAACGAACTTAGGAACCCAAACTCTTGACAGCAGCGGCAACGCGACGTTCGTTACTTGGCAAGGACTAAACTCAACCCCTGGAACCTACGTCTCGAATTTTTCGTACAACGGCAGTTCGAGCTATCAGACCTCAATCGGCACGACAAGCGTTAACGTTGTAAACAGTCCGAATCCAGCGACAACAATTACGATCACACCTCCTTCGCCTGCATACACGAATTCGTATCTGACGTACGTGGTGCATGTGTCTTGTAATTCTGCTTGCGGAACGGTAATCGGTACGTTTGGTGTATCGAACTGGGGTGCGCACGCGCTTGATAGCAGCGGCAACGCAACCTTCGTGACGTCGCCAGGATGGGACACGTCTACCCCTGGAACTTACGTTTCGACGTTTAATTACAGTGGCAGTTCGAGTTATCAGGGCTCAACGGGCACGATGAGCGTGAATGTCGTTAATAATCCGAATCCGGCGACGACCATCACCGTTACCCCACCTTCGCCCGCATATCCGAATTCGCCACTGACATTCACTGTCCATGTTTCTTGCAATTCTGCTTGCGGGACGGTGAGCGGTGCTTTCGGCTCAGCCAACTGGGGTGCTCATCCTCTCGACAGTAGTGGTAACGCCACCTTAGTTACTTCGGCAACGTGGAGTCCAACTGCCGGAACCTACCCCGTGAAGTTCTACTACAACGGTAGCTCGAGCTATCAGACCTCCATTGCCACGACGACTATCAGTGTTGCTGTTCCCTCGACAACGATCACCGTTACACCGCCTTCGCCTGCGTATACCAATTCGATCTTGACGTACGGTGTCCATGTCTCGTGCAATTCGGCGTGCGGGACTGTGAGCGGAACATTTGGTCCAACGAATCTAGGTACTTATACTCTCGACAATAGCGGCAATGCCACGTTCGTGACCTGGACCGGATTAAATCCCACAGCCGGCACGTATGCCTCGACGTTTACCTATAGTGGTAATTCGAACTATCAGAGCTCAACCGCCACGACGAGCGTGAATGTCGTGAACAATCCAAATCCCCCCACGACCGTTACCATCACTCCGCCTTCGCCTGCGTATACGAACTCGATCCTGACATACATGGTGCATGTTTCGTGCAACTCAGCTTGTGGAACGGTAAGCGGAACGTTTGGCGTATCGAACTTCGGTACTCACACGCTTGATAGCGGCGGCAATACTACCTTCGTTACCTGGCAAGGATTAAATTCAACCCCCGGAACTTACGTCTCGACGTTTTCGTATAACGGCAGTTCGAGCTATCAGACCTCAATTGGAACGACAAGCGTGAATGTCGTGAACAATCCGAATCCAGCGACGACCGTTACAATCACCCCCCCTTCGCCTGCGTATACCAATTCGATCTTGACGTACGGTGTCCATGTTTCGTGCAATTCGGCGTGCGGGACTGTGAGCGGGACATTTGGAGTAATGAACTGGGGTGCTAAGACTCTTGATAGCAGCGGGAACGCTACCTTCGTTGCTTCGCCACCATGGGACCTTTCTATCCCCGGAACCTACGCTTCGACTTTCACATACAGTGGCAGTGCGAGCTATCAAGGTTCAAGCGCCACGACGAGCGTGAATCTCCTGAATAATCCCAACACGGCAACGACCGTTACCATCACCCCACCTTCGCCTGCATATACGAATTCGGCCCTCACATTCACTGTTCATGTTTCCTGCAATTCTGCCTGTGGAACCGTGAGCGGTGCGTTCGGCTCATCCAACTGGGATGCTCACCCTCTCGACAGTAGCGGCAATGCTACGCTCATAACGTCGGCAACGTGGAGCCCCACTGCCGGAACGTATCCCGCGAAGTTCTACTACAACGGTAGTTCGAGCTATCAGACCTCCATCGCCACAACGTCCATCAGTGTTGTTGATAAGTCGGGAACGATCTATAGCTATAGCATTACGCAGTCGGATGGCAGTAGCAGCGGCTATGACGGCGTTGGTAACGTCATCGCTTACGACGATCTTGTAAACCAACGTTGGAGCGTGACATATGATTCGTTGAACCGAATCAAGGGCGCATCTCAAGGCATTCTTCTTGGAGGAAGGCCTTTCCAAACTCCAACGTCTCCTACTGGTGGCACACAGCAATATTTTTGCTGGAGCTACGACTCCTTCGGGAACCGGACAGCACAGGTTGCATCTAGCGTCACGTTTGCTGATCCAAGTACGTGTCAATTGCAGCCTTCAGCAGATCACAACGAAACAACGGCCACCTACGATCCAAACAACCGTTTCACGGGAATGCTGAATATCGCCTACGATCCCGCTGGTAACTTGGTCCAGGATAGCGTCAACGACTACTTCTACGATGGCGATGGACGCCTGTGTGCAACCTCAAAGCGTGTCATCGGTTTGCTCACGGTGTACATCTATGACGCAGACGGGAATCGTGTCGGAAAAGGAACATTTCAAGGCGCTGCCGATGGAAGCATGCCATCCAACCCATGTGACATCTCTCCTGCGAACCAGACGACCTATCACTTCGCTCTAACCAACCAGTACATCCCCGGTCCAGATGGGCAGCAGATGACGGAGTTGGACGGTGCCGGGAACTGGATGCACACCAACATCTTCTCTGGTGGTTCTCTCATCGCGACCGACGACAGCATAGGTCGCCACTACCAATTTAACGATTGGCTCGGCAACCGCCGCATGCAAGTCGATCTCAACGGTAACGTCGAAGCCTACTATCAGGGCGCCCCGTATGGGGATCAACTCAACCCATCGTCTCTTGTAACGACAGAGCACTACTTCACCGGCAAAGAGAGAGACACGGAAAGCGGATTAGATAACTTCGGCGCGCGCTACTACGGAAGTACGACGGGTCGCTTCATGTCGCCCGATCCTCTGGGTGGACATCTTGAACTGCCGCAGAGCTTGAACAAGTACGCATATGTGATGAACAATCCGCTAAGATATACCGACCCGACGGGCATGGATATATGGCTCAAGGGCTGCGGAGATAGCAGTGCAACCTGCAAAGACAACTACGTTGGAACGACCGACAAAGACGGGAACTTTACTCGAACCCATCTGACGGGCGATCAAACAAAAAATGCGACGCTTGGGGAGCACGGCCTCACCGTCAAAGAAGGTGACAAGACATACGAGGGAGTGTGGGATACCAACAAGGGCGAGAACGGCACAGTAACCGTTGCTGGGACCGGTGCGCTGAAGGGGTATAACGCAGATGTGACTGGCAACTGCGGAGGCTCATGCGTAGCTGACGGTATAGTGAAGTCGCCGGGAAACGGCTCTGCTGATGTTGCTCAAGCAATCTTCAAAGTTCTCGACAAAAACAGCAGTGGCTACATGAAAGAAGCCGGTACAGATGGCATCAACTTCTTCCATCCGGGAGCTGTCAACTTCCGGGGTCATCGCGAGGGCGATCCAACCGGCATCCCATCGACTCATATCCCAATCGACCCGAAAGCAAGCACGCCGAGGCTGGGCTTCCACGTCGACAGCGTCTACCCGTACGACGGCGTGGGCGACTGGCTAGAACATGCAGGGTGCGCGACTCACACGATCTGCAATCCAACGAAGTGACCGACAGGAGACGTTTTACATGAGTAAAGCTATTCCGATTATCTTCGCTCTTGTGGTGTATGTGATCTTGCCAGTGGTTATCATCGCGGGCTGGGTTCGTTGGGCACAGCGTCGGCAGGCTGGCGAGACTGGGGGCGCATGGCCGTCTGTGGCAGGGCTAGCGCTGGGCACAGCGTCGACCCTGCTAGCCATCGGAGCGATGCTGTACGCCCGGTCGGTTGTAGGCTTCCCGTTCTATGACCCGGTTCTCTTGAGAATCTATCGGTGTGGGCTTCTGCTCTCGCTTGCTGGGCTGGTCTTCGGAGCGGTAGGTCTTCGGTGGTCTGGCCCGGTTCGCTGGTACGCTCCTGTCGCGGCTGTCGGAACCCTATTGTTCTGGCTGGCGTCGGTTGCCGGGGAGTAACCCTTCCAAACTTAGGGGCCGTCGCAGGCCGCCGCTAGGCGGCTTGTAACGGGGCCTAAGACGCAATGTTGGCGAGCTCAACAACCGGTGGGTCCGCATATCACGTCGACGATATACCCCAACGCTGGCGTAACGGTGTTGAACCTTGGTAATTGAGGACGCAGCGGATGAACTCGCAGCGTTCTTCTTCATCTTCCACGAGAGCGTTGGGAAGCGTAGTTTCTGCAAAAGAAGACGCCATCCAGAATTTTCGGAGAGAGCTTCTACTAACATGTGAACAGAATTTTGCGTCCCAGCGTTATGGTGGCGATAGTGCGCAAGGGCTTGCACTACTTTCAACATTCGACCTTGAACATTTCAAGGCTTGTGTCCGCGTTTACGTACCTGTTCTTAGAGACTACTTAAGAGGTTCATTAGGTCAGTTTCTTCGCGCCCAGGTCGACAAGGCTTGCAAGGGCTGAGTATTTGAGCGGCTTGATGAATCGTTCCGGGGTCAACCTCATATATTTGTCCATCGATTGCATGCATGACAGTCCCAGATAGGCACTAAGAGCCGGAAGCATAGCATTTAGGTTTGTTCCACGCTTGAGCCAGTCGGCGATTCGTAGAACCGCGAAGCTGGCGCGAAAATCAGTCATCCTAGGCCAATCAGAGATGCCGTCTCGACGACGCACTCCACATTGCTTTACAAGCCTGCGGAAACTCCGTCTGAGCGAATCTGGCTGTATGGCTTCTCCGGATCTGGTGACAAACAAAAGGCCACTTTCATATGCGCGATTGAATCGCGAAGAGCAGAACTCTCGTATGACTGTGCGGAATTGCAGACTTACGGGAATGATCCGGCCCCGATGAAGAGGGGAAGCAGAGATTTTGATGATCCGCCTCCGCATATCGAGATCTTGATGTTTTAGTCGCAAGACCTCGCCGACAGTCATACCGGTAGCGAAGAGGACAAAGAGAATAGCCCGAAAGCATTTGGCGTCGAATTCACAAGCTTTGCTCGATTGGCTCTTTCCCGTGCCTTCCAGGAGCCGGCGTACTTCTGCAACGGAATAGACATATGGCAGGTATACCGAGCGCACACGGACTCTTTTCTCAGGCATCAGCATAGGCTCTATCTCGGCGGCTTGCGCCCAATGCTCTAAGAAACGCTTCAGTAGGTTGTAATGTGCATGCCAGACGTAAGGTCGACGAATGCTCAGTCTGAGAAAACTGGCAATGTCTTCCACTGTGACCTCACTAAGAGCGACGTCACCAACGTGACGTTTAAATCGATTTAGCATATGCGCAGATTGGACGAAGGCGACTCCTGCTGCTCGCTTCGACATAACAAATCGGGTAATCCCTTCATCGAGTCTCAAGCGAGTCCTCCCAAATCAAATGTGGAAACCCGTCGAAGTGAAGAAGCTGAAGGCTTCGCATAAACACTCACGGAACCGGTGCTGCGGTGGCCAAGAAAGTCTGCGATCTCCGATAGAGAGTGCCCTTTGCGTAACAACTCCGTCGCGCATGCGTGCCGAAGACCTCTCGGGCCTCCTTGTGGGCTGCGAATCGATAGACCCTTGAGTCTCAAATTCACAACACCGAGCAGAGAGCCGACTGGGACCGGTCGGTAGGGCGGATGCAACGTAACAAGAAGGTTGCGGCTGCGGCACCCCACCGGCCTCGCTCTTTTGAGATATTCCAAGATAGCTTCCCCAACTTCATACTGCAGCGGGAAACGCTGCGCGCCTCCGTGCTTTGCTCGTCTTACAACGAATGTGCCGTTAAACCAGTTGAAGTCATCCAACGACAGTCGGGAAACCTCTGAGCTACGGAGACCATAGATAGCAAAGAGCATCAGGATGGCACGCCCACGAAGATCGCTTGCTTTACATCCGACGCGTGAATCAATGAGCCGACGAATATCAGCCCAACGAGGACCTTGGGGATCGGGGTCGTATCGCGGAACAGACGGTCCTTGTATGCGACTCGCTATGTTGTCGTGTGTCAGATGCTTTTCTTCGGCATACCGGAAGAACGATCGGAGAACTTGACTTGATGTTGCGATGGAGCGCGGCTTGTGCCCGATCGATTCGCGATGTGCGAGATACGCTTGCACATCACTACTTGAAATTTCAGAAAGGCTTTCGCGCCTGTCGTTAGCCCACCGTAGGAACCAGAGTGCCTGTAGTCGTGACTTCTTCACCGTCTCATCCGCCATCCCCATGACATCGCGCAAATGCTCAACGAAGCGCGGAAGAATGTCGCCGTATGGGTAGACGGGAATAGGTTCGGGAGCCAAAAGATCGCAGAACTTGAGCCAGTGCAGAGCTATTCTTCGAAATTCGTCCCTGGACTCCTCGTTCACTGGCCGTCTGTGGCGACTGTTGAAACTCTCCATCCAAAGCCTTTGCGCGTTTTCAACGGCACACAGCGTGACGTCGGGGCTGGTCTCCAGGTCTAAGAATCGGAGCAGGGTCACCAGGATGCTGGCGATTGTTCGAATCCGTCTCGGGCTGGAGCCATTCTGCGCTAGATGCTTGAGATATCGATTGCGCTCTTCCAAGAAAGGCGAATTTTCGTGCCGTGTTCGCACATCCCGTCGGAACAAAGTGATAAGTGGTGTGTGTGTCTTCATTTGGTAGAAGACGCATCACGGTAGTAGGTTAGGCCAGTTTTCGCCATCTGCCCTAACATGGTTGCTGAATTGAGGGTCCACGCCGGTCTGTAATTTGAACTGTGAAAATCTTGGAGGTGTCTGTATGACGGTGCCGTTACATGCAGAGCTGCAGGCCTTGTGCGCGCTTTTTTACGAAGGAAGTATTTCGGAAGAGGAGTGGGCTCTCTTGCAAATTCATATGGCGTATTGCGAAGAATGCAATCGCCTTTTCATTCAATACGGACGTCAGAGCATAACAACGGGAAGTCGGGAAGTAACGGGTGCAGCCGACGGCTCACATTATGACTGAACGGTATGCGCCACTGGAGTGCTTTCCCGGTCAAATCCAGTCGTCCTTCACTCGAGAGGTGGCATGGCTGCTGGGCCGTGCTCCCCTCGAGACGATCGCGCTTAGTTCTCCTCAGTAACGGTTGATGGTCAGAAGCCGGCTGGTCGTCACGATCGTCTGCCTCGGCTTGCCTCGCATCGGATCCAGATCACAAATTTCTCCCTTGACGATGATTCCATTTGTGGACTAGTGTCGCTGACAAATGTCGTAAATAAAAAGACGAGGGTCGTAAATATGGCCGCGGCGAAGCTAACGAAGCTGGAGTTTCAGATCATGGATGCCCTCTGGAATCGAGGGGAAGCGTCGATCCGAGAGATTCAGGAGGCCTTCCCTGAGAAGAAGAGACCTGGTTATACGACTGTCCAAAAGACCATCTATCGCATGGAAGAGAAGAAGATCGTTCGTCGTGTGCGTAAGGTGGGGAACTTTCACATCTTCGCGGCTACAACGACTCGCGATGCAGCGCAACGCAGGCTTGTTGATGAACTACTCGCGTTCTTTGGTGGAAAGTCTCGTCCAGTGGTGGCTCATCTGATTGGTGCTGGGAAGCTAACGCTTGAAGACGTTGAGTTCGCCGAAAAGACACTCAAGGAGATGAGGAACGGAGGCGATCCTAAATGATGAGAGAACTGATCATCCAATTAAAGAACTCAGAGCCGACGCTGGCGAATCACCTTCTTCAGTCCACCGTGTTCGCGGGATTGATAGGATTATTGACACTCTTGCTGAGGAAGAATCGTGCCCGTGTTAGGCACTGCCTCTGGTTCTCAGCCTCAGTTAAGTTCCTGCTTCCTTTTTCGTTGTTGTTTGCACTCGGCAGCCTTCTCCCCAAACAACATTCCCCGTTCAATAATCGCGCTCTGTCCAACACCCTTGAGTCCGTCGGGCAGCCGTTTTCTGGTTCGGCCATTGCGCCAGCAGTACCTCTACAAGATCTCCCGAGTGAACCTACAGGCTATCTTGCGCTAGCGTTGCTGTGCGTATGGAGCTGCGGCACCCTGTCTGTATTTGCGGTCTGGGGCACGCGATGGAGACGAGTCTCGGCATTGCTGAAGCATGCCGCGCCGCTGACTCATGGCCGAGAGATAGAGATATTACAACGCATTGAATCGCTCGTCTGGGCACCTAGCCAGGTCGTCGTATTGGGAGTATCCGACCGGATGGAGCCAGGTGTCTTTGGTATCGTCCGACCGGTGATATTTTGGCCACTACAACTTACCGAGAGGCTGGAAGATGAACATATCGAATCCATTCTCGTGCATGAACTTATGCACATACGACGCCACGACAATCTAATTGCCGCAATCCACATGACAGTGGAGGCCTTATTTTGGTTTCATCCGCTGGTCTGGTGGATGGGCTCCCGGATGGTCGTGGAGCGTGAGCGTGCCTGCGATGAAGCGACGATACAACTGATCGGAAAACCAGACGTCTACGCTGAGAGCCTCCTGAAAGCGTCCAGATTCTGTGTCGAGTCCCCCGCGATGTGCGTATCAGGCATGGCTAGTGCTGACCTCAAGAATCGAATCGTCAGAATCATGACCGGGAACATTGTGCAGGACTTGACTCCGTTGTGGCGGCTCCTGCTTGGAACGGTCGTGTTTCTATCGTTGAGCATTCCGGTATTCTTCGGTGTCGTTCGCGCGGCCAGTATTCAAGACAATCGCAGGGTGGCAGATAAACACCTGAAGTTCTCTGTTGTTTCCATACGACCGAGCAAAGCAGGTGGTCCGCAGACTGCGGGCGTACCAACACAAGATGGCTACGAAATGAAGAACATGTTTCTGGCACTGCCGATCCTGTCAGCGTATGTTCCACAAACCGGTGGGGCATCGGCCTATTCGGATAGACAGGTCATCGGACTCCCTAGCTGGGCATACAGCGATGACGACCGGTACAACATCAGCGCGAAAGTTGATGAGGCGGATCTCGCCGATTGGCACGATCCACTCAAACAGCCTGAAATGCTACGAGCCATGCTGCAATCTATGCTGGCTGACAGACTGAAATTAGTCGTGCATCGCGATACGAAGGATGCCCAGGTGTATTTGCTTACTGTGGGTAAGGACGGACCTAAATTCAAAGAGTCAAATCCAGCCGAGGCACATGCAGGTGCTCATCCATTTCCTGGGGGCGGATTACTCTCGATGGAACGCAGCGAGGGAGAGATCACAATGCACTTTTTCGGGATCTCAATAGCCCAATTAACCCATTCGCTTTCGCCCGACTGGCAGGTTCAAGACCAAACTGGTCTCTTTGGGAAATACGACATCACACTGCGAGAGCCAATTGCTTCGTCGGTTTCTCCAGACGGCTCACAGCAAGCTCCAGCCGAAGCTTCTCCTGGCTCTCTGGCACAGCAGGTCGGTTTGAAGCTGGTACCTGCAAAAGGAAAAGTGGAAACACTCGTGATCGACCACATCGAGAGACCTTCAGAAAACTGAAGCTCCCTAGGAATCTTGCTCTATTGACTCGATGCATTACGTCGAGACAAGGGCTCCAAGACAAGTATCGACAAGCCCACTTAGTGTCACCGATCGATTTAGATCCCCCGGTGTTTCAGAGGGGACATCCAGGTTGCAGAAACAACATTAAAGAGCCTCAAGAACGGAGAAGCGCAATGAGCGAGTCGCATCTGTCCCTTCTTCTACCCGCAATTGGCAATCACCTCTGGCAGTCCACGTTTTGTGTCTGTGCCATCTGGCTAATCACACTTGCGCTCCGCCATAACTCTGCACGCCTGCGCTATGGGCTTTGGATAGCCGCCTCGCTCAAGTTTCTGCTGCCACTTTCACTACTGCTTGACCTTGGCACTCTTGTCGCAGGTCCGCGGAAGGTCGCAGTTTCACAGCATCAGTTTGCATACTCCATCGCAACAACCGCGATGCATCCGCTGGAACCTGCTGGCAGTCTGCAGATGAGAGACATGCCCGGCAGAGGATCTGGACGCACACCACTCTATGCAGCCGTAGCAATGTTCTGGTTCTGCGGATGCGCATGCGTGCTTTCGGTATGGTTGATGCGCTGGCGTCAACTGCGAGAAACATTTAACGACGGAGTTCATGTCGAAGAAGGGCGTGAATACCAGTCTCTTCGAGACGTTGGTGGTGACATCTCTCTTCATCGTTCCCGGGCAGTGAGAGAGCCGGGTGTCTACGGTATTTTCCGCTCCGTACTCTTGTGGCCGGATGGCCTGTCAAGCCGCCTTGATGACGAACATCTCACCGCGATCATGCTTCATGAAGTGACACACGCGCGGCACCGCGACAACCTAATCGCGGCGCTCCATCTGGTTGTCGAAGCTGTCTTCTGGTTCCATCCATTCGTCTGGTGGATTGAGCGGAAGCTTTTGATCGAGCGGGAAAATGTCTGTGACGAGACCGTCGTTCACAGGCTTGGCAATGCGGAAGCGTATGCGCTCAGCCTTCTCAAGGTGGGCCGTTTCCGTATTGAACACGAGCAATCTCTGGTTGCTCCGGCAGGAGGCGCTGATCTTGGCGAGCGTGTCGTACGTATCGTGACGCATCGGGTTGCGAAGCTCTCTCCCGTTCGGTCTTTGATGTTGATCGTGTTTGGAATCGTGACGCTTGTCATCCCGCTTGCGCTCGGCGTGCTGCATCCGTTGCCGGTGTATGGGCAGGTGCTGTACCGCGAAGGCGCGCTCCCGTCTTTTGAAGTGGTAAGCGTGAAGCTCAGACCCGATGGTCCGCCGCTCGCGCCTGCCCCACAGAGTGGCAGCTCTGTACATCTCTTCTTCACGACCAAGATGCTGATTATGTACGCCTATAACCTGCCCGACTTCTCCGAGGCGCAGATCGCGAAAGGTCCCGGCTGGACGGATGATACCTACGATATCGAGGGAAAGTTCAGCGATTCGGACTATGCGGCAATACAGAAAATGTCTGTCGCTGAAAGACAGGAGCAGATTCAACTGCGGTTGCAATCGGTCCTGAAAGAACGATTTCACCTGGCGGTACATTTGGAGAAGCGCGAGCAGACAATCTATGCGCTCGAAGTTGCAAAAAGCGGTCCGAAGCTATCTGCAGCCAGACACCAGGAACCGGATCGGTTCGGCATCACGCATAGCGGCATGGACTACGAACTGAAGGTCACCGGCACGGACCTGGATAGACTCGCCAGTCTGCTTGGCCGCGAACCTGAGGTTGGAGGCCGCAGCATTGTTAACAGAACGGGATTGAGCGGCAGCTACGATCTGACATTGCATTGGACACGGATGGCGTCATCTGCTCCAGATCCAGAATCAACCGCAGCGGAAGGAAGTGCTCCCTCCTATTTTACGGCAATCCAGGAGCAACTCGGCTTACGTCTGGTTCCAGCGAAGGGGCAGGTCGCTTCCATCGTCGTCGACCATATTGAAAAGCCTTCGATGAACTGAGGGGCGAAAGCCCAGTAAATAACGACAGACGGCGTTCCCGTCAGCGATTCACAAGTTCTTGAAACTGCGCGGAAGATTGGGGCCGAGACTGTATTCGAGATAACCATCAGTTCTCTGATGGTTCCTCGAGATGATCGATTACGAGAATCCTTACCGGTCCCTTACCAGGCTCAAGTCGCAGTCCGAGTTGCTCTCTTAGTGCGTCTGCAGAGAGGGGGCATCCGGTTGGAACGGCCCATCGGGTTGAATCTCATCGAACTGCGGTGCCCACCGAAGTTTGACGTCATACTTCCCAGTCAGCCCGGTACGGTCGATGATCGTCTTTTGTGCAAACCAAGAGAGACTGTCGGCGAGGTCACCCGTTGTCAATGAATATCCTTTTGTATTTCCTGGATCGCTGTTCAACCCTCCACAACTGGCGTCAGTTGGTGGTCCGGGACGAGGAGCACCCGGGATGAAGGGGCCTTTCGGGCAGTCTCCATACTTAGCCGGTTGTAGCTTTCCTGGCTTGTCCAGAACGAGGTACATGACAGGTGCTTTTCGTGTCTCCCAGTGGGCACGTAAGGAAAATCTCTCTTCGAGAAGCCGCTGAACCATGCCGGCATATTGATCGAGGGGCCTCGCTCCATCTGCCTTGGCATTGATATCAAAATGTTGTGAACGGAGTTTCTGGGGAATACCTTCGATCACATACCACTGCGCGTGAAACGCGTAGCCAATGAGTACCTTCAGCGCACAGTTCGTCGCGACGAACCGACCACCTGGCAACCGACTGAAGATATCGACGTGGTCTCCACGCAGGTCCTCCGAATGGTTCACCCTCACCGAAGCGATTTCAAAGGAAGGCGTGAGTGTTTGCTCTGGATCAACTCGTTGCGGAGCACTAGAGGATGATGAGGTCTGACCTTGCATATAGAGGCCACCATCTAATGCGGCCAGTACCGAAGCTAGCCCTATCGCGGTGAATGCTATTGACTGGAAAATCATCCCAGCGAATTGCAGCGACTTCGCTGGTACATCGCGCAGAATCCGCGGCCTCAATGACTTTTTAAGTTCGATCAAAACCAAACCTTTCCACGATGTATAGACTATGTTGCCGGAAGCGAGGTGCTCCACTTCTATCGAGTTCGCTCTTCGAAGGAGGTGGCGGAGCCTCACCGGTAACGAGCCATGGTGAATATTTTCGTCGTTACTAATTTTCCGATGGTCTCTCTAAATGGTCCACAACCAAGATCTGCATCGGAGATTTGGTAGGTTTCAATTTCATTCCGAGCTGGTCTTTCAAAGCTTCAGTAAATGTAGTTCCTTCCGCATCGGGCGAAAGAGTTGTACCCGGCGGAAGGATGGGGCTTGATGGCGACGGTGTCCATCTCAGAATGAAGTCGAATCTTCCAGTGAGCCCGGTTCCGTCGATCATAGGTCGCTCTAGTTGTCCAAGACTGGAAAGGGAGCTTGCCACCAAATCCATGGTCGTATCTCTCGATCCAACTTCAAAGATCTGGCCTGAGGTCATATGAGCCACATAGAGACCGCAGGAAGGCGGCCAGGCTTTAACAGGGACTGACGTCGAGCCGTCCACAGGCAACGATGGAGCATCGCAAGGTGGTCCTTCTGCATGGTCTATGAGATTCGGACCAATCTTTCCCGGCTCGATCTCGGTAAGGGCAAACACGGAAAGCTGCCGGGTTTCTTGATGAAATGTCAGTTTGAAGCGATCCGCAAGCAAAGACTGCATCATCAAACGCAACTGATCTTTGGTGGGATGAGCAAGTTCAGATCGCGCATGAATCTCGAAGTTTTCGGTAGCGGCCCATGTCGGTAAGGAGGCGTACATCTGCTTCCGTTGATCGGCATTCAACTTGTACGCGAAGCTGATGTAATCCCCCACATGAAAGTCAGCCGTAAAAAGTCCCGCAGCAACAGGGCCATCTTTTCCCAAACTATTGTCCGGGCCGATGGGTATGCTGGGAGGCTTGAATACGCCCGATTTATCCAAGCGAATGGATGCCACCGCAAACTCCATCTTGCTTCCTGCTGCCTCTTCCCAAGTCGGCGTCGCTTTCGTTGCTTGCACCAAGCCAAATGCGAGCGGCATCGCGATCGCCATCGTAGCCAGTACAAACAGCGCCAGTTTCGTGCCGAAGGGTAGCTTGGCCCCCGTGTTGTGTGCAGCAATACGCAGAATGCGTTCTTTCAGATCGGAACCTGTAACGCCGGATGCACACTTCAGTGGCAATTCGACATAGAACCTGCATACATTCAGAATCGCGGCGGCATAATCCTGAGCATCATTACCAGCTTCGAGAACAGCCTCGTCGCAGGCGCGTTCGCGCTCGTCGATGAGCTGTGCCCCGATCCACCACACTACAGGATGAAACCAAAGCAGCGCCTCCACAATCATGTGTACGGCAAAGGTTAGATTGTCGCGCCGACGAACATGGCACATCTCATGCGCAATAACCGCCTTCAACTGCTGAGGAGTGAGCTGTCTCAAAATTCCTTCCGGTAATAGGAGGACTGGTCGGAAGATTCCATAGATTCCCGGCTCAATCGTCGTCGTCGAACACAGCACTGGCACGTTTGCTGAAATGTTGAGAGGGAATCCCGAGCGCTTCGCAACTCGTATGTGTCGCCATCCGCTTACCCAACGGAGAACGATGATCGTCACCCCGCAAATCCAAACTGCCAATGCTAGAACCAACATCCAGTGACCGTGCGACGATACAGCGGCGTGTTCACTCGCTTCGAAAAACTGGGTCTGCTGGAATGGCCGCGCCATATGTTCCACGACATTCGTAACAAGAGGTTTTGTGGCGATAGGCATCGGCGCTAGCGAGCGTAGCCATCGCCCTGCAGCCATCAGCAGCGACAACGGAAGAAGGAACTTCAGCGAAGCGATCATCCACACCCAATAGCGGGTCCTCGCGGGGCTCTTCCTAAGCGTCAACACCACCACCCACGCAATGCTCGCAAAAATCGTCGACTGCAATAGGTGATTGATGACGTTTGCGAGTGAGCTTTCGTTCCAGATTGGCGAAATCATCAGCGCTTCTCCTTCTCACTTGGTTCGCGCAAGACCCGTTCTGCCTCCTTCACGTCATCGAGAGACAATTTACCTATCTCAACAAGGCGTGCTACCACAGGCTGAGACCGTCCTCCAAAGAGAGCCAGCAATTCGTCGATCAGACGTCGCTGTGCAGCGTCGCGCGAGATGGAAGCGGCGTAAATATGGAAGTTTCCTACCTTCTTGAGGCGCCGGGCTATTCCCTTCGCTTCCATCCTGTAAACCATCGTCTGAATTGTGTTGTAGGCTGGTCGTCCCTTCACGGGGAGTGAATCTAAAATCTCTCGGATGGAGGATTCGCCTCGCGCCCACAGCACCTCCATGATTTGAAATTCGAGCTTTGAAAGTTTGGGTGTAGCCATCAGATCTCCTACTTGCGTAGGACTATCCCCTACATCAGTAGGAGATGTCAAGAATTTTCCCCGACCTAACTACAAGGGCAGTAGTGACACGGTGCGCCGGTCGTATTACCGCTCATCCTGGATATCGAAGCATCGGTCTCAGTTGGGAATCGCGATCGGCAAATTCATTCGAGTGGCATCGACCTTAGTCGGACTTTGACCCTTGTGTTGCCGAAGCCAAATCCGTCGGGCGACTCGTGGATGATGAGGACATGCTGAAGCCTGCGAGCGCAAGACCCGACAGCTGTCTCGCCCGGCAGGATGGCCATCTCATCACGCGGCCATCCTGATTATCACTAGTCGGTGCGTAAGGTCGTTGCTGGCTCGACCCGTGCCCCAGCGTGGGCCGGAATAAGGATTGCAACAAAAGCTACGAGCGACAAAAGCATAGGGATAAGGATGAACGTCAGCGGATCAAATACGCTCACTTGGAACAGCATCGCCCTCAACATTTGCGATGTTCCGAAGGAAATACCGATCCCGACCACCGATCCCACCAACACCATACGTAGACCATCATTTGCGATGAGACGCAGAATATCGGATCGTGTGGCACCGAGTGCCATGCGCACCCCGATTTCTTGTGCCCGCTGCGTTGTCATGAACGCGAGCAATCCATAAAGGCCGACAATCGCCAGTACCAAACCCGTCAGCGCGAAGAATCCAAGCAACAGTGTTTCAAAGCGTGGACGGTCCGCCAGGCGATTGAGAGATGTATTGAGTGATTCCATCTTTACTGGAATGGTGCGATCAATTGAAGCGACCTGAGATCTTATCCAAGGTTCAATTACAACCATCGGCATGTCGCTATCCACGATCACGATCAAGTGGTTTCCTCTCCAATCGATAGCTACGTTTCGACGGAGTGTGTACATTTCAGGATTGCTTTGTTCTGTAAGCCCGTTATTTTTTACGTTGTCTGCGATTCCAATGACGATTGCTCCGGCCCCGCTCACAGCATTCGGCAAGAAGCGTTTACCTATGGGGTCATCACCTGGGAACAGGCGTTCGGCCAACGATCGGCTCAGGATTACTTCGCTCTCACCCTCTGTGCGATCCTGATCTGCAAAATTGCGTCCGCGGATAATTGGGACGTTGAGTACGCGAAAATAGTCCGGCGTCACAGATCGGCCCACAACGGTACCGCCTGTTCCTGGAGGGATCGGTGGTTTTCCCTGTACGTGCAGATCAGAGAGTCGAAATCCATCTTGCCATCCTCCCGGGGGAACCGAGTCCGTTGTCGCCACGGCTCGTGTGCCGGGCAATCGCTGAAGAGATGATTCAAGACGAAGATAGAAGTCCATTATCTTTTGACTTGTGTCGTAGCGTAGCCGTGGGACCGACGCTTCTACAGTTAATACGCGTGCGGGTTGCATCCCGAGATTCTGCGATTGAATCTTGATGAAGCTGTGCAACAACAAAGCCGCACCCGAGAGCAGGACGATGCTGAGAGCGATCTGGGTGGTGACTAGAGACCGTCTAAAAAATGCATGATTCCGTGACATTGATGTCTTCGCGTTTAGTGCGGCCATCTTCGGTTTCTGGAGCGCGGTGGCGATACCGAAGATTATTGCGCACAGGCATGACACTAAGGCTGCAAAAACTCCAACGCGCAGGTCGATGTGAGCTTTACTGATGAAAGGGATTCCTGCTGGAGCGATATGGACAAACACAAGGATCAGCGCTTGCGCAATTGCAAGTCCCACCAGACCTCCTGCGAATGAGAGCACAAGGGACTCTGTCAACGCTTGGCAAACGAGTCTTCCTCTGCTCGCGCCAATGGCTGATCGGACCGCAAGCTCGCGCTGTCGGGCTGCCCCGCGCGCCATCATCAGTCCCGAGACGTTCGCGCAAGCGGTGAGCAGAACCGTTAGGACAAATCCTAAAAGAGCCCATGCAACTGGCCGTGACTCTTGCGTCTCACGATCTCGGAGGGTACGAATGCTAAGCCGCGTTTCGCTTTTGGCCGAAGGAGGAAACCACCTGACGTCATTGTTGAAAAGAGGCTGCATCTGCGCAAACGCTTGCGGTAGGCCCACTCCGGGCTTCAGTCGGGCGAACAATCGCACGGGATCACCGAAACCACCATTGACGGTTTGTTGGACTGCGGCGTTCAGGGCTAGAGGAAAGACGATATCTGCTGTTTCCATCGCAGGAAACTGAAAATTCTTGGGCAGAACCCCGATGACTTGGACAGGATTGCCGTCAACATCAATCATTCGCCCCAAGATGCCCTGGTCCCCGCTGAAATGTCCTTTCCAAAGTCCGTAAGAAATCATCATTACGCGGGGACCGTTGGGACGATCTTCCTCGGGCAAAAAGTTGCGCCCAAGCACTGGAGTGATTCCGAACAAAGGAAGGAAGCTGTCTTGGAATCCAATGCAGCTCAGTTGGACTGGATCGTTCTCAACGAGATCGCAATGATGGATGCCTGTGCTCTGCGCAGCGAGATCTGAAAAGGCTGTCTGATTTCTCTGCCATTCCAGATAGAAACGGCCCATCACAAATTCCTGTGGCTCCAGTGGATGCGTGAATCCCAGGGACACAATTCGACTCGGCTCCGTATACGGCAAAGGCCTGAAAAGGATGAGGTCTACGACGCTGAAGACGGCAGTCGTTGCACCAATGCCAAGTGCGAGAGTGAGCAGGACACTGATTGTAAACAGTGGATTGCGACAGAAACCTCGAAACGCGTATTGCATGTCTTGTGTCACCGTCCCCATCCACCACCCGGGACGCTGCCGTTCGCATTTTTCCCGCGTCGATTCGACACCACCGAATTCAATCAGTGCCCGACGGCGAGCCTCGAATGGGTCCATTCCATCCGCAATCTTGACCAGTGTCGCCTGTTCGAGATGAAACCCGATCTCGTCATCCAAGTCCGAACGCCTTTTCATGAAAATTAGCGACCGCAGCCGCCGCAGGAATTCAGTGATCATGAGGATGCATCCGTGGCTCGACCAAGGACTGACGCTATCGCTAACGAAAAGCGATCCCAGTCGGCTAGCTCCATCGCGAATTGTTTCTTGCCTGCCCGAGTCAGCAGGTAATATTTCGCTCGCCGATTGTTCTCAGTGATTTGCCATTCCGAGCGTATCCATCCTTTAAGCTCAAGCCGTTGAAGCGCTGGATAGAGTGAACCTTGTCCGATCCGTAGTGCATCATTCGATAGTTGTTGAATGCGTTGCGCTATGCCCCATCCATGCGTCGATTCAAGTGCGAGCGTCTGGAGGATCAATAGATCAAGCGTGCCTTGCAAAAGTTCAATCGGCTTCGGCATTGTCTTCTCTCGACATTCGACAGTAGGTTTACTTCTCACTCCTGTCGGATGTCAAGGGTATTCCGGACGGTGGACGCCACTCTCCTTTGTCGCCGCAAAACGATCGCGTTGGTTCCCATGTCTGGAGCTGACAAGTCGATCGAACACGCCCATATTCATTTCAAAAGCTAACGTCCTAATCGATGCGTGCCGCGAAATGTGGGCTCGACAAGTGCGTTAAAATTTTTGGCGTCTCGCAAGTTCACCGATAAATGCACTGAAACCGAGCGACCTTGGATGGGTGAGAAGTTGATATATCGTGCAACGAAGGCTCGATCGTCCTTTGCCACTTTGCTAACGAGCGTAGTCCTCCTATCGATATTCGCCCCGTCGGCCTTTAGCCAATCGGGCGCGACCACAGCTCCCACAGATAAGAAGGGGCTGTCATTCGCGGTGGCAACACTCAAACCAGATGTGTCCGGCGCACCTGCCAAGGGTATTAGCGTTCGAGGACGAACATTCATCATGACGAATACCTCGCTCGCAGATCTGATTGTGTTTGCCTATGACGTCCACAGGAAACAAATCATCGGGGGACCGGATTGGATTGATGAGGAGAAGTACGATATCAACGCAGTGCCCGACATGGACGGCCAGCCACGTCTGACGCAATGGAAAATGATGGTGCAAAGTTTACTGGCCGAGCGTTTCCAATTCGTATCTCACCACGACAAGAAGGAGCTATCTGTTTACGTGCTGTCGATAGCGAAAGGCGGTCCGAAGAACCTGATTGAGAGTGCAAGAGCTGGCGATGATTTCTCCGCACTGACGAGGGAGGTTCCCGGCGGTTTCACGCTCCCAATGCGTAACGGCTTGATTTCTGAGTTCACGAACTTCGTGCTTCAGAGTTACGTCTTGGATCGGCCGGTGATAGACCGAACCAACATCGAAGGGAGATATGATTTCACGCTGACATGGGCTGTTTTAGGCACGGAGTTTGGAGGTACTGTTCTTACTCCTGAGCCAACCGATGATCCTCCTCCAAACCTGTTTCTGGCCCTCCGAGATCAGTTGGGATTAAAGCTTGAACCAATGAAAGCCCCGGCGGATGTCCTGGTCGTCGATAGGGTCGCGAAACCATCACCAAACTAGCCGCAGTTAGGGGCGCTCCGTCTTGCAATTCAGCTCTGGTGGGTACGTGCTCATGAAAAACCGATTTCTCGCTAAGTCCGTTCTCCTGCTCTGTGCCTTTTCATGCGTGAAAGCGCAGTCGCCGTCTGTCGAGGTTGCCACCATAAAGCCGAGTGACCCGGAAGCGAAAGACGAATGGTTCACTGTTCGTGGACGTCACTACATGACGACTAATACATCAGTGAGTGACCTGCTCCGCTATGCGTTCGGTTTGAGTCAAAAGCAGGTTGAGGGGGCGCCGGACTGGACATCGCGCGAAAGATTCGACCTCGACGCATTGACCGCGAGAGAAGGCGCGATCGGTGACGAACAGATGCGGGAAATGACACGAGAAATCCTCGTCCAACGATTCCATCTCCGTTTCCATGATGAGATTAAGGAGATGGACGTGTATGCGTTGACCGTCGCAAAAGGCGGAATAAAGATTGCCAAAACGACCCGCTCACCTCAGGACAATACAGACTTTTATGGACCTAGGGGGGAGCTGATAGTGAAGAATGCCACCCTGACAGCGGTGGCGTCCGGTCTCTCGCGCGGAATGGTACCTCGTCCGGTGGTCGATCAGACTGGCTTGACGGGCAAATACGATTTTGACTTGAGATGGATTCCTGAAGATAGCCAGCCTGACGGCAACAGCGCTTTGCCAGGATTCTACCGAGCGTTTGAAGAGCAGCTTGGCTTAAAGTTAACAGCTGCCAGAGCTCCTATGACCGTAATGGTAGTGGATGAGATCTCCCGCCCAACAGCGAATTGATGAAGGCCGAAATCGGTGCCGCCAAGTCTGCTTCTGGCGGAGACATTCCCAACGGAGATCGAATGTCTCGGTACTCCTATCGTTCCTCACCGTGGTGAACCAATACGCGATGTACTCTGTTTCCGCATGCAAGGGGATCGATGCATGAAAGCTTTGGTCTTTTCGTTCATTATAGTAGTGCTTGCCAATTCAGGATTCGGTCAATCCGCGAATCCTGACACGCAAGCACAACAGCAGATATTAGAAGAACTGCGAGCTATTCATCGTGATACGAAAGCGGGCTCTACTCTCCAGTTGCTATTAGCTGAGCTACAAATCGCGCAGGCATCCTTGGAGCGTGCCAACCAAGGACGAGAGAGTTTGAAAGCACAACTCGCTCAATCACGGGTCGACAACGCAGCTGCGTTAGCGGAGGTATCTCGGTTCGAGTGGGCATAAGTAAAGTCCCGAACCCTGAACAGGAGTTTGTGTACAGGTTGAACGAGTTAAAGGCGCAGCAACAAAAGGCGACGGAGTTAGAAACCGCCGTTTCAGAGCATCGGGAGTGAATTCGCGTGACTAGACAAGCAAGCACTAGTTCGCTGAAGGCTTCGCCACTTCATCAATAACAAGCACGTCCACGTCTCCTTTGGCTGACTCGACTTTCAGACCCAACTCCTCTACTAAGGCCCTATCCATCGGGGGCAACGGATCAAAGTCCTCCGCGTCCCGGTCCCGGTCCCATCGTCCCTTGTACTTCAACACGAAATCGTATTTCCCTGACAGGCCCGTTCTATCGTTCACTGGTCTCCCAAACTGCCCCGTGAGGGTTCGAGCTAATTGACTCATTGTGCAGCCGTGTGCGAAGAAGTCATAACCTTGTCCATCATTCCTCTGATAGAGAGCCGGAACAGGATTTCCATTGAAGTATTTAACCTCGTCAGGAGAGATGGGAATAGAGCCCGCAGATCCCAGCTTCGTACCTCCCTTGGCCTGCACCAGGTTATAAACGTCTTTTTCCTTTGTCTCCCAATGTGCCTTAAGGTTGAAACGATCCTGCAGCAGTACCTGCAGCATGTGACGTTGCTCAGCAAGCTGTCGCTCCTTGGTGAGTGCCGCCATTCTCATGTCTGAATCACTGCCACCTTTTGCTTCGACTACGAACACCGTCGGCCACTGCCATTTCGGCAGGTTCACGATCTGAGAGATATCCAAACCATACGCGGTACTAATCAGGTTCTCGATGCTCAAATTTAGCCCATGGAAAACCGTCGTATTCACAACGAAACCACCGCTTACCATCACGCCAGTATTGAGATCAAGGTTCTTGTTCTCACGAACCGACGCGACATCGAATTCCATCGTGGCAACGTAGGGGGACTCTGCACCCGGCTGGGATTTCTCTGCGGTTGTGGTCGATGCTTGCGCTCGGGAGGACGGAACGGCCATCATCAACACGGTCAGAATAGAAAGTCCATTCACAAAGACTTCTCTCCGCAGGCTCTTCTTAGGCACTGACAATGTCACTCTCCAGAAACGACTACGGTGATCACTTCCTCTGCAGTTTGCTCGCAGGGGCAGACTATCGGCAAACATGATATCTGCTCAGTCCTCTGCAATGACAGAGCTGGATCGCGTACGTCCTGAGGTGATCCACTTTGTAGAGGTGCTTCCGTCTCCGAAGCAAAGGAGAGTGCGATATCAGTACGGTCGCTCAGTGGCATCCCCGTAAGGGAGCCGCGAATGCCAGAGAGATACGCTTCGCGCGATTAAGAATGCGAGTGGAAAGTGGGACCGGACCAATCAGGATAATAATTATCGATCATCTCCCTGAGCCGACGCTGGACTGGCCCTCCTTCCGGGAGCGCACGACAAGTAGCGAGTTACGCCGACCTTACACTCGTGATGCGAAGCCGACTTTACAGGCCTGTATGCTTGCACTGCATTCGATTTGGGCCTCAACGAGGAGCGCATGAAACGAGCGTGGAAGTGGATCGGCGGAACTTTTATCGTTTTGTGCGTTCTCGTGGCTCTTGCGGGATTTCTGCTCTTTCACGCTGTCCGAAGAAACGTTGAATCGCGGTCCCCTGGGCTCATCGCTGTATCACTGCCAGCACCGGACCTCGCGTTCCAAACACTCGATGGGCACGAGCGGCACCTGAGCGACTACAAAGGAAAGGTCGTCTTTCTCGATCTCTGGGGAACATGGTGCATACAGTGTGTAGCAGAAATGCCCACGGTGCAGGCACTCTACGACCGATACAAGAACGATCCAGAGGTAATCTTTCTGATCGTCTCCCGGTTGGATACGCCACAACGCGTGGAACACTATGCGCGACTCGGCCACTATTCCTTGCCGTTCTTCGTGACACGAGATGAAGATATTCCGCCCTCAATGTACTTTCACCAATACCCGGCAACATTCCTCTATTCCAAAGACGGCAGAATTGCCGCCCAGCATGCCGGCGGAGCTGATTGGAATGATCCAAGTGTTTCCGCTTTCATTGATGGACTGAAGAGCCACTCAAAATAGCTCCTAAAAGATAACGGCAAAGACGTTAGGCGTAGAGCCGGAAGGTCTCTGGGAACTCGGCGGAGAACAAGCGCAGTTTGGGAAGCTTTTGCATTACCGACGGGAAGAACGTTTATCAGTAGCAAGCCAAGGCCGAGATTCGCTCCCGTTACTTCGCAAAAAGATGAGCGCTTTTGGCCTTCACACGTCTTGCAGAGTAAGGGCATCCCTCCCTGATCCACAACCTTCGCGAGGACTACGCGAACCATGAAGAAACCGCTCCGAAATCCTATGCTGTTTGAGCGATCCGATACCACAGCGTCTCAAAATGGACCGCTTGAAACAGATGCGGGGCAGCGGCCGACGTTTGCGGCAAGGTTCCGCTGCGTCGGTTCAGAGTGTGAGGACACATGCTGCGGTGATTGGGACATTCCGCTCGATAAGATTACCTATTTAAAGTACCGGAAGTTTCCAGACGAGGAACTTCGCACTCTTGTGTCGCACTTTGTAATACCGCGCGAAGGAATGCCGCACGACAATTGGTATGGTTCGATCCGTCGCAAGCAGGATGGGGCGTGTCCCTTCTTTGGTGCAGACCTTCTGTGCGCGATTCAAAAGCAATACGGTCCCGAGCTCTTATCTTCAACCTGTTCGATATATCCTCGTTCGCTTGCGGTCGTAGATGGAGTCCTTGAAGGTTCTCTTAGCCTTTCATGTCCTGAAGCCGCGCGCCAAGTGCTGTTGGATGAGGATTCCACTGAGCAAATGGGCGATCTGTTTTCCGGTCAGTTCCGAACAGATAATGTGTTCGGCGTCCGCGATAACAAAGGTCTAGGAGCGGTTTATCTACAAGTTCGAGGTTTGATCGTCGAACTCATCCGTGACCGGACACGGCCTGTGTGGCAACGCCTGCTCTTAATAGTCGATCTTTGTGTTCGCTTGGACAGTGTTACTGACCGAGACTTGATCGCCGCCTCAGACCTTGTCACGCTCTTCAGGAATTCGTTGGGACAGAGATCTGACTCCGAGTTCGACCATACGCCCGACATCGCATGTCGTCTTGAACTTGCCATATTTCTCAGCACTCAGCGTTGCCAAGATCCAGATTGTGGCACTAGATTCAAGGATGTCTTTTGGGATTTCATTGAAGCGATCGGCTCAACGACTTCCTCAGGAGCACATGAAGACGTGTATCGCTTCCGAAACGCGAACCAGAACCATTTGGAACCGCTGCTCAGTGAGGCACCATTCATGCTGGAAAACTTCCTGCTGAACTACATTTACCAGCACCTCTTCCCTTTCGGAAGAGCTGGGAGCAACAGATTTTTTAGCCACACGATGTCTGATGAGGCCATCCTGCTAGTCGTTCGCTACTCTTGGATGACGACGCTACTCGCTGGGGCAGCAGGTCTGCATGGCTCCAGCTTTGGAAAGTCGCGCCTTGTGTCTACCGTCCAATCCTTTACCCGAGCTGTCGAACACACACCCTACATCCTTGAAGAAGCTCTTGTTTTTGTAAGGTCCCGCGGCCTCGACACATTGTCAGGTCTGACAAAGCTTCTCAGAAGCTAAGGGTTGCGGATGGGAAATCCATAACATGCTGGGTTCTCGTCAGAGTCCATGAGCGGAAGGGCGTTCTGAGGACTAATCCAGATTCGATGAGTGCATTGGCCTGTTCTCGTCAGTCGATCCCCGTGATTTAAGGTTACCTCCCGAACGCTCTGAAGGCTCTCAAAAGGACGAATATCAGATCGACAGCAAATTGCTGACATGAAGAGGACTAGTCCGAGACCCGCGTCCAAGAGGTTTGGTTTTTCTACGACCCGACTATAATCGGCCTGAACATCGTGAGAGGGAAATTGTTAACTCCGAACCTTATCAATATTCAGCGTGTACCAGACAGCCTTCTCTCAGGACTCGAAAACAGAGATGCGGCCTTGTGGCTTCGAGATGTTAGTTATACGCCTGAATCTCTTGATGTATTAGTCCGGTTCCTTCGAATGCCGTGGAAATCGATCACACTCGAAACCCATGACGAGGGGCTCTTGGCAGCGCTGCAATCCGCTGAGACGTTCAGTGATCCGATGATTCGCAAGAGGGGGTTCATCCAGGTAATCGACAACGATCCTTCGCGATTGACACTTCCTCAACAATGCTTACCTGTCTATTTATTAAATGGAAGGTCGAGGCAAGCAAACGATTCGGCCTTTGAGAGCCAGCTTCGCCGGCTGACGATGATTGAGTCTTTGCGGCGTTCTGCACCAGAAAACCTTGTCGTTCTTTCTTGGAGCACTCCCCCGATACCGGAGGCACTTTCGGATCTATGGTCGTCCGGCTTCCGTTCATTCCTGACGATCGTCTCTAATGCAAAAGACGCTGAAGAAGAGGTCAAGAGTTTTGTACAGTCTAGAGCCGGAAATGTAATAGCTAGTCTGCTACTGTCCGACCCAACACCTACAATTCTTGAGACAAGTAATCGTTACTACCGAATTTTCCCTGAAGCAAGCCATGTGCTCCGTTTCCGAGAAGCGGATGGATCGCTTCACCAATTGGATGTGGTTGATCTCGATGAGCCTGAGAGACCACTTCTTGCCTCCTACGAGCTCATAGAAGAAAAAGACCTATCCCCGCTTCTGCCGTCAGAATTATCCGAAGCAGAGTTCACGAATTTCTTCGCCGACTCGAGTCAGTCTTGGCGTCCGTATGCTGCGGAGCTGCCCTGGGTCAAGGATTCAGATGTCAGCACCAAACTGTTGTCCCTTCTGAACAGGCTTGATCATCAGGGAGCGGAAGAAACATCGATAGCATACATCGCTGCTGAACCCGGTGCTGGCGGAACCACCCTTGCCCGAGCACTTGCGTGGCAGTGCGCGAGGTTGGGATATCCCACGCTCTTAGCGAAGCAGATTCCGTTCGTTCCAGAGACTCTGCCTGTTAGGAATTTCCTGACCAAGGTAAACGCCGCTGCCAACAAGAGTGCACCGACCAAATCTTTCAGCGGCGGAAGTCCGAGAGGTAGAGATGGTTCCAGCCGAAGATATGAAACGCCTTGGCTACTCGTCTTCGACACCATCCATTGGCAGAATCGAGACGCTGAGCTTATCAAGTTCAGAAGAGAAATGGAGAAATCCGGTCGCCCTACCTGCATTTTGGTGGTTTCAGGAAGCTCGCTTCCGCTCTCGTTTTATACCGCGCCCGACCTACATAAAATTGGCGAGCTGAATCATGCGATAGGCTTTGATGATGCGATACGTCTCGGCGAGCATTTAAATAAGTTCTTGAAGCCATTTGGTAAAGAGCGTAAAGCCCAGCAATGGGAGTTGTTTTACAGAGAACATAATGTCCGCTACATGGACGGAATAGCAGCATTCTGGGTCAGTTTATCGTTCTGGATCCAGGGGCACTATGATCTCAGCGAGTCAATTCAGTCTTGGGTCTATCGCTCTTTCAAAGCTGCTTCTCTTGAGAGGACCCTCAAAGAGGCCGTACTTCGGATCGCCGCCCTCAGTTCAGAGCGAATCTCTCTACCAGAAACCCTACTTCCGACATCAACTGGTCCCTGGCCGATTTCCCATCTACTACGAGATGCCCAGCCTTCCTTAACTCCAATTGGTCTCGTTAGAACTTCGGCTGACGGTGAGAGGTACTGGGGGCTAGTCCATGACATCTTAGGACGATTCCTAATCAACGCTCTTTTCTATGATTTCGCGGAGCGAAACGATCTCGGTTTCGCACATGCCCAGGATCCTGAACATCTACGCTTTCTGCTTTTACAGAAAACAGCTCGCGAACCAGCTTTGGGGGAGCGAGCGTACCGAGCGATCGGGGAAGATTTTGCCACCAGTATCTTCAAAATTGATCCGGACCATGGACATAGTAACTTCGTGGCAATATGGCCTGATGTTCTTCAGACACTTGATTCGATGCCACGAACACTACGCGATACGAGCAGACTATTTCGCCATCATAGTGCAATATCACGACGTCGCATCACTAAGCTTGAAAACCTCTTTTACGGACCTAAGGATTTTGAGAAGAAGCAGCTACTGCATCAGGCGATCGACGATATCAGGTACGCACTCGACTTCATCGAGTACACTCCAGAATCCGAACCCAGCCTAAACTTACTTAACTCGTTAGCGAACGCATATTTCGATCTCGCTGATCTCGAAGCGAGGGACGGAGCAAGCAAAGAAAGGCTTCGCGAACTCAGAGATCTTGCAAATGACGCTACGAGGCGGGCGTTCGCTGAAAGCCCCACGAACTCCTTCGTAGTCGAGACCTACGTCAAAAATTTACTTCAGAGCGGAAGAACTGACCCTGACCGAGCGGTCGAGAATTCGATTGAGGCACTCGGGGTGCTCTTCTCCGCGATGAGCACGTACGAACCGGACTATCGTTCCTTGCAACTGGGATCGCTGGCTGATCAGGCTCTGAAGATGCTACTTGACCATACGTCCAAAGATAATGGCGAACGGCAGATAAGAACTGCAGTAGACGTTCTAGTTCTTGCTTGGCGCGCATTGTCATTCAGCGGTGAGATGGATGCTCCGAGTATCGCGTTTGACACGATACCGAAGGAAAAGCGAGAACTCGCCTTGAGCTATCTGTCAAACCCGGCGGGACGGGGTAACACACAGGTTCTCCGCCTCACATATCACCTGGTTTGCGCTAGTAGGCCCTTTGATTTTGGCGCGCAACTAGAGTTGGTAGAGCAACTGGTCGGGACGTCTCTCCGGTCACTCCCTCAGTTAGCGCTCGAATACGCCATATTACTCTTCCAGTGCGGCAGAGCACTTGAGGGGAATAAAATCTACAAGGATTTACGTCGGCTTTGGCGTGAGAGCGAGTCTTTTGTGCACGTTCCCGATCGCTTGAGATGGCTTGTTGATACGCACTCTCATAATCTGAAGATCGTGAACGCAGTCATTTCTTCCGATGACGGATTTAATGTAATCGGACGTGTGCAAGAGTTTGCGGCTGCGTCCGCACCTCTGAGGCCAGAGGAGTTCAGTATCCGATCCGTAACCCCAGGGCTACGTGTCGCATGTCATGTCTCATTCGGCTTCAAAGGTCCATTCCTGCGTCCAACTACTGCCGGCCCCGCTGAAGTTAATCAGGTGAGACGTGACTAACAACAGCGACCCGATTGCTACTTACATGGCCAGCTTGGGTCACAGAGTCTGCCCCAAAATCCTGTTGGTCGAAGGTATTAGCGACTATGAGCTACTGACGTTAGCCGCAACGCTTTTTGAAGACGAGGGTAAGGGTCAACTTCTTCACCCTAATTTGTGCATCATTCCCGCTGGCATAGGAGATCTTGGCGGTACGAAAGGCGTGGTCAGAGAACTAATCTGTCTGAGAGGGCTTAGCCGAGCGTGCTTGACTCCAGAAGGCCGGCCACGATATAGGATCGCCGCCTTATTCGATAACGATACGGCTGGTCGCCAAGGCATTCAAGCCGCTAGGGGGTTTGACCTAAGCTTGATCGAATGCAAAGACCTATTTTTGTTACGCCCTGTGATGCCCACAACAAACAATCTTGACCCCGTTGCGCTTCAGCGATTTGTCGCTGAAGCGAATCTCTCATACAAGGGATTGGATTGGGAAATAGAGGACTACCTCCCCTCATCATTGATTGATGTATTCCTAGAAGAACAACCCAATGCTGTTAGTAGGTTTTCTTCCGCCAGCGACAAGACTCATCGCGACTTTACTCGTGACGGTAAAGCTCGGCTGCTCCGATTCGTCAAGCAACATGCGATTTATGAGGATATGAATGCCATCATTGAATTGCTGTCGGCTGTGCGGTGCTACCTCGGCGTAAAGTGAGTCAACGCTACCGCATTCTTGTTATCTGCGAGAAACGAAATTCTGAGTTTTCGAGGCGCGCGTGCCCAGATATACCAGCCGATCGACCTTCCATGTCCTGATTGATACATGCGTCCGGATAGATGCAGCCAAAGACCAGCAGCAGCAGGCAATCTTGGCCGCGCTCGAAGAACTTGTGCGCGAAAAGGATATAGCGATCATCTTGCCGAGATTCGTAGTAGACGAGTTTGCCCGGGATAAGTCCCGAATTGTTGAAGACAGCACACGCAGTCTCTCGAGCACATTGAAACGGGTGAAAGATGTGGTCGAAAAAATCGGCGACCCTCGCCAGAAGCGCAACGTTCTGCGTCAACTCAATGAGGTTGAGCACCGGCTATCGTCTTTGGGTGAAGCCGCCGTGGAAACGGTCGGGCGAATTGAAAAGCTTTTCGCCGTGACACCTGTTATTGAAACCACCGACGCAGTGAAGCTGCGAGCGGCCCAGTGCGCCATCGACAAGCGGGCTCCGTTTCATCGACAACGCCACGGGATTTACGATGCGATTCTGATCGAAACTTATGCTGACCGCGTTGCCAGCAGGGCTCCGGCAGGGACGCGCTTCGCCTTTGTCACCCACAACACAAAGGACTTCAGCCACCCGGCAGCAAGCAATAAACTCCCGCATCCTGACATGGCCGCGTATTTTTCAAGGGCGATATCACTGTATTTCATCACCCTTGGCGAGGCTTTGCGGAGTATTCGGCCAGGGCAGTTTGCAGATCTCATGATCGAACAGAAATGGGTGGAAGAGCCCAGGCCGCTCGCCGAAGTCCTCGGCTCGATTGACACGTTGACCACGCAAGTTTGGTACAACCGGCACAAGAATCTGGCGTGGAGAATTGAGAGAGGGCAGCACAAGATCGTCACGCGGGAAGAGTGGGAAGCGAAGTTCAAGCAGCACAGAGGTTATGGTCAAAACCACACGGTCGACACGATCTGGAGAGTGCGCTCAAGGCCGCAAAGAAAGCCGAACGCAGGCTTGGCAATGACAACTCTGGCCCTTGGGATGACTTCGAGTGGGGCATGATCAACGGTAAGCTTTCAGCGCTTCGGCGGGTACTAGGCGAGGAATGGGACATGCTCGATACGTGATCGGTGTGAGCGGACTGGGATTAGAGATAAAACAGCCGATCACTCCTTGCCGATCTCACGACGAGTGCTGAATCGCCGATGCACTGATCGACTCGGGCTATCGCCAAGATAATCTTCCGTAGGCCATCCTGCCTATTCAGGCTCACGTACGTCGATCCGGTCCACCTTCTGCAAAGAGTCACAGGCGTAGATTCGGCAATAGAAACTTCGCGAACGCAGACTCGATGATTAACCGGTGGCAGTGTGCTCCCACTTCTCTACACGCTTGGCGGCGGCCATTTCAACTCAGAAATAGCTGCGCTGCACAACATCTTCCAACGGCATAGAAGATCGGCACTCTACTCCTTCCCCTAGACACGCATGCGTCAAAAAGCCGAGGCCATGGTGTTCATTCGATACTTTTGAGTGCCGCCACGACGATATCCGCTTTTAGGTCGCGGAAGCGACTGTCAGCCTCGTTTAGTGCTCCTCTTCGAACGGAGTTCAAGACTTTTGTCCATGCCTCTGTGATACCCATGGTTGCCACATCAGGGGCGATGAAGAGACGATCCTCTAGCGTGTTGTTTGCGGCCATCTTTCCGGCATCAAGTTCCTGTTTCTCTTCGGGACTAAGCACCGAGTTCTCGAGTCGAACGATCGTTGCGAACGTTTCGGTAAGGCGACTCAAAAGCTCTCGCCATTCCAGCTTGCGCTGATCGCGGAGCCAAAGAGAATGTTGGGACCTGCGCGTCATCCATTGAGAAAGGACACTTCCGAGGAGCGTGCCCGTGATTCCAAGGCCCGCGACGATCAAGGTGACTGTTTGCGTTTGCATGACTCTCCTCAGACGTTAAGCAAGTTCATGCCGATTCTACGATGCTCTCACACCGAAAACGGGTCTTCGATGGCTCCGCGCAGGTCTCACACGCTATCGCCCTCACAGGGCAAACGTCCGGCTCTGGTGAGCAGGTATCGGCCTTCGAGAACGACTATTTCTCCGTCCTGAGGCGATCAGAATTTCGAAGCATATCCACGACCGGTACGGACTTGACGCAGGCATCATGTGAGAGCACCGCTCTGTAGTCTGCGACGGCCTCAGCTTCATCACCAGGAACGGATCAGACGGATGCGTTCTGAAGGACCAGGATGAGGGACGTCAGCGGACGTCACAGGCCCAACGACGCCGTCGCCTAAGTTTCTTGCCTTCTAAGAAATGGTTAAGCGCACACCGTCTCCTAAGTGAAGGCGGGTCAGTGAGTCAGGATCACAAGTCGATCTGTATCCACGCTAGAGATCGCTGCGGTCATAATCGCTGCTGTACGCCTTGCACGCGAGGAATGGAGCCAAATCGCCAATGCACTCATCCAACCCAGATTAGTCCTCATAAGTCGGCTTATCGTCAGAAGGCATCAATGATCGACAACCGCGTTTATCGGTAGCGACGGAGTGCTAGTCTCTCGGAGTTGCCTCGAAGCTAGGGTCTACGGATTGCTGTAAACCGATCAAGCTTTTCACCCCTTCTTCTCTTGACCGCTTGCTTATGTAAATGGGCGACCGGATCCTCAGGGCCGCCCTCACCATCGTCCTCAGCGTGCACGCTCACTCTCTCCTCAAGAACGTGTTCTACCTGAGGTTGCGCCATGACACTCAGCTCTTGCAGTGCACTTCCTAACGATGCGGAACTCGGATAAAACCCCCATTTGCTCTTGCCCTGCCGTTTTCGTCGCCTCCAACGATATCGCTGTAAGAAGAACGCAATCGTGAACGGGAGAGAGAGGAGAAAAAGCCCGCCGAAGGGCAGAACGTCAAAGACGAATTTCACTAGTGTCCTCGCAAGTTGTCTAAAGGCATGACTAAACGCCGCACGCAAGAGCGTGGCGATCCCTTCGCGGGCTGTCGTGGGCTGCTAGGCGAACAAAGACGGAGGGGGTCTTTGGAAGAGTGTGGGGCGACAGGGCAACGGTCGAGCACTTGGCTCTAGTGAGCAAGCCAGCAAGGAGGCCGTTTGTGTCTGGACAGTTCCGAACAAGAATAGAAGCAACAACGGGATTGTTGCGAGCGCTGTCCCATGATGATTTTGAGGGTGCGGAATCAGCAGCGCCAGCAATAAGGTGACCGTCACTGTTAAGAGGATGATCGTTCGGAAACACCTTCTTGCTTGTAGGGCCTGCATTGCGCTTAAGTATAGAGGCATTTCGGATTTCAGTTGGGGCGAAATTAAGCCGTTGTTGTGCGATCTGGGGTAACGATAAGCCGGCATATCGGAAGTGCCCACGGGCCATACTGTCCAATCCTCTTGCTCCTACTCCTCATTCCAAAACACAACTTTCGTCTTGACTGTTCGCCCGAGCAGAGCGGAAATGTCCATGTTCGAGGTGACAGATGATATCCACGCAAAAGTCGGATGCTGCAATAGCGGACGAATTAGCAGCGCTTCCGGCGATGGATAAGCGAAAGCTTCTTAAGGTTTGGGACGAGGTGTATCAAACTCCGCCCCACCATACATTGCGAAAAGAGCTCATTGTTCCCATCCTTGCGTACCGCCTTCAAGAAGTGGTTCATGGAGGTTTGTCGAACTCTGCAAGACGGAAACTGTTGCTTCTACGTGAGGCACCCCGCAAGCCTCAAAAGACGAATGTAACCGGTGTTAGCAGTGATTCCGCAGGCAGCACGAAGCTGGTGAGGACGTGGGGTGGAGAAACTCACGAGGTCATCGTGACCGCGTCGGGCTTCGTCTATCGAGGAGAGACGTTCAAAAAGCTGAGCCCAATTGCGAAGCGGATCACGGGAACACAATGGTCCGGGCCAGCATTCTTTGGCACTCGCTCTAAGGATCGACGTGATGCCTGATACGAAGACCGTGCGATGTGCGGTTTACACGCGGAAGTCTTCCGAAGAGGGGCTTGATCAGACGTTTAACTCCCTCCACGCACAGCGTGAGGCTTGCGAAGCGTACATCCTCAGCCAGAAGCATGAGGGATGGGAAGTCACGCGTACCGAGTATGACGATGGTGGTTTCTCGGGCGGCAACATGGAACGACCCGGCTTGGCGAAGCTCCTTAGTGACATAGCCGCAAAGCGAATCGATACGGTCGTTGTTTACAAAGTAGACAGGCTCACTCGATCCTTGGCCGATTTCGCGAAGATCGTGGAGCAGTTTGATCGCGAGGGTGTGAGCTTCGTATCGGTCACTCAGCAATTCAATACGACGAATTCGATGGGGCGTCTCACGTTGAACGTCCTTCTTTCGTTTGCTCAGTTTGAACGAGAAGTTACTGGCGAGCGTATCCGTGACAAGATTGCGGCGTCGAAAAAGAAGGGCATGTGGATGGGCGGAGTCGTGCCCTTGGGTTATGACCTGCACGATCGACGTCTGATTGTTCAGGAGGAAGAAGCGGCTCGCGTTCGCCAAATCTTCAACCTTTATCTCGAATTAGGTTGCGTCACGAAGCTACAGGGCAGGCTCGATGAACTGGGCATCCGGAGTAAGAAGAGACTCAGCAGGAAGGGACGCAGCTCAGGTGATGCGGCATTCTCCCGTGGCGCTCTGTACGAACTCTTAAAGAACCGTATCTACTTGGGCGAGATTCGGCACAAGGACAAGTGCTATCCGGGACAACATGAAGCGATCGTAGATCAGGCCGTCTGGGATGACGTGCAGACGTTGCTCGTCACGAATCGTCCCTCAGACAATACCCACGAGAGTGACGGTGAGGTCAGCTTGCTCACTGGGCGTCTATTCGATGCAGCAGGGAATCGCTTCACCCCTTCTCACACGACCAAGCGTGGACGTCGCTATCGTTACTACGTCTCACAAGCGATCATCCATGGGAATAAGGGAAAAGGCGGATCGATGTACCGTCTCCCTGCTGGACGAATCGAATCGATTGTCTGCGATGGTGTGACAAATCTCATCGGCAATCCGCAGAGATTGATCGCTATCATTGCGGATCGCCCATCAGATCCCGCTGAGATGAATGCGATCTTAAGATCCTCCGAAAGGTACAAGAGACAACCTCTAGGAACACCCAACATTGCCGATTGTGTGAGGCGGGTCGTTATAGATGAGCGCCATGTGCGCATGTTCATCTGCAAAAAAAACGTGAGGAAAATACTTGGGCTTTCCTGTGACTCACACATCGACGCGGAGATAGAGATTCAACTACCGGCTGTGCCTATGCGGATTGGTGGAGAGCTTCGGTTCAAGATCGAAGGCGACAGCGAAAGATCGAGACGAGAAGTTCCGGCGTTGGTTGCCGCGGTTGTGCGGGCGCGGGAATGGCTTGATCGATTGATGAGCGGCGATGTCTCGAGTCAACGTGACCTGGCCGCGAAAGAGGGCTTGGACGAGCGTTACGTGAGTCGTCTATTACCGCTTGCTTTCCTCTCCCCAGAGATAACAGAAGAGATTCTGGAAGGTACACAACCTCCGCATTGGTGTCTCGATACCTTTCTCGGAAACGTTCCTCTTGATTGGCAGGCGCAACGTAAGGCATTCGCGTAAGCCCACTTACGGATGATGACTAATCCTTAACTACTATCATCGTTACTATCATTTGTTTTCCGCGGCTTTGCCTTCATCAATGGCAACGAAGACGGGTTGAAATTTCGCCGCTCAGAGGGGCTTGACAGCCATCATAGGCTTCTTCTGAGAGGTAAAGAATTTCATGAATGACACAGACACGAAGTCAACATCCAGAAAGCTTGCTCTGGAATATAGACCACTCGCATCGCTCAATTTTCACGTCAACAACGCACGCACCCACTCGCGCAGTCAGATCCGCAAGATCAAAAACAGCATCGAGGAATTTGGCTTTTCCAATCCGATCTTGATCCAGACGGACGGTACGATCATTGCTGGCCACGGTCGCGTTGAGGCAGCCAAGTTACTCAACATGACAACCGTGCCGACGATCTGTCTCGAGCACTTAACTCCCGATCAGATTCGCGCCTATGTCATCGCAGATAACAGGCTCGCGGAACTTGCCGGTTGGGACAACGACCTTCTCAAGATCGAGCTCGGTTATCTTCTGACTCTCGATCTCAGCCTCGATGTGACGTTGACCGGTTTCGAGGTCCCTGAAATTGACCTTCTACTTGAAGAAGCTTCCAGCACGGCGGACGAGGAAGAAACCATTCCGCCTACACATCCGGTCGCCATATCTCGACCTGGAGACCTTTGGATGCTCGGACACCATCGCATATTCTGCGGCAGTGCGCTTGAGCAGAAGTCATTTCAAACCCTGATGGACAGCCGACGTGCAGGTATGGTCTTTGTTGATCCGCCATACAACGTTCCTATCGATGGGCACGCATCCGGCAATGGGCAGATCGAGCACCGCGAGTTCGCGATGGCGTCCGGAGAAATGGACGAGCACGAGTTCACACAGTTCCTCAATCGCAGTTTCGAGCTTCTTGCCGAACATAGCGATTGTGGTGCGGTGCATTTCCTCTGCATGGACTGGCGTCACATGAGGGAGCTGATTGAGGCCGCTAAACCTGTCTATGACAAACAGCTGGGCCTTTGTGTGTGGGCGAAGGATGTCGGCGGCATGGGATCCCTTTACCGCTCTCAACATGAATTGATCTTCGTGTTCAAAACCAACGGAGGCCCTCACCGCAACAACATCATGCTCGGGAAGTACGGACGCAACCGTACGAACGTCTGGCAATACCCGTCTGCAAGCACGATGTCCCGACAGGGTGAAGAGAATCTTCTTAGCTTGCATCCGACGGTGAAACCAATCGCCATGGTTGCTGATGCCATTCTTGATTGCTCAAAGCGTGGCGACATCGTCCTAGATTCGTTTCTCGGCTCCGGGACAACACTCCTTGCCGCGGAACGTGTGGGGCGCATCTGCTATGCGCTCGAGCTTGATCCTCTCTATGTGGATGTTGCCATTCGCCGTTGGCAAGCAATCACTGGTGAGCAGGCGATCAACGCTGTGAGCGGGCGTGCGTTCGAGGACAACATCATGACGGAAGAAGCGAACGAAGAGGTGATTCATGGCTAACCAAGATGACAGCGATTATGAAGTTGGTTACGGCAAGCCACCGCGGCATTCGCAATTTCGTCGCGGACAATCGGGGAACCCTGCCGGGCGCCCACCGGGACGGAAGAATCTCGCAACCATAGTCCGGGCCGTGCTCCACGAGGAGATCATTGTGACGGAGAACGGCAAGAGCAGAAAGGCGACGAAGGTCGAGATAGTCATTGCCCAGATGGTCAATGGAGCATTGAAGGGGGATCAGCGTGCCATAAGGGAAACGATTGCACTCAAGCGGTACGTCGATGCGCTTGAAGAGGTCGATGCGGTGCCTACCGAAACCGAGAGTGACGCGGCTATTATGGCAAGTCTCAAACGTCGCTTACAACGTGCAACCAACTCGAACACCGAAAAGGAGACCTCAAAGTGATGGCTACCGGAGACCTGGAACTTTCAGCTGAGGAACTTCGGGCGATGCTCCGAGTCGATCTCTACACGTTCATTGAGCGCGCTTTCAGTGAAATACATCCCGGCACTGAATTTCTCGAGAGTCAGCACATTCCTCTGATTGCCGCGAAGCTTCAGGAGTGCGTAGAAGGGAAGTGCAAGCGTCTCATCATCAACCTTCCTCCGCGCTCATTGAAGTCATTCACTGTCAGCGTGGCATTCGTAGCTTGGCTACTCGGCAGGAATCCTTCGAAGCAGGTGATCTGTGCGAGCTACGGCCAAGACTTGGCCGACAAGCTTGCGCGTGACTGCCGCACGGTGATGTTGTCCCCTTGGTACAAGAGATTGTTTCCAAGGGCTCAGATCTCCGGGAAAAGAAACGCCGTGAATGACTTCAACACCACTGCCAGCGGAGGGAGAATGGCCACCTCCGTTGGGGGCACGCTGACAGGACGAGGAGCGGACTTCTTGATTCTTGACGATCCTCTCAAACCCATCGACGCTCTCTCAGAAACCAGCCGTAAGGCAGCCAACGATTGGTTTTCGAATACTCTGTTGAGTCGCCTTAACAGCAAGAAGGATGGTGTGATCATCATCGTGATGCAGCGTCTCCATCAGGACGATCTCGTTGGCCACGTACAGTCTCTTTCAGAATGGGAGGTGCTCTCACTCCCAGCCGTCGCTGAAATGGACGAGAGCATCACCATTGAAGGGCCTCTTTGGCCCGTTCACTTTTCTCGTTCTGCTGGCGAAATACTCGAACCGCGCCGCGACACCCCTGAGGCGCTCGCCGCAATACGGGATCAGATCGGCCCCTTCAATTTCAACGCACAATATCAGCAGGATCCGATACCAGAGGGTGGCAACATCATCCTGGAAGAGTGGTTGCGTATCTATGAAGAGAACACACTCCCGATGCGACCTCTAATACTCCAGAGCTGGGACACCGCGAACAAGAGCAGCGAGCTATGCGACTTCAGTGTCTGCACGACATGGGCAATTGTAGGGAAGAAGCGTTACCTTCTGAATGTACTGAGAAAGCAGCTTAATTATCCAGACCTCAAGAAACTGATTGTCAGCCACATGAAGCAGTGGAACGCAACCCAGGTCATCATCGAAAATCGCGCTTCAGGGATTCAGCTCTGTCAGGATCTCAGGGCAGATGGCATCTTTCAGGTCAAACCCTATGACCCGCCTGCTGGCTCAGACAAAATCATGCGCGTTCATATGCAGACTCCCGAGTTCGAGGCGGGGAATGTGCTTTTGCCGAAGTCGGCTCCATGGCTCGACACGTACGTGAAGGAGCTGCTCAGTTTTCCGGGCGGTAAGTATGACGATCAGGTCGACTCGACCATGCAAGCACTGGACTATGCAAAGAGATTCCATGAGCTCAATACCTGGGCGATGCTGGGGCGAAGCTAAGTCATTTGCAGAAGCCAACTGGCTCATCGTCTAGGACTCGGCATTGGGTGGATGCTTCGTCGATCGTAGGCTGAGGCAACCTAGAGATCTTCGAGTAATTTCGACATCGTCGTATCGAGTCCGCGGGCGATGATCTGCAACGTGATGATACCGGCCTCGCGCTTACCGGTCTCGATGTCGGAGATGTGGCCGCGGTTCAAACCGAGATAGACAGCCATGTCTGTTTGCGTCCAATTCTTGGCGACACGCCGCTCGCGGATTCGCATTCCCAGATCGACGAGAAGGCGGTTCTTTCCAGTGGACACTCTCCCAGAGTGGAGCTAGGATCGAGCTGTTCGTGTCTGGTATGCCAGACATTAGCGACTCGAACCTATGAAAACTGTCTTGAGAACCCTTCTGGTCATCATCCTTACTGTCATAGCGGTTTATGCCTTCTTGATTTGGTACGGCGAGGACAACGACTCAAACACTCACAATGCAAGAGTCAGCGGACATCCCGCAGACGTTGTGACCAGTCACTCCCAAAATGCGAATCAGGTGGTTAAGCCGTATGACCTCGCTCGCAATCCATACATGCTCAACGGCCAACAAGCGGTTCTCACTACCAGAGGTATACCAATGGTCGATCGACTCGGACGCTTTCAGGTAGAGTTCCCATTCAACTCGCTTCGATATTCCAATATGATCGACGAAAATACTGCGATCTACGATGTACTCATTGGAGAGGACACGATCTCCGATTTCGGTGGCCAGATTGCGGTTCACCTAGCAACGGATTCTCCGAAGCCCGAGTTGGGCCGACCTTGGCGGGTAGTGATTCAACGTCCGATGCGCGTTGTGAATGGCCTCGGTGTAGAACGTAACATCGCAACTGTTAGCTTCCAGGGGTACGGCACCCTGCCTGCGCCCCCGCAACCTAAGACACCACAACCTCAAACTCCACGACCTACGGATGCGGAACAACCTGAAGTCCAAACTGCTCCCCCGCCGCACTCCGACGGAGACCAGCCCAGCGAAATTCAAGAAGAACACTGAGAAGATAGGCCTAGTTCGGTTTGTAGAATCGATCAATCCTAGAGCCGAGACGCCGCAAGGGTCTCCTTAACTGACTCCCCAGATTAAGGGACGGAGATCGCACTGTAATGCGGTGCGATCTCCGTCCCGACCTGTCCTGAATCCACTTTTCTATTCGGTCGCTGCGGGAGTCCAGTTTGACCGCAAGGTCGTTGAACGTTCCGAATGAGAACTGATGTTCGGTAGCTGGCGTTCAGTCGCGACTTTCCCGGCCATGCCGGGCAACCTGCGCTGCCATATGGGCAGGAAACTTACTTGAGTTGAAAAGCTAATTGCTGTCTGGTACGAGGGGGATGGCCTTTCGGCGTCAGGCTATGGCTACGCATCCAAGCAAGCCATCGCCGAAGCAGGGCTGGACTGAATCGCTCCTTTGAGCGGTGCCAGTTTTCGCGAACTTCATGGATGACTTCGTCATCGGTTGGTATCTGGCCATCGATGAGGAAGTCGTTCCAGGCAGCGAAGAGCGTGGTGATGATCTCTGCCTCTTCGGTTTTCTTGTCCGCGAACAGGTTCAGCAGGCGATCAAATTCGGCTTTCTGACTGCCGAGGACTGTGATGGCTTCTTCAGCTTTGGCCTTCAGAGCTTTCTTTGGGGAGTATTCAATCTTGCTGCGGCCATTGTTGAAAATCTTCTCGGTTACCGCGAACCAGTCGGTGCGTGTTCCCAAGCCCTCGAAGTCCTGCATCCAGGGGTCCCAAGGACCGGCAGCTTGGCGCATGGGCCGCCAGCCCAGTGGTAGCCCCAGGTGCGTCTCCGCGAGGTAGCAAGCTTTCATCAGCATCACCCTACCGAAACTCGGATTTCGTGAAAGGTGTTCAATGGCGTAACAGCCAATCGCTGCGCGCTGCGACGCGCGGTCGATAATGTCAGCGGTGGGATGCAGAAGTTCATGAATCACAGCATCGAGCAGTTGCGTCGCCTCCATCTGCGATGAGCGGAGCTGGGTATCCAGTTGATTGACCAAGATCATCAACCGGTCGACCTTGGCAACTATGTGACGTTGTTCTTCGAGTGTGGGCAAAGGCATTTCAAACGAGTTGATCTTCCCAAGGTAGAGGCACGGTTGCGCACTTTGCTTGACATTACCCCACACTAGAGACTGTCCCTCGGGGCTCCGCAGGAAGAGCTCTAGATAAGAAGGCAAAACGAGTTTTTCATTCGGACGGATTAGCGCAACACTACGAACCAAGACCATATCTGGAGGGTCCTGAACCAGGCAGATCCGTCCGGTTGTTGCTCCAACACAAACCATCAATATGTCATTATGTCGGGGTTTACATCTCCTCCAGCATCTCTCGGCTGTATCCGAAGCAACCCAATCCGTCTTGGTCAAATCGAGAAATCCGTCGCGAATGTTCTTCGCTGTCGCCAAAGGGATCCCTTCACTGACACGCTGGGGAGTGGCGTGCTCACCATCAGTGATTTGAAGGCAGATGCTGTTCAGAGTGACTCTAGGCCAGGTTGCGATTCCTGCGAGAAGTTTCGAAAGATGTCCTTGAATGCCTGCACTGAGGACAGCTTTGCGGAGATCCGTAGAGGAAACGGAATACGAGGGATGGAAGAGGAAATTGAGATTGGCTTGGGAAGGGGAATGGTAAAAACGAGCGATGGCTGCGTGGCTCAGCGCGGAATGCTGCCTCTCCCGTTCCTTCTGTTGCGCCTCTAGCCGTTCACACAGCGCCATCAACCCTTCAACCCTGGCCACAATTCGTTTCTGCTCTTCTACTGGCGGAAGTGGCAGACTAAGCATTCCGACGAGTTTCATGTTCAAGCCACGACGTTGCTCATGCCCGGTAATCTCACGAATAGCACGATAGCGGCTTCGCAGATTCCAGAACAGAAATTCAGGGAGTAGGTGATTACGTGAATAAGGAATCATCGCAACCAGAGACTGATTCAAAGCAGCTTCGATTCTCAAGAGTGCTACAGTTGCTCTGGTCTTTCCTTGACCGTTCAGAGCAATCAACACAGAATCTTCTGGGATCAGCTTGCAATTGCTATTTGCTATCCCTCGTTCGGTAATGCGCCCCTCGCACTCAAATATTTCTCCTCGATTGATGTCTCCGGAAAGCAGCCAACGCGTATTACCCCCAAAATTACGTGGCTCCGTCGTGCTTGGGGTTGCTCCGGTTTTTAGATCGCATACATCGCTGATAGCGCAACGATGCCAGGAGTTTGGTAATTCACAATCATCTCCAGCGGTTTCCCAGTCCTTAGCCGCGACCAAGGAGGTTTTTGGGGAATTCAGTTGCTTAGCTCTTGCCTCCTGAATTGCGTTGAATACTTTAGAACCATTCAATTCATTTGAATCTTGCTCAACGAGCTTAGCGCTCATTGCCAAGCGCAAAACGAGGTCCCGCATCTTTGCCACTGCATCAGGGGCGTCCGCGAACTGGTCGAATTTCTCGAAGAATATTTCCAGTTTCATGCGTCCTTCCCAACAGTGGCATTGAGCGCATGGTGCAGTTCCTGCTTTAAAGCGGCACGGGTTTCCGCGATATGCGAGAGGAGCTTTTCGTATGCGGGCAGCAGGTGATCGACATCGCCGGGGCCCACATCCAGCGTGTTCGGATTCTTGAGGTCGAGGTTGTAGTTTCCCTGCTTGATCTGGTTGATTGAGACACGCCACGCCTGTTCACCTTCGACTCGCTTCTTCCACCACTTTCGCTCCGGCTCGAACTCTTCAATGCGGATCGGCTTGCCCTTGTTGTAGCTCTTGGCCCCGGCCGGGTAAGGATGCTCGTAATACCAGGTCTCTGTGGTCGGCTGGCCCTTAGTGAAGAAGAGAAGATTGGTACGAATGCCTGTGTAGGGATTGAATACGCCGTTCGGCAAGCGAACGATGGTGTGCAGGTTGCATTCAGTGAGCAGCGCTTCCTTGATGCGTGTTTTCACGCCTTCGCCGAAGAGTGTGCCATCGGGTAGCACAAGGCCAGCGCGGCCGCCCGGCTTGAGAACCTTCATCAACAACACCAGAAACAGGTCCGCCGTTTCGCGAGTGCGGAACTCCGACGGAAAATTCGCTTCGATGCCATCCTCTTCCATGCCGCCGAAAGGAGGATTGGTGACGATGACGTCCACGCGCTCCTTGGGCGACCAATCACGGAGCGGCCGCGCCAGTGTGTTGTCATGACGGACATTCGACGGCACATCGATGCCGTGCAACAGCAAATTCGTCGTACATAACACATGAGGCAGGTGCTTCTTTTCAATACCCGAGAAACAGTCTTGAAGGAAGGCTTCATCTTCAGCGGTCTTGGCCTGCTTGCGGAGATGCTCGATGACGCAGGTCAGGAAGCCACCGGTTCCGCAGGCTGGATCTAGAACTGTCTCCCGCTTGCTGAGGCGTGGATTAACCTGTTCCACGATGAACTGGGTGACAGCACGCGGCGTATAGAACTCACCGGCGTTACCGGCAGACTGAAGATCCTTGAGCAGCTTCTCATAGATGTCACCGAACATGTGGCGATCGTCGGAGGCATTGAAGTCAAGACCATTGATCTTGTTGATCACCTGCCGCATGAGGGTGCCATTCTTCATGTAATTATTGGCATCCTCAAATGTCATGCGGATGAGGCCCGTGATCTTGTCCGTCCCTCCCGTAAGCAACTTGAGTTTGGGAAGCAGCGCGTTGTTGACAAAGTCAAGAAGCCCATCCCCTGTCATGCCTTCTTCGTCGGCGGCCCAGTTACACCAGCGCAGATGCTTCGGCAGAGGCGATTTGTAGTTGTCACGGAGGACTTCTAATTCCTTTTCGCGGTCATCAAAGATTTTAAGGAAAAACATCCATCCAAGCTGTTCAAGACGTTGCGCGTCGCCGTAGGTACCCGCGTCCTTGCGCATGATGTCCTGGATGGTCTTTACGATGTTTGAAACGTTCTGCATTGATTAGGCTGCTTCCTGATAGATCTGTGCTTCGAGTTCCTGGATTGCAGCAAGATAGAACTCCTTGCCGCCGAAGATCTGGAGAATCTCAATTGGTGTTCCGTATTTTGAGAGCGGGTCGACCTTGAGAATGTCCATTGACTCCAAGCTGTTCAGTCCGCCGTCTGCGAATTTTTCCAAGAGCGAATCTAGTACAGCGCGCACGCTCTCACCATATTTCGCGAACACGTTTCGTTTACGTACTCGGTCAACGCGCTCTCGACGGGTGAGCGGCGGCTGATCGAAGGCAACATGACAGATGAGGTCGAAGGCATCCAAATTACTGCCGATCTGATCCGCGAGCTCATCTAAAAACACGCCGCGCTTTGCAAGTTCCTCCACAATGGCGTGCTTGCGATCCGCCGCGTTCCATTTCGTGAGGAAAGCACTCAGAGACTGGTATTCCTTTTGAACTGCCTTGCGCGTGTAGTCCCTGAGCGATTCGGTAATCAGCTTGCCGTCCGCACCGAGGTACTGTACTCGTTCGGTGACTACGATGACCTCAACATCATCGACGTAGTACTTAGTAGGCCGATGACCATTTACAGCCAAGCCAGCGTCGATTGGATTGATCAGCACACCTTCGGGCTGCGCAGGATCGGCCGGTGCTGGAGGTTCCTCGGGAAGAATGGGAGGATCGTTCGGGCCAGGCTCGTAGACTTGCACGGGGTCGCCATCGAAATCTGGATCGGCAAAGAGCGCGGTCGCACGTTTGAAATCCATGATGGTGAAGTAGAGCTTGTTGTAGTCCTCATTGATTCGCGTACCACGTCCAATGATCTGCTTAAACTCGGTCATTGAGGCGATACGGCGGTCGAGCACGATCAGTTTGCAGGTCTGAGCGTCCACACCCGTGGTCATGAGGCGTGAGGTGGTTGCGATGACTGGAAACGTGGATTCAGGATCGATGAAGTTGTCTAGTTGAGCTTTGCCTTCATCGTTGTCTCCGGTGATGCGCATAACATATTTGCTATTTGCTGCTGCCCAATCCGCGTTGGCGTTCACGAGTGCTTGTCGCATCCGCTCTGCGTGGTTAACGTTCTCGCAAAAGACAATGGTCTTCGAAAAACGATCCGTCGCCTTCAAAAACTGTGTAATCTTGGCCGCGACAAGCTCCGTACGCTTTTCGAGAATGAGGTTTCGGTCAAAATCGAGATCGTTGTATTCTCGATCTTCAATCTCCAAGCCGTACTTGTCAGTTTGGCCCCGCTCAGGCCGCCAACCGTCTAGATCCTTATCGGTTCCGATTCGCACGACCTTGTAGGGCGCGAGGAAGCCATCGCTAATGCCTTGGCGAAGGGAATAGGTGTAGATCGGATCCCCAAAGTATTCGATGTTTGAGACCGTCTCTGTCTCTTTAGGAGTAGCCGTTAGGCCGATCTGAGTTGCCGTGGAAAAGTATTCCAATACCTTTCGCCAGGCTGCATCGTCTGCTGCACTCCCACGATGGCACTCATCAACCACGATGAGATCAAAAAAATCCGGTGAGAACTGCTTATAGATGTTCTGTTCATCTTCTGTTCCCGTAACGGCTTGATACAGCGACAAATAAATCTCGAACGCTTTGTCGACTGTGCGATTTGTGATCTTCGTCATCGCCTGACCGAATGGCTTGAAGTCATTCGTCTTGGTCTGATCCGCAAGAATATTGCGATCTACTAGGAAGAGGATTCGCTTTTTTGCTCCAGATTTCCAGAGTCTCCAAATGATCTGAAAGGCGGTATAGGTTTTCCCCGTGCCTGTCGCCATGACCAGGAGAATGCGATGCTGACCCAATGCGATTGCGTCTATCGTCCGGTTGATCGCGGTGAGTTGGTAGTAGCGTGGGCTCTTCCCCGAGCCATCGTCATAATAGTCTTGGGATGCTATGGCAGCTTGGGCCGGAGTGTAACCGCGTGCAGCCGCATACCGAGCCCAAAGTTCATCCGGAGTTGGGAAAGAATTTATTGAGAGTTCTCTTTCTATCACTCCACCGGTAGCCGTGCGATCGTGCTCGAGAAAGCCATCGCCATTTGAACTAAAAGCGAAGGGGACGTCTAGCGTCTCGGCATACTCAAGAGCCTGCTGCATCCCATCGCCTAAAGCATGGTTGTTGTCCTTGGCTTCAATGACGGCAATCGGAACATTGGGCTTGTAGTAAAGAAGGTAGTCCACTTTCTTGGCTTCGCCACGGCTGACAGTCTTGCCATGAACAATTACCCGCCCCTTAGTGAAATAGACTTCTTCACGAAGCTGGGTCATTAGGTTCCACTTGGCATGCTCTATAAGAGCGGGCGTGATGAACTTCGTGCGAATGTCGGCTTCAGTGAGCTCTTTCTTATTCATCCGTTAGCCTCGGCTGCGTATACCGCACACCGTCTATTGATTGGCAAAGACTCGAATCGCGGCGAAGGGCTGCAACCCGCGTGAAAGTTCGGGACAAGTTCAGTTGTTGCACCGAAGCATGATTTTATAGACATAATTCGGTTAACGTCTTTAAGACTACCTAGACAAAATGAGGCGTGGCGATGGCTAAGGACAGCATATCGGGCACGCGTGTGAACCAGGAGGCGCTCGCCACAGACAAGTGGCACATACGCCTCTGTACGCTGCGACCCGGGAGGCTGTATCTCTCGATAGGTTCGCCGTCAACACGACTCTAATGTCAGAGTCGCGAGTTACAAAGAGCTTCGTGCTGCCTAGTGCCACTTTTGTGGCATAACTTATGGTTTTTCGCGAGAGAGAGAAACAAAGCAGAGCCTGCGTGGCGGAGAGACAGGGATTCGAACCCTCACCGCAAATCCCAACGATCTACTCTCTCGAGTAGAACTTCGTCCCTGCCAGCGCAAGTGTTGGGCAGAAACTACGTTTCCTGGGGAAAGAGAAAACAAACTGAGACTGAGTGGCGGAGAGTGGGGGATTCGAACCCCCGATAGAGCTTTTGACCCTATAACGGTTTAGCAAACCGCCGCCTTCAGCCACTCGGCCAACTCTCCGCGGAGCCTTGCGCGCTCAAAACGCGCGTAAACAGCGCGGAACGGCGAGACAGGTTTGATTATAGCGTGCCTTTGTCAGAATCTGAATTTTTGCTTTTTTGCTGTGTTTTGTGGCGAAAGAGAGCAGTTTTCGGTTGCGAAAAAGGCACTTTTTGCACGTTTTTGTCTCACTTATTTGCGTTCTGCGTGCGCTTTGAGGCGCAGCAGGGTTTCGTCCCAGTGTTGGGCGATGACCTCCAGGTAATCGCGGACGCTGTCCAGCGAGTTGGGGGCGAGGCCGTAGTGCCTTTCACGGCCTTGCTCCCGGCAGCGCACCAGACCGGCGCGTTCCAGTACGTGCAGATGTTTGGTTACGGCCTGCCGCGTGACGCTGGTGGATTGGGTCAGCGATTGGATCGACTGCTCGCCCTCTTCGCCCAGCTTTGACATTAATGACAGCCGCGTAGCGTCGCCCAGTGCTGCGAAGATGGGGACGCATTGCTGGCGCAGATGTTCGGCTGCCGCTGGCTTACGCATCGGGCGATCCGGTCATGACGTAGCGCTGGATACGTGCTACCTGCTGCTCCCATCCGTTGCTGTTCATCTTGAAGGCCAACTCGCGGCGCCACTCCGGTACTTTGCCAAAGCCGCACTCCGTGACGCGCAGATGTGTTCCGCCGTTTGAAGGTGTGAAGTGGAAAGTGACGGTGGTTGGTGTTTCGCTGGAATAGTCCACATCCGGATCGAGAGCGTAGGGAAGCCAGCGATAGGCGAAGCGCGTTTCCGGCTCGATGGTTTCGACAGTCAGCTTCAGGCGGATGTGGCTGTACTTCGGGTTGGTGATCATGCCCTCCATCACTGCGCCCTCGGCGAACTGCGACTCGAGCTTCACACCAAACCACGCGCTGAATTCGTCGGCGCTGGTCACAGCCTGCCATACCCGCGAAACGGGTGCTTCAATGAAAATTTCCTTATCGATGCAGTCCTGCATATACGCAACCTCCCGGTTGCAAATAACTATTGCATCGTCAATCGCGACACGCAACCAGAAAGTTGCGTGTCGCGATTTGTCACATCCTGCTGGCATACTGGATTGCTATGAGAACGGTTCTGGTGACGGGCGCCGCCGGATTTATTGGTTCGCACCTGGTGGATGCGCTATTGGCACGCGGTGAGCGCGTGCGTGGGTTGGACAACTTTGCGACTGGGCTTGCGGAAAATCTTGCGGGCGTACGCGATCGCATTGAGTTCACGGAAGCATCGCTGACGGATCGCGATGCGTTGGCAAAAGCGGCTGACGGTGTCGATGTGATCTTTCATCTTGCCGCGCTTCCCAGCGTGCCTCGTAGCGTGAAAGATCCGCGCAGTTCGCACGTGGCGAATATTGAAGGAACGTTTGAGGTGCTTGAAGCTGCGCGTGCGGCAGGCGTGAAGCGCGTCGTGTATGCGGCGTCCAGTTCTGCGTATGGCAATCAGCCGGGATTCCCTCGTGTGGAGACGATGATTCCCATGCCCATTGCGCCCTACCCGGTGCAGAAGGTGGCGGGCGAGTTCTACATGAAGAGCTATTGGCAGGTGTATGGACTGGAGACGGTCTGCCTGCGCTACTTCAATATCTTTGGGCCGCGGCAGGTACCGAACTCAGAGTATTCCGGCGTGATGGCGAAGTTCATCCTGCAGCTGCTGCAAGGAGAACAGCCAACGATTTTTGGCGACGGCGAGCAGGGCCGCGACTTTACTTATGTAGCGAATGCAGTTCAGGCGAACCTGTTAGCAAGCGACGCCCCTGCGGAGAAGGTTGCCGGGAAGATTTTCAATGTTGCCTGTGGCGAGCGTCATACGTTGAACGAAACGTACCGCGTAATTGCTGAGCTTCTGCAATCCAAGGTGGAACCTGTCCACGGGCCTGAGCGTCGCGGCGACGTGAAAGATTCATTGGCAAGCATCGAAGCGGCTCGGCAAGCCTTTGGATTCAATCCACAGGTGAGCTTTGAAGAAGGCCTGAAGCGCACCGTCGCATGGTATTGCGAGCAGCTTCCCAAAAGCTCATAGCCCTTTGTTTCAATTTGTTGAATGCGTTGGCGGTATTTGGCGTCTGCCACGCGGAACCTGAAGCCTGCCCGGGCGTCCAATTGGGGAAAGTATCATGACGGTTTCACCCAACGCGAGGTTCGCCCGCGGAAACCGCTTGTTCCGGGGGCAGTATGGCGACAGGCAATATCGAAGATAGCGAACAGGCACTTGCAAACAGCGGGACTGCTCCAACAGTGACCACACTCACTGAGTGGCGAGCACGGGTTCAAAGCCGCGAGGCTCGCGTTGGCATCATCGGGTTGGGTTATGTGGGCTTGCCGCTCACGCTGCTGTTCTCAAGCGAAGGTTTTCGCGTCACCGGGTTCGATGTCGATGTGAAGAAGGTCGACACGCTGAACAGCGGTTCCAGCTATATCTGGCGGATTGAACCGGAACACATTGCCGCGGCACAGGCAAAAGGCTTTCGCGCGACGACCAACTTCCAGGACATTGCAGAGATGGATGCCGTGCTCATCTGCGTGCCGACGCCGCTGACGGAACATCATGCACCTGACCTGAGCTACGTGGAGACAACGGTCCATGCGATTGCGCCGTATGTGCGGCCCGGACAGTTGATTGTCTTGGAGAGCACCACGTATCCCGGTACGACGGAAGAGATCGTTGTGCGCATCCTTACCGAAGCGGGCGCAGAGCGTGGTGTCCACGTACAGATTGCTCCGCCGGAAGAGACAGAGAAGGTCGACGGCATCCTGGTGGCGTTTTCGCCGGAACGCGAAGATCCCGGCAACATGATCACGCCGCGTCGCGAGATTCCTAAGGTCGTCGGCGGTATGGACAAGACCGCGACCGAAGCTGCTTGTGCGCTGTATGGTTCGATCTTTACGAAGACGGTGCCGGTCTCTTCGCCCGCTACGGCGGAGATGACGAAGCTGCTGGAGAACATCTATCGCAGCGTGAACATTGCTTTGGTGAATGAGCTGAAGCAGCTCTGCATGAAGATGGGCGTTGACATCTGGGAAGTGGTCGACGCGGCGGCAACCAAGCCCTTCGGCTTCCAGGCGTTTTATCCCGGCCCGGGAATTGGCGGCCACTGCATTCCGGTGGATCCGTTTTACCTGACGTGGAAGGCCAAGGAGTACGGGTTCACCACGCGCTTCATTCAGCTTGCGGGTGAGGTCAATGAGGACATGCCGGTCTTCGTGATGCGGCAGGTTGCTCGTGCGTTGAATGCGCAGGGCGTCGCAACCAAGGGCGCGAAGGTGCTGGTGTTGGGCGTGGCGTACAAGGCAGATGTGGATGATCTGCGCGAGTCGCCTTCGCTGGCCATCATCGAACAATTGCAGGGGCTGGGATGCGATGTCAGCTACAACGATCCCTTCTTTCCCAAAGTGGGACACGGCCGTAAATACGCTCTGAACATGGAATCCACGCCACTGGAGCGGGTTAGCGAATTTGACTGCGTTTTGATCGCCACAGACCACTCCGCATACGAGATGGAAACGATTGTTGCGGAAGCAAAGCTGGTGGTAGATTCGAGAAACGCCACACGTCATATTCAGTCACCAAAGATTGTTCGCTGCTAATAATTCAGCGGATCAGTCCGGTAGACCAACGGCCATAGAGCTGTAGACGGGGCGGATTGCTGCCCCGTTTCTGCTTTCAGTGGCTGTTGAAACTGAGAGTTCTCTCACAGGTATTACAGGGTTGCGGCATAAGCCGTGCAACGCGCACCTATGCGCGTTTTGCGCGCCACCAGGTTCCTGTTTGAGGGGATTTCGTATTTTGCCGTTTTGGAACGACGCAACAGTCCACTTGAGATGTTTGCAGCGAGGGTCTGTCGCGGGCTGCCTCACGGTGGTGGTATTTCTCTTTGCCTCTTCTGGAAGCGTGATGCGATCCCAGCAACTGGAATCGCAGGCAATGCGCGCTCGAACGGCGGTGGAGGAACCTGCTGCAGCTGTTCGCAGGGCAAGAGCGTTTGTGCGGTCGCATCAGGCACCGCAACAGGATTCGCCTGCTGCGGCGCTGGTGTCGGCAAAGACGCAACAGGCTGGTCTGGTCCGGGCACAGGCGACTTCGCTGGCGACGCCGTGGACTGCGGTTGGCCCGGTGCAGGTGCAGTCATTGAGTTATGGATTGGTGACGGGACGCGTCACCTCATTGGCGCTCGACCCAAGTGATGCCAGCAACAACACACTGTATGTGGGAACTTCCGGTGGTGGCGTCTGGAAGAGCAGCAATGCGACTGCAAGCCCAGCCACGTTCACACCGCTGACCGACACGCTTCCTGTGTTCTCGCCCAATGGCGGAACGTCAGTGATTCCTTCGTTGTCCATTGGTGCTGTCTCTGTGCAGCCGGGGCGCACTGGCGTCATCCTTGCGGGAACGGGTGACCCGAACGATGCGCTGGATAGCTACTACGGTGAAGGTGTTCTGCGGTCCGCGGATAACGGCCAGACGTGGTCGTTGGTACAGACGGCGGGCAGCGCTTCTTTTGTTGGAGAAGGCATCGCCGGGTTTGCATGGAGTACCGCGTCGCCGCAACTGGTGGTGATGGCGGTATCTTCGGCGGCGGAGGCTGCGAACGTTCGCGCAACAAACTATCCCGGCGTGCGCGGTCTTTACTATTCCACGAATGCGGGGCAGACGTGGACGCTTGCCACGATTCAGGATGGCAGTTCGGTCGTTCAAAATCGCACCACCAATTACGCCACCTTTCGCGGCAATGCAGCTACGTCGGTGGTGTGGAATCCGATTCGCAAGAAGTTTTATGCGGCGGTTCGTTCACATGGATATTACGAATCCACCGACGGCATTACATGGACGCGTCTGACGAACCAGCCCGGCACTGGATTGACGGCAGCGAATTGCCAGCCGCGACCGGGTGATTATGGTTTGCAGGCGTGCCCCATCTTCCGCGGCACATTGGCTGTGCAGCCTGTGTCTGGTGACATGTTTGCCGTGACGGTTGATCCGAACAATGGCAGCCAGGGTTTGTGGCAGGATGCCTGCGCAATCTCCGGATCGGCTTGTGCGTCCACAACGATCGCATGGGCAAACAAGATTGACACTTCTGCCGTGGAGAGCGCGGGAAGTATTCCCCAGGGCGATTACAACCTGACATTGGCAGCGATTCCCGCGGCGACATCGCTTTCTGCCAGTGACACACTGCTTTTCCTTGGAACGTCCGATCTGTATCGTTGCAGCCTGTCGAGTGGATGTTCGCTGCGCAATACGACCAACGCCACGACTGGTTGCGCTGCTCCTGCGGGAGTCGCACCGGCGCAGCATGCAATTGCATGGGGCCTGACTGCGGGGAATTCTGCGACGCCCACCATGTTCTTTGGCAATGATGGTGGTTTATGGCGATCGCTGGATGGTGTGCAGCAGCAGGCGGGTGTATGCAGTGCCGATGATGCCACGCACTTTGACAATCTGAATGGTTCGCTGGGATCGCTTGCAGAGGTTTCAGGCTTTGCATCGGACCCTACCGATGTGAATGTGCTTCTTGCGGCGCTTGGCGCAAACGGCAGTGCTGCGAGTACGACTTCAGCGCAGGCCTCTGCCATTGCGCCGTGGACGCAACTGAATGCGGCTGAGAGTGGCGCAGTCGCTATCGATCAGGGCAATGGTCGCAACTGGTTGTTGCAGGCTGGTGCTGGTGTGGCTCTGCATGCCTGCGCGAATGGAAAGCTTTGTACCGCAACTGACTTCAGCGGTCCTACGTCGATTGGGGCTTCGCAGGTGAGTCGCGACGCATCACTGACGGATCCACCTGCGCTGCTTGACCCTGCGCTGAATACGAACGTGTTGGTGGGTACTTGCCGCGTGTGGCGCGGGCCTGAGGATGGAGGCGGCCTGTGGAGCACGTCGAACACAATCAGTGCACCGATGGGCAGCACGACACACAGTCCCTGTAACGGCAGTGATACGACGATCCGGTCTCTGGCTGCGGGTGGACGGGCGATCTTCAGTGGCGGTCCGCAGAATAGCGGGTCGTCTGTGCTGTATGCAGGCCTGGGCGGAACGCTGGATGGTGGTTCCATTTCTGCGGGACATATCTATGCCACGACTTCAGCGTCGACTGCGGGATCATCGACCGCGTGGACTGATCTGACGACGAACTCCGTCACGAACGACACGTCTCGCCGCTTCAATTCAGGTGGACTTGATGTCTCCAGCATCGCTGTGGACCCTAACGATCCCACGGGGATGACGGTCTATGCGACGATTCAGGGTTTCGGCTATCCGCATGTCTATCGTTCCACCAATGGCGGCGCTGCGTGGTTGAACATTTCCGCAAATCTGCCGAATGCACCTGCGAACGCTGTTGTGGTTGATCCGAACAATCCGGCTGTGGTCTACGTGGCGATGGACACGGGTGTGTACGTGGCGCAGGATGTGACCGCTTGCGTTGCAACGGTGAGCGGAACCACCGGTGCGTGTTGGAGCGTCTATGGAGCATCGCTTCCGAATGCGCCGGTGACATCGTTGTTCGCGTCGCCGGGCATCAGTGTTGCTGGCAGCTCTGCGGCAGGCGTGTTGCGCGCGGGCACGTATGGTCGTGGCATCTGGCAGATCCCGCTGCTCACCGCAGGACAAACAGCGGCTGCAGCAGCCACGTTCTCACCCGCATCGCTGACGTTTGGCACACAGGTTGTGGGGACAACGAGCGCATCGCAGACAATCACTCTCAGGAACACCGGCACGGCTGCCATGCAGATTACCGGCGCATCGGCCAGTGCGGGCTTCGTGGAGACGGATACGTGCTCCGGGACTTCGCTGACAATAAACAGCACTTGCACGCTCACGGTAAGTTTTGCGCCGGTGACCGAGGGAAGCATCACGGGAACAGTGCAGGTGGTTGCCAATCTTCCTGGTGGTTATGCAACGGTGGCGCTTGCCGGAACCGCCACTGGTGTCGCGAAGGTTTTAATTTCGCCGACGTCCATTGCGTTTGGAGATGTTGCGGTGAATGCCGTTTCCGCATCGCAGACGATCACGGTGAGCAACGCTGGCACGGCTACAGCAACGCTGAACATGCCAGTGGTGAGCGCTGATTACAAATTGACCGCGAGTACTTGCGGCACCACGCTCAACGCAGGCGCGACCTGCACTTTGTCGGTCGCGTACGCACCCACAATCAGTGGCATGAATAACGGCACCCTTACACTGACCAATAACACCGGCACCAGCATCGCATTTCTCAACGGGAATGGGGTTGGTACAGCGAATGTGGTGTATTCACCCACATCACTGGTGTTTCACGACACAACGGTTAATTTCCCCTTCGCTTCCACGTTCACGATCTCGAATACCGGGACTGCCTCCAGCGTGTTGACTGGCCCGTCATTCGTTGGGGACTTCAGCCTGTTAAGCAAGACATGCGACAGCGTGATCTTGCCAGGAAAAAGCTGCACAGTCATCGCGGTGTTCCTCCCTACGCAAGTCGGAACGCGAACCGGAAGCATGACCTTCGTGGATAACGCGGGTAGCCATACGATTCCGTTCTCTGGACGTGCGCTCCCTGCAGGTTCGCTGGTGATGCCCGCGCAACTCACGTTCGCGAGTACCGCAGTCAACAGCACGTCCGCAAGCCAGGTGATTACCGTAACGAATTCTTCGGGAATCGCTATGTTGCTTGGAGTTCTGCAGGCCTTTGGCGATTTCGGCGTCACAGCGAATACCTGCATCAATGGGCAGTTGCTTGCAGGAGCTTCCTGCCAATTAACGGTGGTGTTTTCGCCCACGGCAACAGGACTGAGAAGCGGGTTTATCACGCTGCATGACACCTACTACGGATCTACGGCCACTACTACCTTGTCAGGGACAGGTACGGGTGCGGCACAGATCAGCGTTACGCCTTCTGTGTTGGCGTTTGGCAATGTCGGGATTGGCAGCGTCGGCGCCGCACAGACTGTGCAGATATCCAATACCGGAACGGCCGCGCTCGCGTTGAATGGAAGAACCATCAGCGGCGATGCCAATTTTCATGTGGCATCGGACGCCTGCGGATCATCGCTGGCGGCGGGCATGTCATGCTCGATCTCTGTCACCTTTGTGCCTACGACCGCTGGTGCGCACTCCGGAGCGCTCACGTGGACAGATGCGCTGGGTTCTCGCTCCGTGTCTTTGAGCGGGAATGGACAGGGGCAGGCCGTCGTGGCGTTGTCGCCAACTGTCGCCGATTTTGGGATCGTATCTCTTGGTCAGAGTGGTAGCCAGACGGTCACTGTCTCGAATACAGGCGATGCACCTACCGGCCTCGGTATGCCATCAGCGACTGGCGACTTCCGCGTCACTTCCACCACCTGCGGCACCAGCATTGCGGCAGGAGGGACCTGCGGCATTACCGTTACCTTCGTGCCTTCGGTGGATGGTGCACGTAGCGGCACGTTGACTTTGGCAGATGATGCTACATCTCATGCGGTCACATTGAACGGCAGCGGTAAGGGAAGTGCATCGGTCGCGTTCGCTCCTGCCCTGCTTAGTTTTGCCGATACCGCACTAACAAAAATCTCTTCGGCGCAGACAGTGAGCTTTACGAACAATGGAACGGCCGCGGCTACGCTGGCTGCGGCAACCATCAACGGTGACTTCCGCATCACGTCAAACACCTGCGGCAGCAGCCTGGGCATTGCCGCATCCTGCAGCATCGGAGTGGCCTTTGCGCCATCAACGGCGGGCATCCATTCCGGCATCCTTTCCCTTGCCGATGCGGATGCACTGCGCTCTGTTTCCTTGCAGGGCACGGGTGTCGCGGGCACGCTTGCGATAGCGCCCACGTCGATCGCGTTTTACGACGCCACGCTGAATACCGCTACAGCCGCGCGCGATATTGTGCTGACAAACACTGGAGGTGGTGCGCTTAAGCTGGGCAGCATTACAGTGACGGATGATTTTGCCGTCAGCACCAATTGCAACGGGGTTTCGCTTGCAAGTGGCGGGACCTGCACACTCGCTGCCACTTTCACACCGAAGTCGGTGGGAGCGCATGCAGGGATAGTTTCCATTCCAAGTGATAACAATGGAATTGCCGGTAGCGTTTCTACCGCGGTTCTTAGCGGCAATGGCAAAGGCTCGTTCAACATCACGCTGACGCCGACTGCTGTCAATTTCGGGACGCAACTTGTTGGAAGCACCAGCACAGTCACAAACGTGACTGTGTCCAACACAGGCACTGACAGCGGTGCGTTGAGCAACATCTCTGTATCTGGTGGCGACTTCAGCATCCAGGCGAACACCTGCGGACTCTCGCTGGTATCCCAGGTAGGCTGTACTGTTTCTCTCGTGTTCAGGCCCACGACGAGCGGCACTCGTACCGGGACGTTCACGATTGTCAGCGATGCAGGAACACAGACTGTTCCTCTTACCGGCGTGGGAACTGTTCAAGCCACAGATGCAATTTCTGCATCGGTACTCAGCTTTGGAACACAAGAGGTGAACACCACAAGCGCACCCCAGACGATCACAATCACGAACAACGGTGACGTTCCGCTGACGCTGGTGAATGCCCAGGTACTCTCGGGCGATTTCACGGCAGTCAATGCTTGCGGTGCCACTCTGCCAGCGCATGTTTCGTGTGCGGTGACCGTCGCGTTTGCTCCCAAACATGTAGGAGCATTGACGGGAGTTCTTCAGATAAGCGACGTGCAGCGTGCGCAGACGGTTGCGCTCAGCGGCACCGCAATCGCTGGTGCGGGCGTTTCGCTGTCACCTGCAAGTCTCACGTTTGCAAACACCGGCGTGGGTTCGGTAGGTGCTGCCCAAACATTGACGTTGACCAATAACGGCGGTCTGCCGCTGACCATCTCCGCGGTCACAGTCAGTGGAAATTTCGGCATTGTGGCTGGCAGCAACACATGCTCCACCAGCGCGATTCCTGTCGGCGGCAGTTGTTCGATGGGCATTGCGTTTCTGCCGGATGGAGCAGGGGACCGCATGGGCAGTGTCGTCGTCACGAGTAACGCAGCGACGCAAATCACGCAGCTTTCCGGCACTGGAATTGATTTCAGTTTCACAGCCAGCGGTGCGAGCTCTGCGACGGTCAGCAACGGCCAGAGCGCAGCCTATGCGTTGTTGTTGCGACCTTCCGCAAGTTCGTCTGACGCGGTTACGTTTGCATGCTCTGGAGCGCCCACTCAAAGCAAGTGCACCATCACACCGCAGTATCGCGATCTCTCCGCCACTGGCACTGTCACCGTGACATTACTGACGGGCACCACCGCAAGCGCCATCACAGGCAAGCCGCTATTGTTCTTTCTTCTGCCACTTCCGTTATGGATGATGCGGAAAAAGATTTCGCGCGGGGTCGCTCTAGCGTTGGTAGCGTTCTTCGTTCTTGCTGGAGCGCAGGGATGCGGTTCGGGCAAAAAGACAGCTAGCGATGGTGCGTCAGGAGGTTCTGGTGGCAGCGGCACTACACCGTCAGGAAGCTACACCATTACGGTGTCTGCGACGGCTGCGGGTGTCACACATACCGTACCGCTCACATTGAAGGTTCAGTAACTACAACGCCACTGCAGCGGCATGCGCGCTGGCCCACGCCCACTGGAAGTTATATCCGCCCAGCCAGCCTGTCACATCGACGACTTCGCCGATGAAGACAAGCCGTGGAACTTTCTTTGACTGCATCGTCGTGCTGTCCAGTTCTGCTGTGCTAACGCCGCCTGCGGTCACTTCGGCTTTCGCAAAGCCTTCAGTTCCTGCGGGTGTTACGGGCCATGCATGCAGCCGCTCTTCCAGCCTGGTGATGGATGTGTTCTTCCAATCTGGCGGAGCGTTTTCATACAGCCATCGTTCCGCCATGCGTTGCGGAAGATGAGCCCGCAACAGGGCAAACGCCGTGGCGTCGTCACGGCGGTGATTCGCTGCAAGCATCGGCGTGAAGACATTGGCTTTCGGCGCCAGATCAAAATGCACAGCCTCTCCCGGTTGCCAGTACGACGAGATCTGCAATACGGCAGGGCCGCTCCATCCACGATGCGTGATGAGGATCTTTTCGCGGAATTTGGGTGCTGGACCTTTTTTACGCGGCGCGGTGGTTGCAATTGCTTCCGCGGACAATCCAGAAAGATCGCACCAGCGTTCGCGTTCTGTGTCGCTCAACGTGAAGGGAACCAGCGCTGCACGAGGTTCCACAATACGCAGCCCGAAGCTGCGTGCAATGTCATAACCAACGCCGGTAGCTCCGAGTTTGGGGATCGATAGTCCACCAGTTGCCACCACAACATTGCGCGACGTGAATTCGCCTGCGGAGGTATGCACGCGGAAGCCGCCGTCTGTCTGCTCTACGCGTTCCACTGCGGTTCGCAATTGCGTCTGCACACCAGCGTCGCGGCACTCCGATTCCAGCAGTGAAATGATCTGCTGCGCGCTGCCGTCGCAGAAAAGCTGTCCCAGCGTCTTCTCGTGATACGGAATGCGATATTTCTCCACTAGACCGATAAAGTCGCGTGGAGTGTAGCGTGCGAGGGCGCTCTTGGCGAAGTGCGGATTTTCGCTGAGGTAGTTCGCCGGGCCCGTATGGATATTGGTGAAATTGCAACGGCCGCCACCGCTGATCAGGATTTTCCGTCCCACTCGTTCGCCTGCTTCCAGTAGCAACACCCGCTGGCCGCGCGCGCCAGCCTGTGCCGCGCAGAACATTCCTGCGGCGCCTGCGCCAAGGACAATGCAATCGTAAGTAGGCGTTGTGGACATCTGATCTTTATCCTATTGGGAATGCAGTTACGCCGTTATATTCCCCCGGCACGTGCAGCGCGTTCTGCTCCGCGTGCAACCACTGTTGAGCCAGGCACCACGAACCATCACGGCCAGACCGTCGTGCGCAAGGCGTCGCGTGCCGTAAACGATCTTCCCGGCCAAAGCGTCTATGTTCTGCGCTGCAAAGGTTGCGGCCACGAGTATGGCGAGGCGGGCATCCGCGTGCATCAACGCAAATGCCCGGTGTGCGATGGCGGTAAACCGGGCCTGCCGGTTCCAGCAGAAGAGCCTTCGCTGTTCGGGTAAACGCGGATTTACGCGATAGCTCCCACTTCGCGCAGCTTTGTGTCCAGTTCATCCAGCGACTCCTGTGCCGTTCCGGCAACGGAGATGTGCCATGCCTCGTCTTCGGACGGATCTTCCAGCGTGGCAAGCTGGCTGGTGAGCAGATTCGGATTCATGAACTCGTGCGCGCGACGGTGCAGGTGGTCGGCAATGGTTTCCTGCGGCGCTGTCAGAACGGCAAAACGCACTGTGTCACGTGAAAGTTCGCCACGCAGCACATCGCGGTAGGCGGCCTTCAGGGCAGAGCAGGCCATGATCATGCCTTCGCCACGCTGGGCGTATTCCTCAATCTTGGCGTGCAGAATGGCCAGCCACGGTGCGCGGTCGTTGTCGTCCAGCGGCTGGCCGGCGGCCATCTTGGCCTTGTTTGCTGCGGGATGAAAGTCATCGCCGTCCAGAAACGGCCATCCCGTCTCCTTTGAAAGCATGGTGCCCAGTGTGGTTTTGCCGGTGCCACTAACACCCATCAGGATCAGGATCACTGTGGTAAGACCTCTCTTCTTTCTATTGTGCGGCATCAATGGGATTGCATCCACCCCGGGGGCCGCGTCTAATCTGTTGTGGTGATCATGCGTTCGTTTTCCGCCCTTCTGCCCGCTGCCGCCTTCCTGCTCGTGTCCGCCTGTGGATGCAAGGCTTCCGCACCATCTGCAGCTCCGTCGGATGCTCCGAAAGCCGCAGCCACCGCTGCGGCGGCGCCTGCTGCTCCTGCGACCGTCGCGCCGGTGTATGGCTACAGCGTTGTGGCGAAGTATCCGCACTCCACGGATAGCTATACGGAAGGTTTCCTGTACAAGGACGGCAAATTTTACGAAGGCACTGGCATGGAAGGCCGCAGCGGCATCCAGGTGCTTGATCCTGCCACGGCGAAGGTGCTGCAGGAACGCAAGATGACGAACAATTTCTTCGGCGAAGGCGTTGTGGACTGGGGCCCGAACATCCTGCAATGGACGTGGCAGACACACATCGGCGTGGTGATGGATCGCGCTACGTTGAAGCCTCTACACACCTTCACCTATACCGGTGAAGGCTGGGGCATGACGCATGACAACAAGCGGCTGATTACCAGCGATGGTTCGGCGACGCTGCGTTTTCGCAATCCGGAGACGTTTGCAGAGATTGGCCACATTGATGTGAAGGACGGCGACAAGCCTGTTGATCAGTTGAATGAGTTGGAGTACATCAACGGCGAAATCTGGGCTAATGTGTGGCACCTGGAGCGCATCGCGCGCATTTCCCCGAAGGATGGCAAGGTGCTTTCGTGGGTCGATGTCACCGGCATTCTGCCTGCATCAGAAAAGCGCGATGATGAGAGCGTACTGAACGGCATTGCGTACGACCAGTCCAAGGATCGTATCTTCATTACCGGCAAGCAGTGGCCCACCATCTTCGAAATCAAGGTTGGTCCGAAGAAGTAATCGCTGTACCTTGTCCATTGTTCTGGCGTAAAACGATTTCTACCTGATGTAGATGGCTTCGCAAGGAGAAATGCGTATGCACCTGATTGGAACGCTGATCATCGGCTTGATTGTGGGCGCGTTGGCGAAGTTTTTGATGCCCGGCAAAGATCCGAGCGGCTTCATCATCACGATTCTTCTGGGTATTGCAGGTGCGTTCGTAGGAACGTATCTAGGGCAATTTTTGCACCTGTATCAACCGGGGCAATCCGCAGGGTGGATCATGTCCATCATTGGCGCTATGATCCTGCTCGGCATTTACCGGTTGATTGTGGCCCGAAAGGCCTAAACGCCCAGGGCCTTTCGCAGTTCTTCCATCGTCTGGCCTTGCTGATGGAAGTGCCTCACCACGCCGCCTGTATGCAGTGTGCGTGACACAAGCGAAGGATCGGGGCAGGCGAATTGAACACCGGCGGACCCAAAACGCATTGCGTTGGCTCCGTTTGTTTTTTCCACGATGCCGTCTGCTACTAGAAGATGATTCAGCGCGAGTTGGTCATCGCGCTCGACTTGTGCTGCGGTGACGAAGCGATCCAGCAATGTTTGTGCGGCGACAGTAGGACGCCACAGCATGAAGCCGCAGCAAAGGACAAACCCAAGTGCGCGATCCACGTCCATGGGAATGCTGTGATCCAGTTGCGCGATGACATCTACATCCGGAAGCGATGCAAGCAGTGGAAGCACATCGCCTACGGGGATGGCATCCAGATCCAGCACCATGACAGAGTGACCTGCTGCAACGAGTGCGCGCAGGTACAGCGTCCGCACCAGCCACAGAACGCCACGCGTCTTCGGATTGAGCTTGCCTTCGTTCCATGCGAAGAAGCTGCGGCAATCTATAACGTGGACGTCGTTGTACGTCTCCGTTACTTGCAGTGCGGCATCATCCATCGCCAGCACCACAATGCGCGAACCAATGTGCTTTCGCACCTGCTGTATCCAAAGACCGAACATCGATAGATAACCGCCGCTGAGCGGTACAAGGACGATGGGTGAGCCGTCGTCGCTGGTCGCAAGCGTCTGCACTTCCTCACGAATGTGCGCTTGCAGTGAACCGTCTTGCAGTGCAGCAGAAAGCGCGCGCAGTTTGTGTGCGGTGTCGGCTATGAAGGTATTTCCAGCGGTCGTCGCACTCCTCTCTGCATCTTCGAGAAAGTCGTCGGACAGAGCAGGTTCTTCAATGCGTGTTGCCATCTCTGCCAGTTCCAGAGTGAGTTCGGGTGTGCGCTCGCCGTTATCCTCCACGATGCGGCGAAACAGCGCATGCACGCTGCCGGGCTTCATGCGATGCGACAGCATCAATGCATACGAAAGCCGTCCGACGGAGTGGCGATCCAGTTCGCGCAGCGGTGTCTGCGCCAGCACAACAGCGGCGGGATACCACAGGTGCATGCGTGCCAACGCCTTGCTGAGTGCGATGCCGAGACGCATCGTTACGCGGCCTCCGTGGGGCGATTGCGCTGGAAGCGACTCATCAGGATCACGCGCAGTTCATCCATGCGGAAGGTTGCATAAGCCGCAACAGCGAGTAGCAGCGTAGATGCAAGCGCGACGCCGGTGGAGACAGGTAGCGTCCAGTGTGCGGCTGCGATTGCAGGGAACGATGTGAGCGCAAATGCCGCGATGATGAAGATGATGAAGCGGCGCAGCAGACTGTTGTCGATCATCGCGTCATCGGGGAAGAGTTTGTGATTCAGGTAGACCACATACGCGGTCTGCAGAATCTCCCACACCAGCCACGTCACAATGAATCCCGCCACACCCCACGAACGCATCGTGAATACCGAGATCGCGAGCATGATGGCGTAGCCAATGAAGATGCGTGTCGACAGCTTCTCGTGCTCGTTGCTTGAGGACTGGAACTGTGTCTTGTGTTCCTTCAACCCCAACACGGCAGAAACGATTGCCATCTCAATGCAGAGATACGGGTGATAGTCGATGCGGTCGTGCAGCCACAGATGAAACAGGAGCGGACACATCAATAGACTGCCGATGCTGACCACGGGAATCAGGAACAGCACCACGCGTTCTGACAGATCGTAAAGACGCCGCAGTTCGCCCCAGTCGGATTTACCGACGAGCATGGTGATGTCCTGCCCGATGACGTTCGATGCCATGGAAAGAATCTGGCGCGACATCTGGAAGACCACTCGCACCAGTGAAAACAGCGTGACCATCGCAGGGCCAAGCACGCGCTGAATCACAATGACCGGACCCTGCCAGGTGAGAAACCCTGCCATGGCGATTAGTCCAAAGTGCCAACTGGGCTTCAACATGCGGCCTACTTCTGGCCACGAGCCATCGCTCAATGAGGGGACTAGCACGCGTTCTGTGTGGCGCAAATCAAACAGCGCATAGACCGTGAAGATCAGCAGTGTGGCAAGCTGCAGTGCGGCCAGCACCGGGAACGAACTACGCATGGCCACACCCACTGCCATGCTAATGATCCAAAGAAAACGCTGCGCGCTGGAAATGTAGTTTCCACGATGCAGACGACCCACTGCCATGTAGCTATTCGTCAGCAGGCTGAAGAACATGTTCAGACCGATCTGCAGGATCAGCAGATACATGGTGAGTGCCGCGGCCTGCGGACCAACATGGCTCAGCTTCAGCATGTGCGCCACGGGAATGACGAAGACAACCAAACCACCGACCATGAACACCAGCAACACCAGCAACAGAAGGCGAAACGCGCTCGCCTGAATCGCCTTCGCGCCGGGAATGTCGCCGCGCGTGAACAGGATGGTCATCTGGTTGTTGGCGTAGGTCTGCACGCCGTAATTGAGCGTGCCCAGGTAGTTCACGCTGGCACTCAGCGCGATCCATTCGCCGTAGACTTCCACGCCTTGTCCATAAAACTTCAGGAAGAAGGGGGGAACTAACAGCTGCATCAGCACGGTTAATCCCTGACCCAGGAAGGCCGTCACCAGCAATTGCAGGATGCGCTTTAATCTCATTGTTCCTGTTAGTTTATCTGCACCAGAAGAAAGAGGACGCTGCCATGCAGCGTCCTCTGTTGCAGTGCGGTCAAAAATAATTACCAGATGTGGATACGATCCTCTGGTTTCAGATAGAGCGCATCGCCGGGTTTCACACCAAATGCGTCGTACCACGCGTCAAGATTGCGTACGGTAGCTGCGCGATACATGCCCGGCGAATGCGGATCGCCAAGCACTTGCGCACGCAATACGTTTTCGCGTTCCAGCCCTGCGTAGTTCTGTGCAAAGGCGATGAAGAACTGCTGATCCCCCGTAAGACCATCGACCACTGGTGCAGATTTACCCTTCAGCGATGCACGATACGCGTCGTATGCGGCCTGCAATCCGGCGACGTCTGCAATGTTTTCGCCCAGCGTCTGCTTGCCGTTGATGTGCAGATCGGGGAAGGGAGCATAAGCGTCATACTGTTTCGCCAGTGCTTCAGTGGAGTCATTGAAGTGTTTCAGATCAGCCTCGGTCCACCAGTTGCGCACACGACCCTTGCTGTCAAAGGCGGCGCCTTCACTGTCAAAGGTGTGTGAAATTTCGTGGCCAATCACAGCGCCAATCGCGCCATAGTTTGCGCCGTCGGTGCGTGCAGGATCAAAGAATGGTGGCTGCAGAATCGCCGCAGGGAAATTGAGTGCGTTGTCCAGCGGAAGATTTACCGCGTTCACCGTTTGCGGCGTCATCGTCCATTCTTTGCGATCTGTTGGTTTGTCGATCTGCGAGAGCGCGTACTCATACTCGAAGCGGCCTGCGCGCCACACGTTGCCAAAGAGATCATCCGGCTTGATTTCGAGTGCGGCGTAGCTGCGCCACTTTTCTGTGTAGCCAATGCTCACTTGCAACGCATCGAGTTTCACGATGGCTTCTTTGCGTGTGGCGGGCGCCATCCATGTCAGCGTTTCCAGTCGCGTGCGGAAGGCCGTCATCAGGTTCGTGACCATCACCTGCACCCGCGCTTTTTCTTCCGGCGTGAAGTATTTTGCTGCGTATATCTTGCCGATGGCATCGCCAAGAATGTCGTCCACCAGCATGACTGCGCGCTGCTGCCGCGGGCGTTGCGATGGTGTGCCGGTGATGGTTTTCACATATTCGAATCGCTCATCGGCAAATGCTTTCGAGATGGTGGAACCGTAAGCCGTGACGATGTGCGCGATGAGGAAGTCTTTCCACACAGCGACGGGCTGCGATTTCACGAGATCACTTTCCGCAGTGAACGCGGTTGGCTGCCAAACGATGAACGTCTTCTGATGTCCCAGCCCCGCGGCGGCGAAGTAGGTTTTCCAATCCAGTCCGGGCGCTTTCTTTTCAAAGTCTTCCAGTGTCCACGGATTGTTGGCATGTTCAATATTTTCGCTGTCGGCGAGCGACACCTGCTTCTGCGCAATTGCAGTTTCCAGAGCGAGCACCGCGGTGGCACGCGCGTCGGCATTTTCGTAGCCCAACAGATGGAAGACCGAAGCGAGATGTTTGCCGTACGCCTCACGCACTTGTTTCATGCGCGGTGCATCGCTCAGGTAGTAGTCACGGCTGCTCAGACCCAGGCCGCCCTGTAGCAGGTACGGTGCGTAATGGTCGGGGTCGTTGAAACCGGGCGCCACCCACAGGCCGAACAGATTTGCCGTGTGATAGTTCGTGTTGTTCAACGCGTCCACGTCATTGCGCAGCGAACGGCCAAGCTGAATGGCGAGTTCGTGTCGATCCTTAATGGCCAGAATGGGTTTCAACTGCGCGTCGAGCGCGGCGCGGCCGTGCGCTTCAATGGCGGCTTCGTCCATGTACGAGCGATAGAGGTCAGCGATCTTTCGGCCATCAGAGCCCGCGGGAGCGTGCTGTAGCTCTGGATTGGTGACGATGGCGGCGACGAGTTTCTGTGCGCGGTCGTCCAGCATGGAGAATGTGCTGACGGAACTGCGATCGGCGGGGATGCTGAGCTTCGCGAGATAGGTGCCGTTGGCGTACTTGTAAAAGTCGTCGCCGGGTTTGGCCGTCTTGTCGATGGCGGTGGCGTTCACGCCGCGCTGCTGTGCGGGAGCAGCGAGTGGGACCGATGTCGTGAGCAGGGCCGCCAGGGCAGCCGAAAGGAACAGTTTCATGAAGTACTCCAGCCACACATTCTATGCCGCTGCGCCCACGATGCATTTTCGCGCCTGACCGCGTCTTTCGTGTGGTCATCGCGTCTGTACATGCGAGAGGATGTTCGTCATGAAAACGCTCTGGAAGTCTGCGGTACTGTGTTCTGCCCTCACGTTGTCCACGCTCGCCTTTGGGCAGAACGCCACCAGTGGCGGCGATCAACAGCCGCAGCAGGATGCGCAGGGACAGGGAATGCGCCGAGGAACGGGCGGTCTCGGTGGGCAGGGTGGCCGTCGCGGCGGTGCAACGCGCGGTACGGTGGCGTCGGTCAGCGGATCGAACATTGTCGTAAAGGATGACGCAGGAACGACCTGGACCATCATCACCACGGAAAACACCCGCGTGATGCGCGGTCGCGAGACACTGGCTATCTCCGGCATTCAACCCGGCGATGAAGTGATGAGCATGGGCATGCCTGATGCTGACAAGCACGAACTCCACGCCATGATGGTGATGGATGTGCCCGCTGCAGACGTCGCAAAGGCGAAGGCGAACCTGGGCAAAACGTACATCGTGGGCCGCATCACCGCGATTGACGAAACGAAGCTGACCATCATGCGCACGGATAAGGTGTCGCAGACGATTTCGTTGGATGAGACGACCAGCCTACGCAAGGGCGGTCGCATGGATCCCGCCGCGCTGCAGGCTGCCGGATTGAATACCGGCATGATGGGCATGGGCGGCGGCATGGGACCTGGTGGCGGCGGTATGGGACCTGGTGGCGGCGGTATGGGACAGGGCGGCAGAAATGGCGGTGGTAACGGTGCCAATCGCCCTGCTCCGAATGCCGAGGGAGAGTCCATCACGCTGGCGGATGTGAAGGTGGGCGATAGCGTGATTGGCCTTGGTTCGGTGAAGGGCGGTGTCTTTGTGCCGACCGATCTGCGTGTGCAGGAACAGCGTGCCGGCGGACCTCCGGGAGGTCGTCGGAATGGCGGCAATGGCGATGCACCTCCTCCGCCTCCGCAGCAATAATTTCATCAGTGCAAAGAGAAAGGGAGCAGCGATTCGGCTGCTCCCTTTCTGTTGTTGATTGCGGTTCTTTATACCGGGTCGATGCGCAGATTCGCCAGCGGGTCGGTGTGGATCTGGCGGCGCGTGGTGGCAAAGCCGTAGATCGCAATGTAGACGTAGCAGGCTGCGGGAATCAGGAAGGCCTTCTGGTAGCCCACGTGATCGGCGAAGTGGCCGTAAACGTAGGGGATAATCGCGCCGCCCACAATCGCCTGCACCATCAGGCTGCTGCCCTTGCTAGTCAGTTCGCCCAGCCCGGCCAGGCCCAGCGTGAAGATGCTGGGGAACATGATGGAGTTGAACAGGCCCACCGAAAGAATGGTGTACATGGCAACGTGGCCGCCGGAGAACACGCTGGTGATCACCAGTACAAACGCCACCAGCGCGAAGATACCCAGCAGGGTACCGGTGCGCACCTTTTGCAGAATGGCGGAACCGATGAAGCGGCCAATCATGGCTCCCAGCCAGTAGTAAGAAACGTACTTGGCGGCTGCCACTTCGGTGAGGCCACCGATGTTGGGCTCGCCAAAGTAGTTGATCAGGAAGCTGCCGATGGAAACCTCAGCGCCAACGTACAGGAAGATGCCCAGCGCGCCCAGCCACAGCCATGTTTGGTTCCAGATGCCGGGGCCAAAGCCCGCGATGGGGCGCAGGTCAACGGTGAGGTGTTCCTTGTTGTCGAGCCGCACGGTGTACAGCAGGACGGCCAGCAGAACCAGGATGCCGGTGATCACCAGGTACGGCGTCGTAATGGTGGACGCCTGCTGCGCGCGGTATGCCGCCAGTTCGTCGGGTGTGAACTTGGCGATGGTGACGGCTGCGGCAGCACCCACACCCGCAAGAATCGTGTAGCGACCGATGATGGGCGCAATGAAGGTGCCGAAGGAGTTAAGTGCCTGCGACAGGTTCAATCGGCTGGAAGCTGTTTCTTCCGGGCCGATGCTGGCGACAAACGGATTCGCCGAAACCTGCAGTGCAGTAATTCCCGCGGCAAGAATCACCAGCGCACCCAGGAACAAGGGGTACGACGCGAGCCGCGCTGCCGGGATGAACAGAATCGCACCCACAGCCGCCACGCCCAGGCCGGTGACCATCGTGTACTTATAGCCGCGATATTCCACCAGCTTGCCGGCTGGGAGGGCGAATACGAAATAAGAACCGAAGAACGCCGTCTGGATCAGCGCAGACTGCGCAATGGAGAGCGAGAAGATGCTCTTCAGGTGCGGAATCAGGATGTCGTTCATGCAGGTGAGGAAGCCCCACATGAAAAACAGGGTGGTCGCGATGGTCATCGCGCGGTAATCGGTCTGGGTACGGCGGAAATGATTTGAGCCGGACGATGAGGCGGCAACAAAGGCCATCGGGCGAGATCTTCTTTCGTGTGAGTTCCGTGGCGTTTCTGTGCCCGGCTGTCGCTATTGAGGTTAGCGCACACGAGGTTGCTTTCGCACCCGTATTTGCCGGATTCAGCCGCTATTCGCCGCCGGAATCGCCTGGCTGGGCGAAGAGCGAAGGCGGCATCTCCAATACAGGACGACGACGCGGCGCAACAGAGAGTCCGCGATGCGGAGCAGCATGTGTCCTGCGCTGCCCTGCGGTGGGCCGGTCCAGCAACGAGGCAATCTCATTCAGATCAGAACGCAGTTTGCGCAGCCGTAACGCGGTGGTGTCTTCCGCATCAGCTTTCTTTATAACCGGGGCTTCGACCACTGGCTCCGGTTCGGGGCGCTTCGCCTCGGACTTCAACGCCTGCCGCGCGCCGGGGATGGTGTAGCCCTCGTCGTAAAGCAGGCGGCGGATTTCGGCGAGCGTTTCCACATCGCGGCGACGATAAAGGCGCTGTCCTGTGCCGCCCTTGCCGGGTTTCAATTGCGGAAACTCCGTCTCCCAGAAACGCAGCACATACGGCGGCAGATCCAGCAGCTTGGAGACTTCGCCAATGCGGAAGTAGAGTTTGTCCGGAATCTGCAGGGTCGCTACGGATTTCGGCTTCCGCTTCGTGTCCGTTCGCGTTGTCTGAAGAGATGCCAAAAATGTCTGCTCCGAGTGCCGCGTTTGGGGTCAGTGTAGCTCTCGCGGATGCGGTTTGCGTGGCTTTTTTACGGCAGGGAACGGCCGTGGTTCCCCTTTTCATGGGGGAAAAGGGGGAAAAAAAAGGCCCCGCATTGGGCGGGGCCTCGCTCATGGACAGGAACAGCGGGCAGTCGAAATTCCAATCGCCGCGTCGGTTTGCCTCCTGGGGCCGTCTCCCTGACGAAAAGACCCCGAACCTACTATGCCAACGCTACGGATGGGATGGACTTCACCAGCCACACTAAATATTGGGGTAAGATATCAAGATTGTCAAGAAAGTGGTGCAATTTTTCTGTGGACAAAATTCACAGGGAACCGGCAGTGAAAAACCGCCGTATTCTCTCCACATCGCTACATGTGTGTTTTCCGGTGGCGAGGAGGATCTGTCATGCATGCACGTGTACGCCTGATTGCCGCAACTGCGCTTCTTCTTCCGCTGGCTGGCTGCTTTATTCAGACCAAAAAGGATGCGAACGGCAAGGAAAGCAATGTCGATATCCAGACGCCGCTCGGTGGCATGTCGGTAAAGACCGACAATGCGGCTGTCTCCGCGAAACTGGGCCTTCCCGTTTATCCCGGTGCTGTACCCGAGAAGAAGAAGGACAACGATGAAAGCTCCGCGGACGTGAATATGAATTTCGGTCCGTTCCACCTGCGTGTGTTGGCCCAGGGATACACCTCCACGGACAGCCCGGATAAGGTGCGCGCCTTTTATCAGAAGGCGCTGGGGCAGTACGGTGACGTGATCGAATGTCAGGGCAAGAATCCGGTCAATGGTTCAGCCTCGCATACGGCCCAGGGGCTAACTTGCGACAACGACAATCACATTTCGGTGAGCAACGACCAGAAGAACAAGATCAAGCTCGATGCCAACGAGACGGAGCTAAAAGCCGGGTCGAAGTCGCGGCAGCACATCGTTGGCTTTGAGGCAAAGGACGGCGGCACAAAGTTTGGCCTGGTCGCGCTGGAACTGCCTACGGATAGTGACGACGCCAAGCAGGCGAACTAAGTTCGCGGCCAGCGGTCAGGGCATCTTGAAACGCGATAGCCTTGGTATATGACGGAACACTGTGCGCGCTGCGGAGCTGCGTTACCGATAGTCGATGGTGATACGGCGGCGTTCTGCGCTGTCTGCGGCCTGCCACAACTGCGCGTATCTTCTGAGGCGATGGTGGCTGTCGTGCCGTCGCCCGCCGAAGGCGAGCCGGAAAAACGGCTGGATCATCCTCGATTGGATTGGGGAACAGGCCTTCGCATGGTCGCTCTGGTGTCTGCCGTGGGAGCCATCGCACCCAGCCTGCTGCCTGGCACTGTTGCCACCGGATCTGCTGGCGGTTTGTCGTTGCTGGCCATGCCGCTGCTGACCGTGGCCGCTGTGACGCTCTATCACCGCAGCCGTCCGCGACGCGAAATCTCGCCGATCATTGGCGGCCGGCTTGGCGCCACGCTGGGCCTCATGGTGGGTGCCTGGATCGCATTTCTTACGGGAGCGGTCGGGTTTACCCTGCGCTATCACTACCATTCCACCACCCTCGATAGCGCCCTGCAGCAGGGTTTCGATTCCATGATGGTGCGTATGCAGGAAGCTGGTCCGCAGCCGCCGGAACTGATCGGATTTATTCGTTCGCCGGAGTTTCTTGCGGGATCATTCCTGATGGGCCATGTCTTCAGCATTCTGCTCCTGGTGATTACAGGAACGGTCTGCGGCTGGCTGGCAGGGGCGCTGTTGCGCTCGCGTCGTCAGCGCCTCACGCAGTAGAGGCAGGCAGTCTGATACAGGGCGCCGCTTGCCCCGCGCTTCGCCTCCTTCTATCATCACGGCACGATGAGCGACGCAATCACCACGCCCGAAACCACTACCTCCAAGCCCAACATCCGCGAGAAGGGGCGACTAATGTCGGCCTCTGAGATTGACCGTACTCTGGTGCGCCTGGCCCATCAGATCGTGGAAAAGCAGGAGGGAAGCAGCAACCTTGGGCTGGTTGGTATCAAGCGCCGCGGCATCCCGCTGGCCCAGCGCATCGCAAAGATCATTGAAGGTATTGAGAAGCAACCGGTACAGACTGGCGTGCTGGATATCTCCTTCTATCGTGATGACTTATCCACGGCGGGTAACAAGCCCATCGTGGAGAAGGGCGACATCGGTTTCGATATTGAAGGCCGCGACATCGTCCTGCTGGACGACGTTCTGTACACGGGCCGCACCATCCGCGCCGCGCTGGATGCGTTGTTTGATCACGGACGCCCGCGCTCGGTGCGTCTGCTGGTGCTGATTGATCGCGGTCACCGCGAATTGCCCATTGAAGCGCAGTTTATCGGTCGTGTTGTGCCCACTTCCTCGAAAGAAATCATCGAAGTGAAGCTGCGCGAGGTCGACGGCAACGACCAGGTGTTGCTGGTGGAGCGTCTGGACTAACTCGTAGCAAAACGAAAGACGGAGACCGGTCATTTGGCCGGTTTTTCCTTTCTGTCAAAAAATACAGATGCAAAATTCACCGTGCGGGCGTAGAAAGTCTTCGTCCCGGCTCTGGCTCTTTAGCGGATCGGGATTCTCTCAGGAGGAGACTTTTCATGCCCCTTGGCAAACGCTGTATTGCAGAGTTCTTCGGTACTTTCTGGCTGGTGTTTGGTGGATGTGGCAGCGCGGTGCTGGCGGCTGCGTTTCCGTCGCTGGGCATCGGTTTTGCAGGAGTGGCGCTGGCTTTCGGCCTCACCGTTCTCACCATGGCCTATACGCTGGGCCATATTTCCGGCGGCCATTTCAATCCGGCTGTCACCCTGGGCCTGTGTGCGGGCAAGCGCTTTCCGGCGAAGGATGTCATTCCGTACTGGGTGGCACAGGTGATTGGCGCGGTCGCAGCTGCGGGCGTGCTTTATGTCATTGCCAGCGGCAAGGCTGGCTTCAGCCTGGAAGGTGGCTTCGCTTCCAATGGTTATGGTCTCCATTCTCCTGGCGGATATTCGCTGATGGCCTGCATGGTGATTGAGATTGTGCTGACAGCGTTCTTCCTGCTCATCATCATGGGTTCCACGGATAAGCGCGTTCCCAACGGCTTTGCGCCGCTTGCCATTGGTTTGGGACTAACGCTGATTCACCTCATCTCCATTCCGGTAACGAACACCTCGGTCAACCCGGCACGCAGCCTTGGACCGGCGGTATTTGTAGGCGGATGGGCGTTACAGCAGGTGTGGCTCTTCTGGGTGGCTCCACTGATCGGCGGTTTGGTCGGTGGATTGATCTATGAATTGCTTTTCAGCGAATACAAAGAAACGCCGGTATTCAAAGCCACCGAACAGGATGTTGCTAACGTTCGTTAAGAATCGCGTTTGGAAAAGAAGCATGGAAAGAGGGCATGGCATACATCGTCATGCCCTCTTCTGCATCTGGAGCGCGGTCGCATGAATCAGATGAGGACAATTTGCCCGGGGACAAGCGGGTTTGTTCTTATGACAGAGATGACAGCGACGTTTTTAGCAACGGCATGTGGCAGCGACGGTGCACGATGAAGATCGGCATCACCTGCTATCCCACGTATGGCGGCAGTGGCGTCGTTGCCACGGAGCTGGGTATTGAACTGGCGGCGCGCGGCCACCAGGTGCACTTCATCACGTATCAACAGCCGTTTCGTTTGACGGGTCGTGAGGAAGGCATCTTCTTCCACGAGGTGGCAGTCACCAGCTATCCCTTGTTTCAATATCCCCCGTATGACCTTGCGCTTGCGAGCCGCATGGCAGAAGTGGCGGAGTTTTACGGGCTGGATCTGCTGCATGTTCACTACGCCATTCCGCACAGCGTAAGCGCGCTGCTGGCGCGGCAGATGCTGGCGGCACGCGGCATCCGCTTGCCGTTTATCACTACGCTGCACGGCACAGACATTACGCTCGTCGGGCAGGACCCCGGCTATCTTCCCATTACGAAATTCGGCATTGAAGAAAGTGATGGTGTCACCTCGATCTCTGCGGACCTGAAAGAGACCACGGTGCGGTCTTTTGGCGTGCAGAAGGAGATTGAGGTCATTCGCAATTTTGTAAATTGCGATGTCTACAAGCCGGACGATGAAAAGCGGCGCGCTCTGCGTCCTCGTTATGCGAAAGCGGACGAGAAGATACTCATTCATCTTTCAAACTTCCGTCGCGTAAAACGTGTCGGCGATGTCGTGGAAGTCTTTGCGCGCGTGGCGCGCGAAGTGCCTTCGAGGCTGATGCTGATTGGCGACGGACCAGACCGCAGCATCGCGGAATCGCTGGCGCTGCGTTACGGCATCCAGGATCGCATTCACTTTCTAGGCAAGCAGGACAGCGTGCAGGACCTGTTGTTGCTGGGCGATCTGATGCTGATGCCGTCAGAGATGGAAAGCTTCGGCCTGGCTGCGCTGGAGGGTATGGCGTGCCGCGTGCCGTGCATTGCCACACGCGTAGGCGGAGTGCCGGAACTGGTGGAAGACGGCGTAAATGGATTGCTCTTTGCCGTTGGCGATGTGAAAGCGATGGCCGCAGGGGCGATTGAGATCCTGGCAGACGAACCGCGCCAGCAGGCGATGGCGGCAGCCGCCCGCAAGACGGCGCAGGACAAGTTCTGCACCAGCCGGATCATTCCCATGTACGAGCGCTATTACGAACAGGTGTTGAACGGCGCCACGTAAATGTTCAGGTTCTTTATAGGTTATTGACGCTGCGAAAGTGAGTGGCGTGGATACCTTCGCGACCGGGAGCTATCAGCCGACATAAGACGTGGATGGTCGAACATATCTCGAATTACCAGTATTTCCGCAATTTCGCGATGTGCTACTATCCCCGCGAAATGGGAGGTAGCTTATGGCGAACATCAAGGAAATTGAAGAAGTAATTATGGTAATCGGCAGTAAGGGCAGCGATGGCGGTTATTCGGTGCTGACGCCACATGGCTTACTGCATGTTCCGGGTAATAATCCGCTCATACGCGAAGCCTACGCTGCGCTGGTAAAGGCTAACTTGAAGGTGCAGGAAATCGCTCAGAAGCAGCACGCAGGTTAGCGGAGTCTATCTGGCAGCAATCGCAATTTGTTCAAAGCCAGAGTTAATCACATTCAATTGTGTCTGCAGACACTTACATCTTCATCCATTCGGCAACGACTCGATGACCTATGGTGTAGGCGGCTTCGAGTGCCGGCAGATAACCGGTGTATGCGCCGTGCTTTTCGCTGGCCAGATTTTCCGCTGCTGTCACACCCGGAGCGGGCATGTCAAAGTTGCTGGCGGTACGCAGTAACAGTGCGCGATTCCAGTCCGCTTTGCCTTGCTGCGTCAGCGACCATAGCGCCAGCATCGAGCCGGTGTCGTTCATCGCGGTCGTGCCCAGGTGCGCCACGCCGTCTGTCTCAAACTCCACCCAGCGATGCGCCCACGCATCCATCTTTGCGCCGTGCCAGAAGATTTCTGTGGCCATGTTCGCGCCGATAATCACTTTGGGGCTGCGCGCTGTGCCTGCGAACCCCTTGTATTGAAGCCGCAGTTTACGCATGGCGTCGTCTTCCGGAAGCTTTGCGTCACGTGTCAGCGTAAACGCCCACTGCATGAGCGCCGTGTTCATGCGAATCACGTTGCCGCGCCGGTTCACGTGCGCGTCCGCGCCCTTCCATGTGCGGACATCATCTTCCCAATTCGCGCCACCCTTGGGGTCGGACTGCGTGACACCGTCGAGCGAAAGGAAACCATCCGGCCAATCCTTGGGTGATTCACGCGGATCAATTTCCTTCGCCAAATCGCCGTTGATGATGAAGTCTGTCCACACGGCGTCGCCAATGGTGCCGTCAGCGGGTGAGATGCCTGCAATGCCATTCAAGAGCCAGTGCGCCTGACGCAGATCGAAGCGGGGATCGCTACCCAGGGCCATCAGATTCACACCGGGCTTGATGTTGCCGGGCCCGACGGCGACAGCAATCTCTGTTCCGTCAGCGTTTGCACGGACGGCGCGCGTCATCCCGGGGACTTCAATCACCCGATCCAGGTGATCGCGTTCTACCCACAGCTGCAACTCACCGGGACGGTCGCCGGTATCGTTGCCCACTTCGAAGTAACTGACGATGACAACTTTCGGGCGCAAAACCGGCTGTTGCGAGAGTGCTGCGACGCTGCATACGAAGGGCAGCAGGCTGAAAATCTGGCGAAGACGCATACATTCAGGAAAACACAACCGACATCAGCACAAAGGGTGAGTGGCACAGAGGCCACTCACCCTTTACTTGTCTTGCTGTCAGAACTAATGAGCGGTCGAAGCCACGATCGCGGATGCGATGATGCCGGTTGCCACTGCTGCCATCACGTAGTTGCCATCCACTTCGCGCCACTCGTAGCCACGCGGCGGTGCAGACAAGTGGTAGCTGCGGTAGTCGACGCGGCGGCCGCGATTCCAGTCATTGGGCGGCATGCGATATCCCTTGTGCCAGTTATCGTGGCGAACATATCCGTGGGGCGGCGGAGGAGGATGCCCATGATCATCGCGGTGATCATCGTAGTGCTGAGCAAAAGCCGATGCTGCGGGCAGGGCCATCGCGCATGTCAGAACCACACCTGCAAACCTGGTCATGTTGGTCTTCATTTTTTCTGTACTCCTTCGTTCTCGTCCTGCGGGCGAACATTGTGCACCGCCGACACAGACCGTTTAGACACCGTGTTGCCACTGCAGGATGTTGTGTGCCGATGAGGATTTCGCAAAGATTCGCATGCGCGATATAAGTTGTCCCGTCTTTGTCGCAAAGCTGCGCCAGAAGAGGACACTCTGGGCTTTGGGCTGCTAACATCGCAAAGAACCCATGAGCACTGCAGCTGCCAACCCGACAGCGTCCCATCCTGGCTCACTTACCTCTATTCATGACATTTCACTCGATGGCATTACTCGCCTGCTGGCGCTGACGAACCGGCTGGTTGCGGAACCGCATCGCGAGCGTATGAAACATCTGGATGGACGCAAGGTAGCCCTGTTGTTTTACGAGTCATCCACGCGTACGCGCACCAGCTTTGAGTTGGCCGCGAAATCGCTGGGTGCTATGACCACGCTTGTGAGCGATAAATCATCGTCCATCGAAAAGGGCGAAAGCCTGCACGACACTGGTGTGACGCTGCGTGCGTTGGGCGCGGAGTGCATCATTCTGCGTTCGAATTATTCCGGCGCACCGGAAGTCCTCGCACGTTCCACAGGTTTGCCTGTGTTGAATGCGGGCGACGGCATGCACGAGCATCCTTCTCAGGCACTGCTGGATCTGCGCACGATGTTGGTGCGGCTTGGCTTGTCGCAGCAACTTACGTCAACGACGATGACAGGAAAGACCGTCGTCATCACAGGCGATATCCGTCATTCGCGCGTGGCGCGTTCGAATGCGATTCTGCTGCCCAAGCTGGGCGCACGCGTGATCTTCTGCGGGCCGCCGGAACTGTGCCCAAAGGAAGCGTTGGATCTATCGCATGGCGTTGAGATTGAGCGCGATTTTGAAAAGGCATTGCAGCAAGCCGATGTGGCAATGATGCTGCGCATTCAGCGCGAGCGTCTTGCAGGATTGGACATTGATTCCGCTGAGTACATCGCGGGATATCAGTTGAACGAACAGCGTCTGCGCGCGCATGCGCCGAAGGTTTTGGTGATGCATCCCGGCCCCATGGTGCGTGGATTGGAAATTGATTCTGCCGCGGCAGATGGGCCGCAGTCGGCGATTGAAGAGCAGGTGACGCATGGTCTTGCTGTGCGCATGGCGCTGCTGCATCGCGCGCTGCTGGGGGAGACAAACGCATGAGCGCCATTCTTCTGCGCGGTGGACGCGTAATCGATCCTGCAAGCGGTTCGAATGACTTTGCCGATGTCCTGGTGGAGAACGGCATCATCCGTGAAGTGGACTTCACAACGCAGTCCGGTGAACTGGATGCTCTTGCGAAGAACATGCGCGCTGAGGTTCTCGATTGCACTGGATGCATCATTGCGCCGGGCATCATTGATGCACATGTGCACTTGCGTGAGCCGGGCCAGACGCACAAGGAAACCATTGCAACCGGCACGCTAGCCGCAGTCGCAGGCGGCGTCACCACGGTTGTCGCCATGCCGAACACCACGCCCGTAACAGACTCCGTCGCGCTACTGGAATTCGTGCAGAGCGTGCAACGCGATCCTTCCGCGCGCGTGTTGGCCATGCCCGCTGCAACCGTCGGCAGTATGGGCGGCGAGCTTACGGATTACGTTGCACTCGCGGAGGCGGGCGCGGTTGGCTTCACCGACGATGGCAAGCCCGTGCTTGCCGATGAGGTGATGAAACAGGCGCTCATTGCAGCGGCGAAGTTAGGCCTGCCTATTTCGCAACACGCGGAAGACACGCGCATGACCGTGGGAGCCAGCATGAACTTCGGTCCTGTGGCGTTTCGCCTGGGACTGCGCGGCATGCCCATTGAAGCGGAGTCTTCCATCGTGGAGCGCGATATCCGTCTGCTGGAAGAGATTGAGCGCGAGACGAAGCTGCGTCCGCATCTGCACGTGCAACATGTGTCCACGGCAAGGGCGCTTGCAGCGATTCGCGAAGCAAAATCGCGCGGCCTGCATGTGACGTGTGAAGTAGCGCCGCATCACATTGCGTTTACAGATGAAGCGATTGCAGGCGATCCTGCGCAACGTTCGCGTCGTTACGACACGCACTTCAAGATGAACCCGCCGTTGCGTTCGCGTGCAGAAGTGGATGCGTGCATCGCCGCTGTGCTGGATGGAACAGTGGACATCATCGCCACCGACCATGCACCGCATGCGCACCACGAGAAGAACGTGGAGTTTGAACGTGCGCCGAATGGCATCACAGGTCTTGAAACATCGCTGGGTGCATCACTACGTATCCTGCATCGCGAACACGGTATGGCGTTGATCGATGTTCTTGCGCTGATGACCTCCGCACCCGCAGAGAAGCTGCATCTGCGCAGGCTCGGTCACGATGTGGGCCGCATACAAACCGGCGCATTTGCCGATGTGATGGTGTTCGATGCAGCGGCGGAGTGGACTTACGATGTGCGCACAACGCGATCGAAGTCGCGCAATACGCCCTTCGACGGCGCACCGATGCTGGGCAAAGTGAAGTTCACCCTCGTGAAGGGCGAAGTGAAGTACCGCGCATAAACTGCGCGGTGCTTCAGTGTTTTGCCTTCTCGAAGCGGTTGTTGTTTCCACGGCTGCTGTAACGCGTTTCCGGATCGCTGACGAAGACAACGTTGTCGTTGCCTTCCACCGGCACCGTCGTGAACTGGTCCACCCACACGTGGTTCTTGTTGCCCTGCACGCGGACGAAGCGGCAGCGGCCGTGCACCTGCACTTCGTTTTCCTGGCCTTCCACATACACGGCGGTTCCGCTTTCACACGTAACGCTTTGCTTCTGCTGATTGCCTGCAATCACGGTGTCGTGTTCGCCGGGCTGGTCAAAGTCGTGCGGTGCGACCTGGCGCTGTGCCAATAGGGATACGGAGAACGTGACGGTCATCACAGCGACGGCAAACGGCTTCATATAGGCTTCCTCATAAGAAGGTGCAGAAGGTATGAGCAGAGTAACCCGTCCTCGCGATGCCCGCCGATTTTTCAGCCGCGTCATTGGCTGTTGCGTGATGTTGTGCGGTGTGGCCTTGCTGATCTCCGCTGCCATGGCAATGCGTCGTTCGCACCGCGCTCTGCAACAGGATCAGGCGATTCTGACAAACTTTCGTGCGGAGTTCGAATCGGCCTCCGATGACACGTTGCGGCAGCGTGCCGAACAGCGCGGCGCTGTGATGTTGCTCGCAAGCAACGAGACGCAGTACCTGTTCCGTATCCGTCGCGAAAATGGCCCGTGGTATTGCAGCGCCGTCGATGTGAATGTGGCGGTCAGCGCGCAGATTCACGCGGGCAAGCGCGACGTGAGCCTGCAAAAGATGCCCGTGGATTGTCTCTGAGATTTACTTCAGTCCGGTGGACTGAGCCTGCTCGTGCGCGTGATAGCTGGAGCGCACCAGCGGTCCACTCTCCACATGCTTGAATCCCATGCGCAGCGCCTCTTCCTTCAGGAACTCAAACTCCTGCGGCGTGTAGTAACGCTTCATGGGGATGTGGTCTTTCGACGGACGCAGGTACTGGCCGATGGTCAGAATGTCGACCTTGATGGCAGCAAGATCGCGGAAGACGTCGAGTAGCTCATGCGTCTCTTCGCCCATGCCCACGATGATGCCGGTCTTCGTCACCTGTTTCGGATTCAGTTCTTTTGCAAGACGCAGATAGCCGATGCTGCGCTCGTAGCGTCCACCGGATTTCGCCACGCGATACAACCGCGGCACCGTCTCAATGTTGTGGTTCAGAATCTCCGGACCGGCGGCAACAACAAGGCGGATCGCCTCTTCCGTGCCCTGGAAGTCCGGCGTCAGAATCTCCACCTGGCATCCGGGCGCCTGCTTGCGGATCTCATGGATGACGTTGACGAAGGCAGTGGCTGCGCCCACGTTGTCATCGTCGCGATTCACGCTGGTGATGACGGCGTGCTGCAGTCCAAGCGTTGCAACGGCATAGGCCACGCGGCGAGGCTCATCGTGATCGATCGGCTCTGGCTTGCCGCTGGGCACTGCGCAGAAACCGCAGCGACGCGTGCAGCTATTGCCCAGCATCATGAACGTGGCGGTCTTGTGGTTCCAGCACTCGCCAATGTTCGGGCAGTGAGCGCTTTCGCAGACGGTGTGCAGGCCCTGCTCGCGCGTGAGCTTCTTCAGCGCATGGAAGGTCTCGCCCATGGGCGCGCGCGCCTTCAGCCACTCCGGCTTGGGCGTAGGCTTCTTCGGTGAGAGATCAATCTGGATCAGTTCCGATGCGGCAGGCGTCACTTCTTCATTCTACGCCTGTGTCCTGAACGGGGTTTAGTATGGCTGCGCGACGCACTGACGCGATTTCTTGCTGCCATTTATTTAGGGGATTTTTGTCCATGAGTGTTAACACCAGCCGCCGCACCTTTCTGCTTGCCACGGGCATGACAGCCCTTGCATCGCGTTCTGCTTTTGGAGCCAACCAGCGCCTTCGCGTTGGTGTCATCGGCGCTGGCGGGCGCATGAAGTCTTTGCTGAATGCAGCGGAAGCCAGCGGCTTTGATTTTGAGATTGTTGCCGTCAGCGACGTGTACGTACCCAATCGCGAACAGGTGAAGACACGGCCCTCGGCTACGAATGCCACGTTGCACAACGACTATCGCGAAGTCACGGACAACAAGAACATCGACGCCGTGATTATCGCCACGCCGGATCACTGGCATGTGCGCGTGGCCACCGCGGCGCTGGCGGCGGGCAAGGATGTCTACCTGGAAAAGCCCGTCAACCACACCATTGAAGAGGGCGAGACGCTGCGCAAGGCGGTGCGTTCCGGCAAGCGCATTTTGCAGTGCGGCATGCAGCAGCGTAGCTGGTCGCAATTTCGCGATGCAGTTGCACTGGTGCAGAGCGGCGCGCTGGGCCGCGTGCCGCAGGTGCGCACCTACTGGTGGCAGAACTATGCGGTGAGTTGGGTGCCGAAGCCGGTAGACCTGGCGCAGCTTGATTGGAAGCAGTGGCTCGGCGGCGCGCCGGATCAGCCGTATGACGCGGAGAAGTTCTTCCGCTGGCGTTGGTACTGGAACTTTGGCGGCGGCGCCATGACGGACCTGTTCGCGCACTGGATCGACGTCGTGCATTGGGCCATGAAGACCGACGCACCGTTGATGGCCACCATGCTCGGCGACAAGCACGTGTTCACCAACTGGGATTGCCCGGACACCATCCAGGCGGCGTTCCGTTATCCCGGCTTTGACGTGGTGTACGAGGGCATGATGAGTTCGTCTATCGACGACGGCGGGCTGGAGTTCCGCGGCACCGAGGCCACGCTGAAGCTCACGCGCGGCGGCATGACGGTGTGGCGCGAAGGCCTGAAGGGCGCACAAAATCCCATCCTGAAGGAAGAGTCCTTCCGCGATGGCACCATCGACCACATGACGAACTTCTTCCAGTGCCTGGAGTCGCGGAAGGAGCCAAACGCGCCGGTAGAGGCGGGTGTTGCGGCGGCAAATGCCGGTCATATCGGGAATCTTGCCTATAAAAATGGCGGAGTCTGGCAGGCAAAACGCGGCTAAAGCCTTCTCCTGTGGTGGAATAGAGCAAACGCACACACAGGAGACATGCAGCCCATGCTGAAATCTTGGCGGGGAGATCGCTGGTTTCACGCGCACGAAACAGCACGCTTCGACGAGCTGAACGGCCTGCCGCTGGCCAGCTTCAAGCGTCGCGCGTGGGCGTTCATGATCGACGCTCTCATCATTGGCATCCTGAAGGCGCCCTTCCGGCATTTCCATTTCCTGCCGGAGGCGCATAGCAGCGTGGAGCTGGTCAACGAGGTCACCGAGAAGATACCGGAACTCATCAAGTCCATTGTTTACTTCGGTGTGGCGTTAAAGCTCGGCAAAGGACAGACACCGGGCAAGTGGCTGATGAAGATCAGGGTCATGTCGCTGACGCATGACAGCATCGGCTGGTGGCAGTCCATTGAGCGTGGTCTGGGATACGGCGCGTCGCTGCTGGAGGGCGGTTTTGGCTTCTTCCAGTACTTCCTGAACGCCAACCGGATGTGCGTGCACGACCGCATCGCTGAGACCATCGTGGTGGATCTACAGAAGTTGCGGGTGCGCCCGGCCCTGCACCCGGAAATTGACTGCGAAGAGCGCCAAATTGAGGCGGAAGCAGCCGTCTGAAGTGGGACGGAAAGGGCGGTCCCGCGTTCTCTGAATTTTCTTCAAGACGCGTTGACTGCCATTATCAATAACTCGTAGTATTGCGCCCATGAAACGGCGTGAATTTGTTAAGGGGTTAGCGGTAACGGCCGCGGCCACCACTGCCCTTGCCCAACAGAAGAAGGCTTCGCCAAATGCGGCGAATCCTGTGCCCAACACCAGCACTATTACCCAGGGCGAGCAGGCCGTTGCTCCCAATAACGCATCTGCACCGGCAGCGCAGGCGCGCCAGCGGCAGATGGCATCTTTCAAAACGCCGAACATTCCGCTGTCCCAACCGGACGTTGTCGCGGTTACGGACGTGCGTTATTTCACGCCAGCGCGCTATGCCACGCTGGTGCGTTTCGCTGATCTGCTGGTTCCCCCATCGCAGGGTGCTCCCGGTGCACTGCAGGCTGGGGCTCCGGAGTTTCTGGACTTCCTCATCGGCGCATCGCCGGCGGATCGTCAGGCCATGTACAACGACGGTCTGGATCGCCTGAACGCAGATTGCATGAAGAAGTCTGGCGTTTCGTTTGCGAAGTCTTCGGCTGCGCAGGCTGATGCTGTTATTCGCCCCTATCTGAAGGGCTGGATCAACGATCATCCTCCCATTGAGAAGCACGAGAACTTTATCGCGCTGTCGCACCGCGACATTCGCCAGGCCACGATGAATTCGGTTGCATGGGCACAAGCTGCGGAAGTTTCGGGCGAGCGCGTGAGCGTTGGTCTGTATGTGCATCCGCTGGATCCGGGCATTGAGACCTGGGTGAACCACGGTGCACCCAAGGCGTCCGCGCCGCTAACCAAGCAGGCCCACTCCTAAACGGTTCTGAAGAGACGAGAGAGCGACATGGCAGAGAAGAAGGTTGACGTACTGATTATCGGTTCGGGACACACCGGCGGCATGGCCGCGAAGATCCTGACGCAGAAGGGCATTGCAGTCACCATGCTGGATGCAGGTCCTGCAATTGACTGGGAAAAGGATCGCTCGCTGAAGCCGGCGAACCAGCTCCCGTACAAGGGTTTTGATGCTCCGGGTCGCCACCCGCACATCTTCCAGGCAAGCGAGTTCAGCGCGAACCAGTGGGTCGATGAGAAGGTGATTCCCTACAACTATCCGGCTGGCCAGCAGTACAACTGGGTGCGCGTGCGCAGCCTGGGTGGACGTTCGCCGTACTGGGGCCGCCAGAGCTTCCGCCTGTCGGATTTTGAGTTCAAGTGCAAGGATCACGACGGCTTCGGCGAGAACTGGCCGATCTCGTTGAAGGACCTCGCGCCCTACTATGACCGCGTGGAAGAGATCTTCCAGGTGAGCGGTCACCATGACAACCTGCCGCAGTATCCGGATGGCAACTTTGTCGAGGACAAATCGCCCTGGTCGCCTGCGATGCAGCGGTTTGTAGACGCTGGCAAGAAGCAGGGCGTTCCCGTCACCAAGGCACGCTCCGCGCGCGGCCGTGACGGCATGGCTGCTTCGTTGAACCTGCTGATTCCCGACGCAGTGGCAACGGGCAAGCTGACCACCATCACCAACGCCATCGTCCGCAAGATCACCACGGACAAGAACAGCGGCAAGGTAGACGGTGTGATCTTCATTGATCGCCACTCGCACCGCGAAATGGTGCTGAAGGCACGCGTTGTCATCGTGGCCTGCGGCACGCTGGAAACCACGCGTCTGCTCATGATCTCTGAGCTTGCGAACTCCAGCGGCCTGCTGGGACACCACCTGGCAGATCAGATTTACGGCGCAGGTATCACGGCATCGGTTCCTGAAGCACGCGGCGGCAAGCCGGGTGTTATCGGCGGCGGCGCTCTGATTCCGCGTTTCCGTAACCTTGAAACGAAGACGCCGGGCTTCATGCGCGGTTATGCCGTCAACGTTTCCTCCAGCCCGGGCCCGATGGACTCGCGCTCCTTCCCCGAGTACGGCGCAGCTCTGGATAAAAAGCTGGAAGAGTACAACGGCAGCGGCTTTAGCTGCAACATCATGGGCGAGACGCTGGGCCACTACGAAAACCATGTGTACCTGAACAAGCAGGTTCTGGACGCATGGGGTATGCCGACCCTGACCATCAGCACCAAGTACGGCCTCAACGAAGACAACATGGCGAAAGACATGGTCGACACGATGGCTTCCATGGCTGAGGGAGCTGGCTTTGAAGTTCTGGTGAAGAACTACAAGTACAACCCGGCTGGTTACTCGATCCACGAGCAGGGCACCGCTCGTATGAGCGACGACCCGAAGAAGGGCGTTGTGAACCAGTGGAACCAGACGCACGATCACAAGAACATGTTCATCTCGGACGCCAGCGTGATGGTGTGCGCCGGATGGCAGAACCCAACCATGACGATCCTGTCGCTGGCCATGCGCGCTTCGGAGTATCTGGCCGAAGAGATGCGCAAGGGCAACGTCTAGCTCTCGGCGTCATCTAAACAGAAGTACACTTGCAGTAACGGAACGTGCCGTTTCCCATCAGGGAGCGGCACGTTTCCATCAGGGGAGAACGTTCGTTGAAGAAGTTGTTGCTGGCAGTTGCGTTGATGTTCGCATTCGCTCTGGGAGCGCACGCGCAGGATGATTCCATGGGCGCGCCACCGGCGGGTGATGCTGCGCAGGTGGCATCGCCAGCCGATGTAGCCAAGGCATCTGCGCCGAATGTCACGGGCAATACCGCTCCAGGGCAGCCCATCAACTTCAATCACCAACTGCACGTCGGTACAGCCAAGCTCGGTTGCAATGACTGCCACGAGCCCAACCGCGGCGGCGCAACGCTTGCCATCCCGCAGCCTTCGAAGTGCATGCTGTGCCATGCCGCCATTGCCACGGATAAGCCCGACATCAAGCACCTGGCCGATGCGGCAAAGAACAACGAACTCATCCAGTGGGTGCGCGTCTATCGCGTCCCGTCATTCGTGACCTTCAGCCACAAGACACATATCTCTGCAGGCGCCACCTGCGAAGGCTGCCACGGCCCTGTCGCCCAGCGCACAGCCATCGCGGAAGAGAAGAACCTGCACATGGCGGGCTGCATTGCGTGCCATCAGCAGGTAAGTGCACCTGCCACCTGCGATACCTGCCACGCCATCATGTCGAAGAATGGGCAGTCTCCGTTCGATGCAGACAAGACGGTGCTGGCTCGTCTGCACATTCCTGCCGGAACTTCGCGTACCGCGGCGCCGTCAGCCCAACGTAGCACCGCGTCGCTTCTCGCAGCGTCTCTCATGAGCGTTGCACCTTATCTCCACGCTCCATCGCTTTAAGCGCACTTGAGATTGATTAGGTAAGGGCACGGCGAAAGCCGTGCCCTTTACTCTTGGGAATCGCTGCGCTATCGCCAGTGCAGGCAATCGTTGGAGTGATCGTAAGCATCTGTCAAAGTGAGGCATGGCGCTCTTCCTTCAACTCGCAACCCTGGGTGATGCTCTTGCGGAAACCTCCAGCAAGCTGAAGAAGCGTGCGGCAATTGCCGAGTGCCTGGTACAGGTGCGCGACGACGCCGGTCTGCTGGCGCTGTATCTCTCCGGCGAGGCGTTTCCGGAATCGGATGCACGCAAACTGAGCATTGGCGGCGCCATGCTGTCGCGTGTCCTGCGGGATATCGTGCGACCGTCGGAGGAGCAGTTCACGGCGGCCTGGCGTCGGCATGGCGATATCGGCGCAGCCGCGGGCGACCTGTTCGCCGAGCAAGGACATCTACCCGAGCCGAGCCTAACCTTCGCCCAGGTCGCAGAGGCGTTTGCGGCCATCCCCGCGGCAAAAACGACAGCGCAACGACAGGCGCTGCTTACGGGCTTACTGGAGCGGTGTTCGCCCGTCGAGGCGAAGTACCTGGTGAAGCTCATCAGCGGCGACATGCGCATTGGAGTGAAGCAGGCGCTGATTGAGGAAGCCATCGCCGTCGCCGCGGAGCAGCCGCTAGCTGAAGTACGTAACGCAGTGATGCTGGAAGCGGACCTCGCGCGCGCCACGCAGATGGCCTTCAGCGTTACGTTGCGCGAGGCGCGTATGCGGCTCTTCCATCCGCTGGGGTTCATGCTGGCTTCTCCTGTGGACACACCGGAAGAGGCGGTGAAACGGTTCGCCTCCAAGCCAGAGGCTGCAGAGGAAGCGGGCATCAGTGTGCCGCCGCAATCGCACGCCGAACCAGAACCGCATATTCGCGCAGAGGATGAGTCTGCACTGGATGATGCGGAGCAGGAACACGCGGCGTTGCAGGCAATCCATCTCGATGCGCAGGTAGAAGACAAGTTCGATGGCATGCGCGTGCAACTGCACTTTGGCAGCAGCGATGATCCGGGACGCGTCGCGCTGTACTCACGCAATCGTGAGGATGTGACCGCAAGTTATCCGGAGATTGTGGAAGCCTTCGCTGCGGTGAGCGAGGCTGTGATCGGCAATAGCAGCGGCGTGATTCTGGATGGTGAGTTGTTAGCGTGGGATGTTCGCAGTGAACGCGCGTTACCGTTTGCAATGCTGTCGCCTCGCATCGGTCGCAAGAAGGTCACGAACGCAGTCCGCAGCGGAACGCCGGTTGTTTACATGGCATTCGACATCCTCTTCGCGCATGGTGAGTTGTTGCTGGACTTGCCGTTGAGTGAACGTCGCCGCCGTTTGGAAGCACTGGCTTCGCGCATGCAGGCAGTGACGCTTTCGCCGTTGGAGGCCGAAGCCCCTCTGCCTTCGGGTGGGCTTTTTGTTGACGATTCTGCTGCGACTCCGCAGGGAGAACAACGGTTGCTTCTCTCGCAGGTGGTGGAGGCGCACTCGGCAAGCGATCTGGATCGTGCCTATGTCGCGGCGCGTGATCGCGGTAACGAGGGCGTCATGATCAAGTCTTCCGGCTCGCTCTATCAGCCGGGTCGTCGTGGACTTTCGTGGATGAAGCTGAAGCGCCATCTCGACACGCTGGATGTGGTCATCACCGGCGCAGAGTATGGTCACGGACGGCGCTCGCAGCTCCTGTCCGACTACACATTCGCAGTGCGCGCTAGCGATGGCTCTCTGCAGAACGTGGGCAAAGCGTACGGCGGTCTGACCGATGCGGAGATCGTGGAGCTTACTGACTGGAGCAAAGCGCATACGCTCGAAGACTACGGACACTTCCGCAGCGTTGAGCCTCTCGTAGTGCTGGAGATTGCGTTCAATAACATCATGCGCAGCGATCGTCACGCATCAGGATTCGCGCTGCGGTTTCCGCGCATTGTGCAGATCCGTCGAGATAAGTCGGTCGACGATATCGACACAGTGGAACGCGTGGAAGAGATTTATCAATCACAACCAGACAAACCGGTGTAGCGCTTCGCGCCAACGCAACGCATGATGTCATGCGATCTTTGCGCCAGCCTCTGCTTCCACCAGTTCGTCTTCGCCAATCGGTGGCTTCGGGAATCCTCCACCAAACTTCCACACCAGCAGCAAAACCAGCGTGCCCAGCACAAGGCTCAAAAGCGCATCGGTCACCAGCGCGCCATGCACTCCAAAGTGGTCTGCGCCTACGCCATCCATCTTCACGGAGCCGGTAATGGCCAGGTTGCAGGCCGCAATCGAAACCGCATACTGCGTCGCGCTCAGTGGATTGTTCTTGCCCACAATCTGGAAAACCAGCGCGCTGGTTGCTGTGTAATTGATGCCTGCCATCAGGTTGTAAAAGAAAAGCCCGGCTGCAAACACCCACGGTGTTTTCGGACCAAATGCCATCGCAAGCGATCCCAGCGCAGCCAGCATCGCCGGTGCAATAAATAGAAACCGACGATCAAAGCGATTACTCAAAGGCCCACCGACAGCCGCGCCAATCGCGCATGCAATGGTGAACAGTAGCCCTACCGAAAGATTGGTCAACTCCGGGCTGGCATGAAAGTCCGCGCCCATTCCGCCGAACAGATTCTGCAACGCAAACGTCGAAGACGGGATCACGAATACCAGCAGCGCGAACAGATAACTCGGTTGCCGCGCCGTCTCCCATAGATCGCTGAACAGTTTGTGCATCGCCTCGCCCACCCGGCGCGGGATGCGGTCTTCCTTCGGGATGAAGAAGAGTGGTGTTGCGCCCAGAAGAATGGGAATGGGCACAGTGAACATCGCCACATGAACCGGTAGATTGCGCACTTCCCACACGCAAAGCGCGCCGCCCGCTCCTGTCAGCGCAAGGTAGCTGATGTTGAGCCACGCACTCGCCGCCGAATGCTGCGAAGGACGCACCAGATTCGGAACCATGCCACCAATGGTGCTGGTGTACATCTGGTTGCACAGATAACCGAAGAACACCACCAGCATCAACGCGGTGGCATGCGGGCCGTGGCCTCCATTTTCCGCTCCAGCCGCGAGCATAGGCACAGAGAAACAAAGACATGCCGCTGCGGTAATGGCCAACAACCCCGCCCACACACGACGCGGCAAAGCGCAGTCCACCAGCGGCGTCAGCAGAAAACTGACGTAGCTGGCCGTCAGAATCAGGGCGATCATATCGGCGGTGCGACCCAGCGTCACACCGTGCTCAGGCATCAGTTGCGAAAGACTTACAGACGCAAAGCCGTTGTAGGTGCCGCCGTAGAGAACGCCAGTGATCCATGCGGGCATGTAACGGCGTTGTGATGCAGTGGGAGCGGCGGAAGACATTGCGTTATCGTAGCTGCTGTCCGTGTTGCCAGCCGCGGAAATTCTTCGCCATCCTCAGCCTATGAAGGCACTTGTGCACTGGGGCTGCATCGCTTTTGCATCGTAGATGTAGATGTGGAACGGTATCATCTCGCGGCACGTACTACGGCTTGATATGCTGAGAGACATACCCATGAACCTTGGTGCCTCACGTCGGCTTTTGTGCTGCGCTGCTGCCGCATTCTTTGCGGTGCTGCCAGCCGCGGCGGTGGGTCAGGCGTCGCCCACACCCACGGGCGAGCCGGAAGTGCTGCACGGCAACAACGGTTCCATCACCGAGGTAGGCGTATTAGGGCGCGCCGAATATCGCATTGACATACCCGCATCGTGGAACCGTTCCCTGGTCGTCTTCTATCACGGCTACTCGGAATCGCCGTTCCGCTTCCGTCTTGACGGCAGCATCGGCGCGCAGCCCGAGCAGATGTACCGACGCGGCTTCGCCGTTATCCAGAGCGGTTACAGCGAAACCGGATGGGCACTGCAGGCGGGATACGGAGATACCGAATCGCTGCGCCGCTACTTCGTGAAGAAGTACGGCACCCCGCGCGAGACCTTCGCCGCAGGCGGCTCCATGGGGGGTGCGCTCACCATGATCACCATGGAGCTGAATAGCAAGAACACCTACACGGGCGGCCTGAACCTGTGCGGAGCGGTCGGCCCAAGCTACGTGCATCTCGATCGCCGCTTCGCTACGCGCGCCGCGTTCGATTTCTACTTCCCCGGCCTGATGGGCCCGCTAGACCCGGTCCCGCCGAACTTTGAAGAGAGTGAAGCGCTGCGGCAGAAGGTACTCACCGCGCTGCGTGCCAAGCCGGACGCCGCGCTGGCCATGCGCGAACTCATGCAGCTGCACTCGGACGTGGAGGTGGCTCGCGCCATCGGCTACTTCACATACGTCATCGGCGATCTGCAGAGGAAGGCTGGCGGCAATCCCTTCGACAACCGCAACTGGATCTACACCGGCACCAGCGTGACCACGGCCACCGACTACGCGCTGAACGACGGCGTACGCCGCTACGCACCCGATAAACCAGCCCGCGACTACCTGATGGCGCACTACTGGCCCAGCGGTCGTCTCACCAAACCCATGCTGGCGCTGCACACCATCTACGACCCATTGATCCCTGCGAACTCCCTGACGCTATACGCCAGCGAAGTAGCGCACGCCGGCTTTGCTGACAACCTCGTACAGCAATACGTCCACCGCGAAGGGCACTGCACCTTTACTCCCGACGAAGTCGGCCACGCTTTTGACGAATTGCTGACATGGGTCCACAGCGGCAAGGCCCCACAAGCAGGCCTGCTGCACTAGGGAAACGCTGCGCCGGTTACGGCAGCTTCAGCGTTATCTCCTGGACCTTTTTGGTGTCGAAGGAGCTGAGATTCTTGCTGTCGGACTTCTGTCCGTTCAGATCCGCCCACAGCTCATAATCCGTCGACGTGGAGAGCTGGGCAAAGCGAAACTGCCCGTCATCCGCCGTAATATAGCTGCGCTGCGACAGTGCGCGTGTGTCCTTCAGATGGACAACGGCACCCTTCACCATGGCCCCGGACTTGTCCACCACGGTGCCGGTCACGCTGCGTGTGGCAGCGGCGGCCTGCGCCTGTGCGGTGGGCATGGTGACGCTTACAGGAGCCAGCAGAAGGCCTCCGGCAAACAGAAACGGAAGGATGCGCAATCGGTTCATGTATCGCCTGTGCGATGGCTGCCGGGGAGTCTCCGCGGCAACCATCGTCCCTTATATCGGATTAAACCCGAAGTCATCGCGGGAGTCGCGATTACTCCTCGTCCTCGTCATCGTCATGAGAACGGCCATAATCGTCGTCCTCGTCGTCGTAGCCTTCGGCATCCACCGGTGCAATTTGCAGGGGCTCGGTGGAGACAATCTCCAGTTCTGTCCCACACTCGTCGCAGGTGATGGTTTCGCCCTCTTCAACCTCGTCCACATCGATGTCGAGCTGGTTATCGCACTCTGGGCAAGTCGCTGCCATGATCGTTCCCTCTAGCGTTTTTGTGTTGTGTTGCAGGTCCGGTACATGCCGGTGCCCATCGTTTTGTTTTCCCGCTCAGATGCAGTTGTGGCTGCGTTATTTGCTACAGACGCAAACCGCGCCGCGCGGGGTTGTTTCGAACGGCATTCTTCAGCCGCTAAGACGCTCGTGCCACTTCAGCAGAGTACACGTCTCTCTTTACGCATGCCGACAACGAACTGTGATGAAATGATGGTTGATGTCTCCGCGCGACCCAGTCACGCTCACCCTGCCACCCTTCCGCGGCGCCGTTCGCCGCCTCGTGATTGCGCTGCTGGCTGTGTATCTTCTCACAGGATTGCTGGCGCTGGTATCACCCGCTGTGGGGCGGTTTCTGCAACTTTTCTTCCTGCTCACACCGTGGGCTGTCGTCCGCCACGGCTACGTCTGGCAATTGCTCACGTACCCGTTTTTCAATAGCGGCATCATCTCCTTCGCCTTTGCACTGCTGAATCTCTGGTTCACCGGCGCCATGCTGGAAGACATTCGCGGATCACGCTGGTTCACGGAGCTGTTTTACGTCTCGGCACTCGGCGGCAGCATCCTGGCCACACTCCTTACCGCGTTGCCGCCACTGGTCACCGGTGGCCGCGTCATCCTGCCCCACCTCGATCCCACCATCGCGGTGGGAGGCGTAGGCGCGCCGCTCTTCGGCGTCCTCATAGCCTTCGCCGTCTTCTTCGGCGACACAGAATTTCTCCTCTTCTTCGTCCTCCGCGCCAAGGCAAAATATGTCGTCTGGATGGGTGGCCTGATCTACGTGGCCATGCTGATCTTTGAAGGCAATGCGCTCTGGGCACTGCTCGCCATCTGCAGCGGACTCAGCGGCTACGCCTACACAAAACTGGCACGCCGCACCGGCCTGTCTGCCTCCACCAGCGAACGTTGGTACGGCATGCGTAACGGCTACTACCGCTGGAAGCGCCGTCGCGCCGCACGCAAGTTTGAGGTCTACATGCGCAAGCAGGACCGCATCGTGAAATTCGATGAAGACGGCCGCTACATCGCGCCCGAAGAAGAAGAGCGCAATCCGCAAGATCGCAAGTGGATGAACTAACTATGACGGTACGCTCATGCGCCCTTATAGTGGGCGCATGAGCTATTACTTGGCGGTATTCGATCCTGAAAATATTCCGCTAGAGCGAGATGCATTTCTGGAGTGGTTTCGGGGCCAGACGGATTGGAATGAGCCGATCGATTACGACAATCCCGCAAATGCAACGGTAAGACTGCGATCTTTCATCGCGGATATTTTCCCAATTTTCCCTCCGCTCAATGGACCTTTAGCAGAAGAAGAACTCCCCGGTGATGAAGCTACTGCAGCGGACTACTGTATCGCTCCGAACATGGTTTACATCGCATTTGCTTGGTCAAAATCCGCGCAGGCGAATGAAACCGTCTTCCGTCTAGCCGCAAAGAACAAGTTGGGTTTCTACGATGTAAGTTCTCCAAGCGGAGAAGTGTGGTTGCCCAAGAACGGTACTTTAGTTCTGAGTTCAAAGCACAAGCTTAGCCTGCTTACTCGTGCCCGAAAGCTCATTCACGCCTACCGCTCATTGCCGTGAGAAATCTCTACCTCAGCGGCCCCGGATCCGCTGCAGCTTCTCACGCAGCCTTTGCACAATCTCCGGATGTTC